>JAHFOY010000162.1 GCA_023261485.1 Planctomycetota bacterium
ATTGATAAATTCTTAAACAGATTCATGCGACCTTATTCCTAATTTCCATATTGATTCCGTTAATCAATTCGATGCTATTATGGGTGAATTAATGGCACAGGTAGTACATCTAAGATCTCATTGTGAAATAGCAGAAGACGAATGGTTGAAGTGATTTTTTAGTTAACGATTGTTGTAAAATATTTTTTTATATTTTCATTTAGGCCGGCTCATTCCTATTATTAACTTATCGTCAATAACGGCAAATTTGCATATACCCTGCAAACCGAGTCGGCAAGTTTATCGGGATCGTGCCGGAGCAGGTCTTGCTTTTCCCAGAGGACGCGCTTTTGATTGAAGTCTTCGACCAGGTCGGCCTTTTTGACGTTTACATTGAGATTATAAACGCCTTCGTCCATTAAAACAACCCCGGCGCCTTCCTTTTGATATTTGTCCAGGATATCCTTGCGAGGGATGTTGTTATTCACGATGACGTAATCCAATACACCTTCTCCAAGGTATTTCGTAACGGCATTGATGTGCTCTGAGACTTTGTAGTGGTCTGTTTGTCCCGGCTGGGTAACAATGTTGCAGACGTATATCTTGGTGGCCTTGCTGTTCCGGATGGCATTCCTGATACCCGAAACCAATAGGTTTGTTATAAGGCTTGTATAAAGGCTTCCAGGCCCAATGACAATAATATCGGCCTTGAGAATTTCTTCTACAGCCTCCGGAAACGGCGGCACGTCGTTGGATTTCAGAAAGACATTTTTTATAGGCGACTTTCCAACTGCACGCACATTGAATTCTTCTTCCACGTAGGTGTTATCTTCCAGTTCTGCACAAATATGGGTATTGGCAAGGGTAGAGGGGAGCACCTTTCCACGGATATGCAATATCTTGCTGGCCTTTTTAATGGCCTGTTCGAAACTGCCTGTAATATCGGTCAAAGCAGCCATCAACAAATTTCCAAGACTCATGCCATCCAGCGAACCTCTGTTGAATCTGTATTGAAATAATTGGTAGAGTTCCCGTTCCTGTTCTTCCGTTTCCGAAAGCGCCACAAGGCAGTTTCTCGCATCTCCCGGCGGCAGGATTCCAAACTCTTCCCTCAATACGCCGGAACTCCTGCCGGAATCGGTAACGGTTACCACGGCAGAAAGATGTTTACTGTAAGTCTTGGAACCTTCCAGCATGATGGGAAGCCCTGTGCCGCCTCCAATAGCAAGTATCTTAAGCCTGTCGGGCGTTTTTCCCATATTCTGGAGCTGGAGAATCGTGGTTATCTGGAAAATACGCTTGATCTTGTAGTCTGGTTTATCACAGTCATTCACCGCAGGTTCGTTTTTAAACCTCCCGTGGAGCATCTGGATGGTGGTCATGCCGAGTGATTTTGCAATTCTGAGTTCTTCCCGCACCCTGTCGCCCACCATAACGGCCTCTCTGGAGTTGATGTTATGTCTTCCAATAAGGTCGCGCATGCAATCTTCCATGGGAAGACCTATTTCCTGGTCGCTGATTACTATTTCGTCAAAGTACGGTTTTAAGCCAAGTATGTTTATCTTTCTTTCCTGCCGTTCGTGAACGCCCACGGTTAGCAGAAATAGTTTGTAGCCCTTTTCCTTTAATTCTTTGAGAGTTGGGATGACATAGGGAAACAGTTTTATCTCAGAGACCTCGCTGCTATTGTACGCCTTGTAAGCGATGTTTACCAATTTACTATCTGCATTGTACTTGTTCACGATTTCATTAAATATGTGGTGATACGGGCCATATTTTTCCGTGAGTTCCTTTTGCAACTGATATACCTCTTCTTCCGAGACTGGCAGCCCCGCCTCAACCAGCGCCTTGGCTGCACGCCTCCTGGATGCATCTATAAGCGAACCTGAGCAGTCGTACAATGTGTCATCCAAATCAAAGATTACGGCTTTTATTTTCATAGGCGAAATGTCCTCACTTTATAGATAATTGTGACGTTCTTCTCAATTTATTTACCAGCAAATGAGCCTGCCGTGTTGGTTCAGGAATGCGATAACCCCGGCAGGTTTTCATGGCAATACGTATCGCAAATGACAGGTTCGTTTTGTGGCCGGGAGATACAAAGATGGGTTTCGTATTTTTTTTCGTTCTGAGAACAGCCCCAACGACTTTATTTCCATAGACAAGTTTTGAGTATGCCCCAGCGGTATTTTCCACACTGCTGTATTCGCCTACCAGCCGGCTTTTTGCGCATCCGATGGATGGCTTGCCGAGGATTAATCCCATATGCGATGCCAGGCCGAAATGCCGGGGATGGGCAATTCCCTGGCCGTCAAAAAGGATGATATCCGGATTGCTTTTGAGTTTGCGAAACGCCCTGAGCAGTATTGGCGCTTCGCGGAATGAAAGGAGTCCGGGAATATAGGGAAATCTTGCCTTGCCCATAGCCGTTGCCTCCTCAATTATTTCTAAATGTTTATTCAGCTTAAATACAACTATCCCTGCAAAAAAGCTGTCAGTGAGTTTGTCGTAAGAAACATCGGTACCTGCTATAGTATGAATTTCCCCTGTATATTTTCCGAAGGTTAATAAATCCCTTAACGTTTCCTGTATCTGAGTCGCCTTTTTGTAATTTACACGCCATGAGTGTAATTGATTGAATTTCACCTCAGAATACCTCGTTTAGTTTGTTGGATTTATAGGGTTTATCGAGTTAGTCGTGTGTTTAACTCAACAAACCCAATAAACTCAACAAACCCAGCAAACTTGTTAAGGGGCTTCTAACTCCTCAATCTTTGGCAAGTCTTTAAGATCCTTTAATCCGAAATATTCAAGAAACTTTTTCGTGGTTCCGTAGAGTAAAGGATGCCCTAACGATTCGTCCCTTCCTGCAACCTTAACAAGGTCTTTTTCCATGAGCAACCTGATGATTTGACCAGACTGCACACCGCGGATGGATTCTACATCTGCCCGCAGGATAGGCTGTTTGTAAGCAATTATCGCAAGGGTCTCAAGAGATGCCTGCGAGAGTTTTGTCTCTCCCGATTTTTTCCTTAATTTTGCAATCCATTCGTAATATTCCGGTTTAGAAAATAACTGGTAGCCTCCTGCAATTTCCTCGATCTGAAACGATCTCCCCTGTGTTTCATAATCATTTTTGATTTGTGCGATAGCCTCAAGCACCTGAGCGCTATCAGTATCTCCAACAATGTCCACCAGTTTGCGGAGTGTAATTGGTTCTTCGGCGGCAAATATTAACGATTCGACGATGGGTTTGATCTCTTCGATTGTTTTCATTTGTCAAAATACCGTTGGTTTATACAAACTACTTAATTTCCCAGTCCGGAGGTTGCACAACACCTTTGATTTTATCAATAGCGTCCTGCACCGCCTTGATCACAGCCTTTGTGGAAATCGTAGCGCCTGTAATGGCCACTATCTTTTCGGCGTCTTTTACCTTCGACACAACAAGTTGATTGTAGGTCTTCCGTTTAAATTGCTCCTGAAACCATGGTTGAGACTTGCTTGTCGCCTTATTTGATAACCCATATCTTTTTATTCTTTCAGGTTGTCTGATGAGCGGTAATTCCCAGGATTCGTCGCTGTCCCAGTCAATTGATTTCAATTCCCTGCCGTATATTAAACTCCACAGTGTGGTTGTGCTTTCGATCTCAGTCATCTTTGTGCCAAGGCCTGGAGTTTCGTTTTGTGCAAGGATATTGATTCCAAGTATCTTTTCAAGTTTGGGGTCAACACCCACCATAACCTTGATCCTGCTTGAATATCCCTGAGACTCTCCGCTGGCTGCATAACCAACAACTTGGCCTGACTTGTTCAGGCCCTTATAGACACGATCCTGGTCTGAGCTGTTTGATGATGTGATTTCCACCGGGGCGCCTTCCAAACCAGGAAGTACCCTGTATAAAGCCTCTGTACGAACGGCCAATTCCTTCTTTTTGATCGTGCCTTTCGTGAGCATAAAAGTCGACGATACCCCTATAGCGGCCAGAAGTGAAACAATAGTCAATATCATCGTGTATTGTATCTTCTTTTGCATCTTACGCTTTCTTTCCCTTGGTGCCGTATAATCGTGGTTTTGTGAACCGATCAATAAGAGGCGTTGCCGTGTTCATGAGTAATATAGAATAGCATACACCTTCCGGATAACCGGAATAAAAACGAATCAGCACCGTTAATATGCCTGCGCCAACGGCAAAGATGATTAGACCCCGTTTTGTCAGGGGAGAAGTAACCATATCGGTAGCCATAAAGAACGCACCCAGGAATAGTCCCCCTGCAAAGATATGGTAAAAAGGATTCTTAATCCACGGCGCAGTTGACTGTTGAGGTAAAATCAAGACCATGACAAAGACCGTGGCGATATAATACGCAGGAACCTGCCATTTGATGTGGCGTTTGTAAATCAGGTAAATTCCACCAAGCAATAAAGCGATGGCAGAGGTCTCCCCGATACAACCGGGGACGTTCCCCATGAATAGCTGAGCAAGATGGTAGGTTTCTGCCCCTGCTTCTTTGGCCAGAGGCGTTGCCCTTGTTATGGCGTCTACCAGTTTACCATCGGCATCAACCTGCGCTATGTTATGGAAAAGCTTATGTATCCCGTGCTGAGTCAACGTACGCCAGTCGGAGTTGATAACTGCCGGATAGGCGACCTGCAGGAAAGCGCGCGCTGCCAGGGCGGGATTCCAGATATTGTTTCCCAATCCGCCGAAGGCATGCTTTGCAATGGCGATAGCAAAGAAAGAACCCACGACAGGAATATACCAGGGCGCGCCTGGCGGCAGTGTGTATGCCAGTAAAATTCCGGTAACAACAGCGCTGCCATCTTTGATGGTATTTAAAACCGGAAGTTTTCGTAACCGTAAAATGAATACTTCGGTAATAACCGCAGTTATGCAGCTTAAAAAAACAACATACAGACAATAAAATCCAAACGTAAAAACACCGGCGATTCCGGCTGGAATCAAAGAAAGCACCACAGCCCACATAATCGTGGGAATACTCTGCATATCCCGGATATGGGGGGATGCACTGACAATTAAAGCGTTATTACTTTGCGTTTGATTTGACATATAAGTCTTTTTCAGTATCTTACAAAAAATATTTTGACATTTTCAGCAAAAATATTTCAATTAGTGGCAAGGCGCGCCTTGCCACTGCGGTCTTTTCCGACTCGTTCGGGCTAGGTTGAGAAATCCAAATTCTTTTTTTGTGTCCTTTGTGTCTTTGTGGTTACGGCTGTGCTTTTGCCTTTTGTTTGGCGATCTCAGCCTTTGCGAACTTAATAAGATGAACGATAGGCCTCTTCGCCGGGCAGATATAACTGCAACAGCCGCATTCCTTACATTCCATAACATTGTTCTCAATTGCCAGATTGAATTCCTTAGCCTCGCAAGTGATACTCAATTCACTGGGATTCAGTCCGTACGGGCAGGCATCAATACAGCGACCGCACCGGATGCAAGCGTGTGATTGCCACTGTCGTGCGTCCTTTAATACAAGAATACCGCCTGTTCCTTTGATAGTAACGGCCGCATCTATATTGCCCTGTGCAATGCCCATCATGGGACCGC
>JAHFOY010000004.1 GCA_023261485.1 Planctomycetota bacterium
AACAAGGCGGTCACGTAATGACTAAGAACAGGCAAGGTGCCGCGGTCCGCACAAAAGTGACCCCTATAAACCGGAGATCAGTAAGCCAGCAAAACCAACGCGCAAGTTTCACAACCCGTTCTCAGGCATGGAGAGGACTAACCCAGTCACAACGTGATGCATGGAACTCAGCCGCACCGGATTTCATTAAGCACAATATTTTTGGTGACAGCTACAGCCCAACCGGCAAGAACTTGCATTTGCTGATTAACGAAAATCTGGCTCAAGTTGGAGTTGCGGCCGTTGCGAGTCCACCGGTAGCCACACCGCCCACAGCTTTAACAGCCATGACAATCGGAACAAACACAGCCGCAGCACAAACAATTGTGTTCGCAGCTTCTCCGGTAGCTGCTAACAATGGAGTAGTATTGTACGCTACACGCCCACTTTCGGCCGGAATCGGAACTGCAGGAGCCCGCTTCCGCAAAGTTACTTTCATGGATGCAGCAGAAACTACACCATATGACAGTTTCGCAGAGTACCAAACAAAGTTTGGAACTCCGGTAGTTGGGAAGAAAATATTTTACAAGGCCGTCACCATCAACAAAGTTTCGGGAATCCGTTCCGGTTCTCTGACTGATGACAGCACAACCGCCTGATTGAGGTTTTAAATAAATCCCCCGTGGGGAAATAATAACACGTTAGTGCACCGAAGCCACTTCAAAAGAGTGGCTTTTTTGTTTTCTCTCCTTAGGTCAGCCCTGAAGTGCGCAAACAATGCACAGTCAAAAAATAAGCACAGCACATTCAATGCACAACCTTAAAACACGCTTCCGCTAATCATAAAAAAAACATTTAAAGTTCATTTAAAGATCATTCTCTTATGTCAAAGTCCAGAATTAAAAAGTTACGTAATACAAATGAAGGCGGATCTTTCTGTATGTTATGGATAACATCCCGTTCCGCACTCCAATTAATTTCCGCAGTCACCAGGAATCCATTTATAAAAATTGCCTGCGCTTCAATTATCACTTTCGGAAATAAACTACACAAAAAACTTTGTGACTGATCATGAAGATTAAATGGGGAATGTTTATTACAGATGGTGTCGGCAAAATTGGTGGACATGTTGTGCAAAGGAATCATTATGGCCCGTTCGCTCGCACCCTTGTTGTTCCTGCTAATCCACAGTCCGCTTTTCAGCAGGACCGGAGAGGGCAATTTGAATACTTAACTCAAAACTGGAGAGCCTTAAGCGATACCCGTAGAACCTTGTGGTCAGTTGATAGTTTAAATTACCCGTTAACTGACCCTTTAGGAAATACATACTTTGCCACTGGCATAAATCATTACATTTCTTTAAATCTTAATTTATGGCTGATTGGTCAGGCTTTCCTTGTTGTGCCGGCAGTTAAAAGAATTCCAGCGGACCCGGGAACGTTTTCCGGAATTATCAAGGCGGATGGTTCTCAGGGAAAACTTATTTTCGATATAGCCCCTACCGATGCTGCATCCCAAATTGTAGTTTACGGCACTAATGGAATGTCTCCTGGCATTTACTATGTGAGTTCAAAATACCGTTCACTTACAAACGTTACCCCTGATGGTGTAACCGTTTCATTTAACATCGGCACTGCTTACTATAATCTTTTTCCTACTCCGGTTATAGATACCAAGGCATGGTTGAAAATATTACCCATTGATACAGCATCGGGATGCCCAGGTCTTCCTGCATCCGTGTCAGTAATTATTACCTGAATAAATAAATCAACATTTTTTTGTTAATAAAAATATTGCTTTCCCATTTTGGGACATATTTTTTATTTTCTTTTGTCCCTATCAAATTTAATAGTTCAACTTCTTAAGTTCAACTCATGACTTATCAATTGAAATTTTACGCTACCAGTCGGGACTATAGTCACCGGCTTTTTTCATTTTACATCTCTGAATTATCAGATTGTGCCCGCATCCTAAATAAATTTATTAATAATGGAAATATTATTAATGACGCATACTGGAACTCATTACCTAATGGTGCCCAAATCAGAAGTTACAAATTAAATCTTCGTTGGTTCTACTTTACCAAATGTTTAATTCCTTACCTTAACCAATTTAACAAATGAACATTCTTGTTGCTTGTGAATATTCCGGAATCGTGTCCGCAGCTTTCAGAGCCAAAGGTCACCAAGTAATGTCCCTCGACATTTTACCCACTGAGCAACCAGGTTATCATCTCCAGGGAAAACTTGAACATGCACTTTCCATTAACTGGGACATGATTATAGCGTTCCCCCCTTGTACTCATTTATGTATAGCTTCTACATGGCGCTGGAAGAACGATAAGGAAAACATGTCCCGCGCTTTTGCTCTTATAAAACTTATATGGGAGTCCCCGGGGAAAATGATTTGTATTGAAAATCCCGTTGGATGGCTCAATAATAACTGGAGAGCTCCTGATCAAATATTGAGTCCTCATCTATTCGGTTCTCGTTTTCAAAAGCGTACATGTTTTTGGTTGAAGAATCTCCCGCCTCTTATTTTAGGGTGCACAGTATTAAATCCCCGTCCCCTAATTAATCAATTTGGTTCGGGTCATAACAAACCCAAGCTAAGAAGTAAATTCCAGCCTGAGCTCGCTAATGCAATGTCAGAGCAATGGGGCTAATCAATATCCTTATTAGTTTATCGTATGTTCCCAAACTTAGTAAAAACAAACCGCTGATTTTCGCTAAAAAATCACTTCATGAAAAAAGCAACCCAAACGACAAAATTTAAATCGAAAACATGCATTAAATTCAAAATTAAAGAATGCACATGCGTTTATGAATACAATGATGATCATCATGCGCTACTTATATGGGAGTGCTTTAATTGCAAGTCAAAACAAAAGGTAAAGTAATTTTATAATATGAAATCAGCATCAATACGGTTTCTCCCACATGCCATCAAAGGTTGTTATCATTTAAGAAATAATCAAAAACGTGAACTTCACAACCAACCGGAAAAACTTTCATTATGCGTTCCGATGCAAAATAATTATTACGAATCACTGATTGAAGAACCGGAACAGACAGCAGACCGAAGAATTGCAATATCAAAAGGAACCATAAATAATAAAAGTAGAGAAAAAATCACATCTTCAATTAATTGCATGAGACAAATAAGCCCAATGAAATCAGTTTATAGTGCACCGGAAAAGTTATGGTTTAAATTCCGCTTAAATTTTATTACACTTACTCTTCCGATAGCTCAATTTCATGATGACAACACCATCACCAGGCAATGTCTTCGGCCTTTCCTTGACTTCATGAAATATAATGCAAAGATGAATTCTTATGTATGGAAAGCGGAATCTCAGTCAAACGGAAATATACATTATCACATTACAACAAATGTATATATACACTATAAGTTAGTACAGGATGCATGGAACCACAATATCAATAAGCTAAATTATGTCACAAACTATAAAAAGGTCAATGGTGCTGATGATCCGCACTCAACAGAAATCAAGTCAATTCGAACAGACTATAAAATTGCCTCTTATGTGGCAGGTGAGTTATGTGCAAGGAAAAAGTACAAAAAAAAAGATTATAAACGATGGGGGATGGGTGAACATTTCTATGAAAAAGAAAATAATATTATTGAAATTGGAGCAGATAAAAAATATCATGAAATAAAAAGACCGATACATTGCAGGTTATGGGATTGCAGTTATAATTTAAAAAATGTTGAGTTAAAGTACACATTAAAAGACAAAGGAATTGAACCAGTAATTGATAGCTTAAATCCAAAATTATTTTGGAAAATATATTCGAATGATTTTGGTTATTGTGCTTATTTGAAATTTAATGCATGGAAGAGTTATCCCCCAGTATTACGTTCCGAATGGAGATTGAGACTTGCAACAGCTGGACAAAATGAACCGAAAACTAAATCATATAACGCATGGCTATCATGAACAAAAAAAGTAAATATAAAATTGAAAGGGATATGCAAATAACTGCTTACTCTATACTAATTATTTTGGGATTATTACTATTTATACTTAACTTAATTACATAATCATGAAAAAAAACAAGATTTGGAAACAAAAAAGTTCGTGCTGTAACGCTAAAGTTGTGCCTTATTTCTTAATAAAAAATGGTCTATGTTCTTTACGTGAATTGGCCTATATATGTTGCATAAAATGTCACAAAATAATTACCACATGAAAAAAGAAAGCAAATCAAAGTACCCATGGAATTGGAATCAGATAAGTGCTAATATTATTTTTGGAAGAGCACAGAATAGATGCGAAAATTGTAAATTGACAAATGGTAGCATAATTGAAAGAATGAAAAATGATAAATACAGATACATTAGTAAATTGGAAGTTGATGAAATGTACTATGATGCAAAAAAAGAAAGTTGTTCCATATTAAAAATACTAAAAAGAAGAGGTTACGTAAAAATAATCTTGACTTGTGCTCATTTGAATCATGATGAAAGAGATTGCAGTAACGAGAACTTGAAAGCATTATGCCAAAGGTGTCATTTAAATAAAGATAGAAGTAACAATAAATTGCGTGCACAGATTAACAGATTAAGCCCTTACCAAACTAAAATGGAGATAAGTACAACAGCATAACTACATAATGCCCCCGCACGAATATAAAAATAATAAATAAAAAAAACCGGGTGCTGGTCCGTAAATATGACCGGAGTACTCGGTATCTCTCTGCTTAATTCAACATGCCCCCGCACAGCCATAATCTGGCAACATTGACTTTTTAATTGTAGAAGAATACTTCCACATTTTTTTTTTGCCCAAAGTTGCCAGATTGCGGCTCTCCCTCGCACTAATTATTTCATTATAACTTCTCCGCTTTTTTTTATTTATTATTTTTATAGAAGGCTCACGCACACATTTGAGCAATAAAACAAAACAGTAAAGCGGCAGCCAACTCCATCAACTCACACGCTACCCGCGAAAAAGCATTGCCCCCGCGCAAATAAAAAAAGCCCCTCCTCGGTCGGGTCTTTTTTTTCCTACAAACCACACTCCCTACTAAAATCCCTCCTGAGCTCAGTTTTCCCCATCTGTTAGTTCCGGTTGTAGTGACATGCTTCGTTGTGGGGCTGCGGGGCATGTGGGCTTTCCTTTTTGAGCCCCGCAGCATGCAGACGAGCTCAAATAAATTCCCCGCTCCAACACAAAATCCCCCGCACAAAAAGCGGCTTGCAAAATTTTGAAAAATATGTAATGACCTTTTTTTTTATTTCCTTCTGAACTTTATATATTTGCCGATGCTGAAAAAAAAGCTCAAAACTGTGATTTTTCGAAATTCTTGCTAAAGTGGATTGTAGGGTTTAAAACTGCGGATTGTACGTATCTGGCTGACTTATTGACATAATTATGTTGGAAACTTTCTGCAATTTTGGCGGAAGCATTCCGGAAAGTTGCATATTTGTACCCAAAATCAAAACAGGTCTCCAAGTAAACATCACCAAGGAACCACAAAAAACAAAATCATCATGGCAAAAGTTAAATGGGGTATGTTCA
>JAHFOY010000163.1 GCA_023261485.1 Planctomycetota bacterium
TCTGATCGTATGTTTTTTGTAACTCTTCTTCCGTGATGGTAATTGTTTTTTCCATAACCTTTTCGGCAATGAGTTCCACCTCGGCCTGTTTCCTCATTTTTTTAGACAACTTTTCTTCGAGTTGCGCGAGACTGCTGCCAACTTTGGCTAATTCTTTTTCAAGGTCTGCCTTGTCTTTTATTCGATAGGAGCGCATCAAACCTTCGATTTCAGTGTTAACGAGTTTTTTCAGGTTTGCTTCTACTTCTGCACCCGGCGCAGTAATTCCCTCTTTTTTAGCCGTTTGATAAATTAATGTCCTTCGTATCAGCACATCAAGCGCATCCTCTCCGTACGTATCAGTCAATAGGTTATAAAGTTCCTGCCTGGTAATTTTTTGACCGTTTACAATTGCTACGATGTTTTTATCTGTGATAATTTGTGATTCATCTTTTGTGGGTTTGGCAGTATTTTTCACCTCCCCACAGATAGTTTGATTAAAAAACAATCCCGCAGAAATTGTTACAGCAAAGAGAGAAAGACATACATAAGTTTTCATTATAGTCCACATTCCGATTAAAAAGAGTTATATTAATATGAAAAAATGTATAAAATTGATTTTGGATTATATCACAGTTAAAATTACAGTGTCAATGTTTTTTGATTTAATATGAATTGTGGAGGATACAAAGTGACGGCGATTATACTGGCAGGCGGGAAAAGCCAGAGGATGGGCTCAAATAAGGCATTCCTTAAGTACGGCGATACAACATTCATCGAACATCAGGTAATGATGCTTAGTAAAATCTTCGATGAAATTATTCTGTCTGCCAATGATGCGAATGCTTATACAAGTTTGAAATTGCCGATTGTATCCGATATAATGCCGGGAAAAGGCCCACTCAGCGGTATTTGCGCCGGACTGAAACGAGCTGCAAGTTCTCATGCCTTTGTAATTGCCTGTGATATGCCCTTTGTTGATGAAAAGCTAATTCATTACCTCAGAAGCCAGATAAACGGTTATGATGTAGTTGTACCAAAGTCGAGTCGCGGGCTGGAGCCTATGCATGCCTTTTATTCAAAGAACTGTATACAGCCGATGTATCGCTGTCTTGAGGAAGGAAGATTGAGAGTCGTTGACTTTTTCCCGGAAGTAAAAGTAAAGATCGTCGATGAAAAGGAATTCGCGGGATTGGATGCATCTATAAAATCCCTTATCAACCTGAATACTCCCGATGAATACAAAAAATATTGTAATAACGATTAATATACTCGTCGCACTTGGAAACTATGAGCGTATTACCTGATTTAGTGATACAGAATTGTGGGCAATTGCTGACGGTTGCGGGCGCATCCCGAAGGCCTAAAATACTGCAAGACATGAACGATCCTGGGATTGTTTTGGATGGCGCAGTTGCCGTAAAAGACGGGAATATTATTGATGTTGGAACTACCAGGCAATTGGAAAAGAAGTATAACAGAAAAGGCGTGAAAATTATTGATGCGTTGGGGAAGGTTGTTATGCCTGGTTTTGTGGATTGCCATACCCATGCTGTCTTTGGCGGCGACCGTGCAGGAGAATTCGTCCAACGCATTCAGGGAGAGAGTTATTTAGAAATTTTAAAAAAAGGCGGTGGAATATTAAGTACCGTTAAAAACACCCGTAAATTAACGCTAGAAAAACTTGTCGAGGTTTCGAAAAAACACTTAGATACCATGCTTCTGCACGGCACAACCACGGTGGAGATCAAGAGTGGATATGGACTCAACAAAAAAGATGAGTTAAAAATCCTCAAGGCCGTACAACACCTCCAAAAAACACATCACATGGATATTGTGCCTACCTTTTTAGGGGCGCATACGATACCTTTTGAATACAAATCAGATACTGACGGATATGTTGATTTAGTATGCAAAATGTTGCCGGAAGTAAAAGCCTATGCAACCTTTTGTGACGTCTTTTGTGATGAGGGAGGCTTTGATGTAAAACAATCTGAAAGGATACTCAGTGCCGCGAAAAAGCTGGGTTTCAGGGTAAAAATTCATGTTAATGAATTTAAGGATATCGGAGGAGTGTCACTGGCTATTAGGTTGTGTGTGACGTCAGCAGACCATCTTGACAATATCAAATATCGTGATATATTAAAATTAAAAAAGAGTGGCATTATTTGTGTACTGCTGCCAGGCGTGCCCTTTTTTTTAATGAAGGACAATTATGCCCTGGGAAGAAAGATGTTAGATGAGGGATTGCCTATTGCATTGGCAACTGATTTTAATCCCGGCACATGTCCTTGTGAAAATATACAGACAATAATCACGCTGGCGTGTCTCAACATGGGTATGACACCTGCGCAGGCAATCAGCGCTGTTACAATAAATGCTGCTCATGCAATAGGAATGTCTGATAGGATTGGAAGCATAGAAATCGGTAAACAAGCCGATATAATAATCCTTGATGTAGAGGATTATAACCAAATACCTTATTATTTTGGTATGAACCACGTAAACTCGGTAATAAAGAAGGGTTGGTTGGTTGTTGACAACAAGCAACTGGTTTATTCACATCAGCAATGCATTGACTAAACTTATCATTGAAATAAATTGACATTTTAAAAAGGATGGAGGAGACCTATGAAAAAGTACTGTATAAACAAGTTTGGAGTGGCTTTCGTTCTTTTTGTATGGTGTCTTTTGGTAAATGGGTCATCTTATTGTATAGCCGAAGAAAAGAAAAAAACGGAGGCTGAGGTTCATGGAGTTACTATTGTATCTCTGGACGTTCCAATGCGAGCCACTATTGGGAGAAAGGTCATTGTCGAAGTGATTATTGGCAACGAGAGGGCAACAAAGGTGACGACAATATTGACGGTAACCTGTCCGACAACAAAACAGCAAATAGGCCGTGAAGCTGAAACACTGGATGGCTTGTCTTCTCAGAAAATTGTACATAGCTGGAATACCGAAGGACTAAAGGAGGGAACTTACGTAATAAGGGCAGAACTGGAGAAGGTACCTGACGAAACGGATGTTGATGACAATGTAAGGCAGGTAGAAATCCTTTTAGAGCGTTAGTTACTTTGCTTTTTTAACCGTTCGTATTCAGCAAATTCGTTATCGGCTTCTGACAGCATCCCTTTCTTTTTGTAAGCGAGTCCCAGGTTGTAATGTGCGTTGGCCATGTTCGGTTCTACGGCTACGACTTTTTGGAACTCCTTTATTGCCTCGTCGTACATACCTTTTTTACCGTATTCAATACCCTTATCGCTAATCTTTTTCACATCGATTCCGCCTGAAGCCTCATTTTGTCGTTCTTCGGATGTTCGCTCTGCAGACACTACTGGAGGAGAGGACTGTACCGGGGAGGTATCTTCTGCATTCCGGATACTAGGCGTTTTCTTAGCAGCCGTCTTTTGTGCCGTGCTCTTCGGTTTAGCGCTGGCTTTTTTTGATGTTTTCTGTGCAACTGATGTTTTTTTTGCTGCTACCTTTGTTTTTTTAGAAGTGGTAGCAACCTTGGATTTGGTTGATAATTTCTTATAAGCAACCTCCAGGGATGTAGCCTTTTTCTTTAATTTAACATGCTCTTTTTCCAGCGTGGATTGTTTTGCCTTCACCTGTGCATATGCCTTGTTTAGCTTGTCCTTCTCTGATGCAAGCATATTGATCCGTCCCTCGAGATTCTGGTTCATCGCCTCAAGGTTATCTGATTTTTGTTCCAATCCACTAATCGTTTTGCTAAGCCCGGCGTGGAATTGACTCAATGCACTCTTCTGAAATCTCACTTCCTGCTTTTCGTACTTGTAAGGGTTTTCCACTCCATAAGCTGTTTCGAAATATGTAACAGATGTCAAAGAAACAAGTGGTATTACGAAGGCTAAACATTTGTTTATTTTTCTCATTGTTTTTTATTCCTCCCGGGCAATGGAGAAGGCAAAAATATTTATACGATTTATTTTTAGATAATATTACATCTAAGAATTGAATTTGCAAGTATTTTTAATCATTTTTACAAAATATTTATAACCATCCCAAACCTCTGCGATGAGATAATAGTTTTTTAAATTGACTTCTTTTGTAAATATCAATATTATTTATTTGGTAACATTAAATTGTATATTTCTACTAACCCTTTTTGGAGTACAGGTAGATGAAAAACAAAAAACCCAGGAAGAGTATTTGTTTTGGATGTAATTATGCGATTGTCCTGGATGGTAAGATTGCTTTTTGTAATATACTCATGCGTAACGTATCATACAAGTCGTGTACCGCCTTTGAACGTAATTGGCAGATAAATGATATCGTCCCGGAAAAAACTAAGGAAAGAAAAAAGGACACTTAAGAACATATTAGTGTGGTGGCTACTTAGAAACAGCGAAGAACCGGGATCATTTGAAAACCAGATGTAGTTTTTTATGCAAAAACAAAAAAGGGATAATGCCTCAAAGCATTATCCCTTTTTTGATTCCGATGGTTTGCATCAGAAACTTGAATCTCGGCATTTCCGCTAAAACTCATCTTTATATAAGTACTCTCAATATATGCTGTGCCCGAAACGTAATTAACCCAAAATTCCGCAACTTGCCCACCCGTACCGCCAGTTGAAGAGAAACAGTCATCTAATTCCAACGCCTCAGCCGTAGTTTCGCCATATTTATCCAAAATTCTTTAACTTTTAAGTGACATACAGAATCAAATTTTATTGACTAGGAACTCAATATATGCTAAACTTCCGAAGATTTGAACTCGATATTTTGGATAAGTAGGATACATTGGTTCTTTGTATTAATTGCGATTCCTCCGGATTGTCTCGAAAGCCATGTGATACAACATATGCACGGACATAGCTGAACATATATAATTGCTTGTTATGTGTTATTTACATAATTTAATTCATGGAGAAGGAAATGAAAGCAGAAGAAGTTGCTCAGTTTAAAAAGCTGCTCCTTTCGTTAAGAGAACGGCTAGTAGGAAAAGTAGATTTTATGCAAGGAGAGGCATTAAAAAAATCCAGGCAAGACGCATCGGGTGATTTGTCTAACGTTCCGATTCATATGGCAGACGTAGGTACGGATAACTACGAACGGGATATCATGATAGAACTCATACAAAATGGAGAGGAAAGTGTCCGCAGTATAGACACTGCTTTAGAAAAAATCGAAGAAGGCACTTTCGGCGTTTGTGAATTATGCGCGAAAAAAATAAACAAGGAACGACTGAAGGCCGTGCCTTATGCGAAACTATGTATAGATTGCCAGAGGGAAGAGGAGATCGAAAACGTTTAAAATAACTTTATGAAAAGCACTGCTACCTTTGCTATTGCCGCTGTGAGTGGTGTTATTGCCGATATTGTATCAAAGTGGTTGGTTTTTTCTAAACTGGAAAAATTCGGGAAATTAATTGTAATTCCCGATGTATTAAATATATTAAGAAGCATGAATGAGGGCGTTGTTTTTGGCTTGTTTCCA
>JAHFOY010000164.1 GCA_023261485.1 Planctomycetota bacterium
AAAAAAAGAATATTGCTAGGCGTTCAAGAGATCAACCAGCAACCCGTGGTGCATCGATGGCGCAGGTTTGAACTTCTAAAAAATTAATTGTCTATGTTTTAATGAAACGATATACTAGTAGCTCCACTTTTAATAAATGCTGCTGTAAAAGCAGGATTTGAAGTTGGTGCAGGCTTTTCTAATTTAATGAATTCTTTTGATGTAAAGCCAAACAACCTTATTACTTCTGGTTTAGGTGAAACTGTGGGTAATCTCATTGGTAAACGCGATGCTCAGATTACTGGAAGAATAATAGATATAATACATGGCCTGGTAGTTCCTGGCCCTTTATTTGGTAAAGTAAATGAGGTTTATGAAGCGGTAAGTCATTTTGACACATATATAAATGCTTTGAAAACTCTTTTTGATAGTGGTCTGAGAGATATTTTATCAGTTGATAATAAGAGTTGTAAATAAATATGGCATTCTTTGCGGGTTCAATTTTGTAAATTGAACCCATAATTGGGAATTTTTATTGCACCGTTACCATTGCAAAACAGCAGGATTCAGGTTGCAAACCTGAACCATATTGGAAATGTTGAGCGTGAAATTATTAGTGGGCGATAAAGTATTATTGCCAGACGGTTTTTATACTGGGGAGATTTTGTAGGGTTTCATCTTTTGTGATTATGGGAAGGTTGAGGTATTTTGCAGTTGAGACAATTATCTTATCGTGAAGTTCAGGGATGTCTTTCAGGGTAATCATTTTCTGGAGAATGGGGTAATCGAGTGCAATAAGCACAAAATTTTCACTATCATGTATTTCTTTAAACAGTTTCTTAAAGTTAAAAGAGATGCGTTTTTTGTCAAAGATGCTCATTGCTTCTGCAATGACAATCGAAGGGACAAAGATGACATTTTCTCCTTTTTCGCATTTCTCAAAGATCGCTGATGCCTTTGAGCTTATTTTAGGACTGTCTGTAAACCACCAGAGAAGGGCGTGTGTGTCTGTTACAAAGTTCATAAAAGCTTTATATCCCGATTTTGCTATAGAGGGACTTTTTCGCGGAAGTTACATCTTCATCGGTAATATCTACCCCTTTGAGAATACCCTTGAGCGATATAACTTTTTTGCCAGTTGGAGTGAGTTTCTTGAGAACGGTTAATTTTAAATCCACAACCTCTTTCTCAATAGTTTCGATCTGGCGGAGCATGTTAACTGTGCCATTTGAAGCTGCCTGCTTCATAGGAGGATTCTCCTTTTTAAAAACATTTTGATAAATAATAATCTTTTTATAATTTACTTTTAATGTAAATACTGTCCTGTGTCAAGAGCTATTTGTTCAAAAAGTAAGCTTTTACTATAGTTTGTTTATACAATCAATTGAAATGGACCATAAAATCTTTTCGTTGTTAAAACCGGAGGGTCAATGAAATGTTATTGAGGCTAATACATAAGGCATTCATAAGTTTATTGATTATCGTTAGCATTCTTATCACGGGTATAGCCTCATTTGCGGGGACAACAAATTATACTTACGATGCTCTCAATCGTCTTACAAAGGTGGCGTATGAAAATGGCACAACGATAGTCTATACCTATGATGCCTCTGGAAATAGATCGACTACAACAGCAGGAGATACCACCCCGGTTGCCTTTAGCTTCACTGCCCAGACAGGCGTGGCGCGGAGTACAACAGTGACATCCAACACCATTACCCTATCGGGTATCAATTCAACGGCAACGATTTCGATCACTGGCGGTGAATACTCCATAAGCGCCGGTGCATATACTTCCGCTGATGGAACAGTAAATAACGGTGATACGGTTACCGTCAAACGGACATCTTCATCAAGTTACTCTGCCACAACAAGCGCCACACTTACTATTGGAGAGGTGTCTGCCACCTTCAGCGTCACCACCGAGGCAGAACCTTCATCAGGAGGAGGAAGAAGAAGAAGAAGAAGTGTAGGTGGTGGCGGAGGCGGCAGCAGCAGTACGACCACCTCAACTACAACACTGGTTAGAACGAGTGTCATTGTAGGTGTTGTAACGGGCACTGCTGGTCCCATTGCTGGTGCAACGGTATCTTGTACCGAGCATGAATACTCGACCACAACCAACGCAAATGGTAGTTATACGTTAGCAGTAAGTGCTGGGACTCACACGTTACAAGCATTGGCGGCAGGCTATAGTCCTCCTTCTCAGACGGTTACGGTTACGGCGGGTGCATCAATTTCAGTTAATTTCTCATTGCTGTCTGCTACTACTCCAACGCCCATAGCCACACCAACACCAACTCCTTGCGAGCTTGCGTCGATTTCAGTATCTCAGACCAGCCTAACGCTCAAGAGGAAAAAGAGCGGCGATGTGACTGTGTCGGTAATGGGAGAAGACGATTGTGCAGCTGAAGGTGAAACGGTAATGGCAACGATCAATTCGGCTGGCAAGAAACTCATATCAGTATCATCAACAAGCGTTACGACAGACTATAAAGGTAAGGGGGTATTCACGATTACCGCCAAGAAATATGTCGGTGCTGCAAGGGTAACGTTTCAGGCGGGAGATGCGAAGAAGTTTATAACTGTGGAGGTTAGGAAATGATAATGACGGAAAAGGTTCTGTAATTGATCAGATGCTGGAGAATTTATAGTGGTATTGGACACAGATGAACGCAGATTTACACTTTACAATGGTATCCATTTTCACTGTGATCATTAAAAGAAGTGTTGGTTTGAGACTTTGTTAGGTGATTAAGTTCAAACGTTTGAGGTCGTCTTCATTCCATCTGGTTCCGTTTAGAAAATTTTTTTAAACCTGATAATCGGTATTCATCAGCGTTTATCCGCGTCAAAAATTTGAATTGTTGGGTATTGATTTGTTTAATTTAATCTGCTTCTTTAACCAATCCTCCATATACTTATCTTGCCGGAGTATTCGAATACTCCGCATTTGTTTTAATCGGGAAAATATAGATTCTAAGTTTTCCAAATTCTTACCTACTTGAGTATTGCTAAACTCATTTCCCCGGCAATCTACGTATAAATGCCAGGGATGGATCGAAAAAACAAAAAGACCTCCACTGGCTACGTCTCTTGCCTGCAAAACTGTATCGATATATTCACTTGAAATCCTTCGACCTTCAAAAATAGCCCATAGATAAGATGACTTTTTCTTTCCCTTCGCATCATTAAAAGAAGGTAATGCAAGTTCCAAAAGACCAGAATCAAAAGCCTCTAACGGATAAGGATTGCCTGCCCAACCATTGCCAAAGGTTACTGTTTCTGAGGAATCGTATAGAAATTCTAATCGTTCCAAAACTTTCACCACCGCGCGGCTGATTCTTGTGTAAGGCGCCCGGAATCCTTTCGTGTCTCTTTTAAATATTTTTTCCAGAATATACTTTGCCTCCGAGATAGTTTTTTCGATACATTTTTCATCCATTGGTATGCCAGATACCTTCCCTAAAAAATCCTCGTGTTTCAATGAATGGCAGGCTACTTCGTGCCTTTCTGATAATTTGGGTAAATCCATTCCCTCGGCAACGAGCATTTGAGCCGTTCTTGCCTCGTAGAATAGCGTGGCGTCTATATCATATTTTCCCAATAACTCGAATATTTTTTGTAACCCTTTTTGGCAAGCCGCTACACGTATCTCGCCGTGTTCTATGGGGGAAGAGAGTGCATCGTGGCGTCCTTTGACTGCGCTATTGGCATCAGGGTCAATATCCAGAGATATTGCTACATAGAGGGGTTCTATAGTCCTTGCCATTTCTAATTTGTGAAAATTCATGATTTACGAATTACGATTTTAGATTTAAAAATCGTAATTCCAAAATCGTAAATCTAAAATTATATTCACCTTTCTTATTTTGGTTTAAGGAGCGGGAAGAGGATGACCTCTCTGATGGAGACGTTGTTTGTCAGAATCATAATAAGTCTGTCGATTCCAATCCCAAGTCCGCCGGCAGGAGGCATTCCGTATTTTAAGGCAGTCAGGAAATCTTCGTCTACCTTACCGGCAATATCTGCTTCCGTTCCCAACTGTTCACGAAATCGCTTATCCTGCTCCGGGGCGTCATTGAGTTCTGAATAGGAATTGGCCACTTCCATAGATGCAATGTATAACTCAAACCGTTGGGCAAAACGCGGGTCATGTTCACACACCTTTGTGAGCGGACAAATCGAGGTGGGATAATCCAGCACAAAGGTTGGGTTATTTAATGTCTGCTCTACCACCTGTTCGAAGATATTGTTAGCCATATTGTCACGATCCACGCCCTCTGTCTCAAGTCCTAGCTCCTTTGATTTTCTTATAAGACCTGCCTCATCTTCGTAACTTACACCGCCATGTTCTTTCAACAATTCACAGAAGGTAGCACGACGCCAGGGTGGGGTCATATCAATCTTTCGCTCACCAAACGGGATCTCATATCCACCGTACAATTCTTTTACCAGAGACGTCGCAAGACTCTCGGTAAGTTCCATCATGCCGTTATAATCACTGTAGGCCTGATATAACTCCATCATGGTGAATTCGGGGTTATGTCGAGTTGAAATACCTTCATTCCTGAAATTCCGGTTAATCTCGTATACTCGCTCCATCCCACCCACAAGTAGTCTTTTCAAATAAAGTTCCGGGGCAATCCTCAAGTATAAATCAATATCGAGGGCATTGTGGTGCGTGATGAAAGGTCTTGCAACGGCGCCGCCCGGAATGGATTGCATCATAGGCGTTTCCACCTCCACAAAACCGCGGTCATCTAAAAACTTTCGGATGTACTTTAAAATCCTGATGCGTTTCAGGAAGGTTTCCATCACCTCGGAATTGGTAAATAAATCGACGTAACGCTGACGATGTCTCAACTCCACGTCCTTGAGTCCGTGCCATTTTTCCGGTGGAGTTAACAGGGATTTTGCCAAAAGAGTAAAATCATCCGCATAAATGGTGATTTCTCCGGTTCTGGTCTTAAAGAGTACACCTTCAACACCTACAATATCGCCCAAGTCAAACAATTTAGATAACTCAAACTTTTCTGGACCAACCTTATCGAGTTTTATGTATGCCTGTATCTTTCCTGTCCAATCCCTGATATCCAGAAAGGCTGTTTTCCCATGCGGACGTATAGTCGAGATGCGCCCGGCAGCTTTGGCCTTTACATCAGTCTGTTCGGGTATAAAGCTGTCTAAAATTGACTTGATAGATTGAGTATTGTCGTAGCGTTTACCGTAGGGTTCCACTCCCATTTCGCGTAGTTTTGGGAGTTTATCAAGACGTTCCTGTTCGAATTTATCCATGTGTTTTATATCTCAAAAAGTATAAATATAAACATGATTTAAAATAAAATAACTCAAAAGTTTACCCATTTTATCAGTAATGCCGGGACAGTCAAGGAAAATGGAGTAAAGGGAGAACGGGACAAAATCAGATTACGTGATTGATCCGGCAATTGATTGATA
>JAHFOY010000035.1 GCA_023261485.1 Planctomycetota bacterium
CCGTGGTTTATCTATGTTTTATGCCTTATCTTCCTCTTGCCAAGGTGGGGATTTGGAAAGTCGCTTATTGTCGGCGTGCTGACCTATATGATCCTTGCAGGTGTTGTCAGTGTTATTGCAAGGCATCTTGGACGTGGATGATAATCATGTCACTTTTTCCAGGGGTAGATTTTCAATGCTAATATTTACAAGGTTTGATATGTCCAATTTTTCGCTTGCATCAAGGATTTCCAGTCCTACAATGTGGCCATTTTCATCCATGTCAACGGTTACCCCTTCTTCAATGTCAATTGAATCAGTTATTCTCACCTCTCTAAGCCTTATGTACAGTGCGTCAACAGCCTTACTGTATTCTATCTTCATTAATGTTACCCCCTAAAAGGTTTCTTTCTAATTGTAACGGTGATGACCAAAATATAGTCACCTTCTTCTTTAAAAGTGACTCTCAGATATCTCCCATTGGTCCGTAAGGGATCACATCTTAAATGTTAAATCATTGGAGTTATGCGATTATTTAATTTTTAAGATGCGACCCTGACTGTGTGTTATAGTTAGTTGAAATTTAAGATAGCGGCTCCTAAAATAGTGAAAAGTTATTTCGCAGATAATTTAACACCAAGAAAGGAGCCGATAGTGAAAAGAGTAGTAAAAAACAGTAAGAAAAGCAAGGTCAAAACAGCAAAAACGGTAGATGTGAAGAGATTGTGTGAATACGAGCAAATGGAGGTAGACAGCAAGGCGGCATTGATACAGGAGTTGATTCCCTTAGGGTTGATGCATATAGAAGAGATGTTGCAGGCAGAAGTATTCCGTTTAGCGGGAGAGAGATACAAGAGGAATGGTCAACCGGAGTATAAACGGTGGGGAAGCCAGAGGGGCTCAGTGTATATCAAGGATCAGAAGATTCCGATAAAGGTACAACGGGTGAGAGACGTGAGAAATAATAAAGAAATATGCCTGAATACGTATGAACGGTTTCAGAAGCCGAAAGAAGTAGATGAAGGGTTGTTGCGAAGGGTATTGCATGGGTTAAGCATGAGGAATTATCGCGAGTGTTCAGAGGCAATACCGGAGGCATTCTCGTTGAGTTCCTCTACGGTATCCAGAAGATACATAAGGGCCAGTAGCCGCAAGTTGAAGGAACTTATGGAGCGAAGGCTGGAGAGGTATGATATTGTATCGCTGGTAATAGATGGGAAACGATTCGGAGAAGATGAGATATTAATAGCTTTAGGAATAACAGGCGAAGGGAAAAAGGTAGTCTTGGGTATCCTGCAGGCAGCAACAGAGAATTATACGGTATGCAGAGATTTTCTGATGGAACTTGTAGAGAGAGGGTTGAGGTACGACAAGGGACTTCTGTGTCTTATAGATGGGGCAAAGGGGATCAGGAAAGCAATCAGTGAAGTATTTGGGAAATATGCAATCGTTCAGAGATGCCAGTGGCACAAGAGAGAGAATGTGCTTCGTTATCTACAGAAGAATGCACAGGAGGAGAGCAGGAAGAGGCTTCAGAATGCCTATAACCAAGAGACCTACGAGAAGGCAAAGAGGGCATTGCAATCGATCAGGAAAGAGTTAAGAACGGTCAACGAATCAGCGGTAAGGAGCCTTGAAGAAGGGTTAGAGGAGACACTGACTCTTCATCGGTTGGGATTGCATAAGGAATTAAAAAGGAGTTTCACGACGACAAATATGATAGAGTCGGTAATGTCTATGATAGGGCAAAAGACAGACAAGGTGGATTACTGGAGGAACAGCAGTCAGAAGCAGAGATGGGTGGCAACCTCTCTGCTGTATAGTGAAAATCGTTTGAATAAGGTGTGTGGTTATAAGTGTCTTTCCAGGTTAAGAGAGGCAATACAGAAAGAAATAGGAATTGCAAAGAGCACAGAAGAAGAAAAAAAAGTAGTGTTGGCTGCTTGATGCAGCCTAGGAGCTGCTATTGAATTTCAACTAAGTTTGGGATTGACTCGCGACCCTAATTTACTCTTAAATTTGTACTAAATTTTGTAAATCTTTGGGATTTCCTTCAAGAATTAGTAAGGTGTCCCCGGAATTTGAGGGGATATCGCCTGCAAAGCTATTTCTTATCCTCTAAATTCTCTATTACTCCTTATCAATACTTTTGATTTTATCGACAACATCGATGCCCCAATTTTTTATTTTTTTCAGCTTATTGAGAGTGGCTATGGCTCCATGACTGTGGTCAGTCATAATTTTTGAAAACATTGTGACCAATCCCACCCCTAGGGTGTAGATATTTTCAATGGCCAGATTTTTTTCAGCAGTTGAGTCGAAGAAAATATTCAGCTCGGACGTAAAGTCGCCGTCCGGTTTCCAATAGCAAAACAGGATTGGAACCCGAGGGAGAGGCCAAAGAACCAGTGAGATATCGGCCTCGTATTGGCTTTTAATTTTTTTACCGCTAAAAAATTCGGTAATGGTGTTGAAGAATTCTGTATTTGAGTCGGCAATTTTTTTACACTGGGCCTCGCATCTTTGGCCGAAAAGTTTTGCCCAATCCTTGCCGTATTCCAGGTCCCTAAGGTGCATCCACTCCCCCTTCGGCTCTTGATTCCCACCGCTGATAATATAATTATACAAGGGGCTAGCCAGCCATGGATTGACATGTATTCGTGTCGAGATGTTACCTTCCCGGTCTACGCTTACTTTCTTGCCCATGCAACGAATTATGATTTTTCCTCTTGAGAAAGGTGCTCCAATTCTTTGAGCGGCTTCGGCCAGGTTAATCTCCGAAAAATGTTCCTTTAATTCTTCCATAGCATTTTCCATCTGTCTATCAGTGGACTCTTTCGTAGAAACACTATGCCCGTATTTTTTGATCATCTCTTGGTCTAGGTAACGGCATTTGCTCAAATCTTTTTCACCACTGATAACCGCCGCAGCGAAAGCCAAGCACGAAGCAAGACCGCAACCACCGCAATTGCCCTTCTTCAGGATTTTATATACATCAAGCGCTGTTTTGAGTTCTGACATTCTTTCACCTCTCAGATATTATTAGGCTGGTGCATTTTGCTTGACATATGGCTGGCTTACCAGCGATGTGCCAATGCCCTTGAATTTGTTTGCTTTTATTTTGGGCCTAACATGAATTAGATTGATCCGCATAGTATGCGGAATACAGATTTATTGTACATATAACATGCCTTTGATATGACAAGCACTATATTGATAAGCACTTCAGATACCACTACTTATTTCTCTTTGCACTTTTTATCATGTCGTCTTATATGGATCAGTATAAAATCCCTTTGTTCCATTTGATCCAATGACAATAAGTCTACTCAGTGCGGCAGTTGTGATGATGAGAGGGTGATAAAAAATTGCTTTTTCTTTAAAAAGGATGATAATACAAAAATGAAGAAGAATGCAAGCTTTTTTCCGGTTTTTCTTGGAAAAGAACAGGGTCGAATCGTTCCAGGTTGTCCGGGAATTGGTGTTTTAGCAAATTCTTTTGCCATAATTTGTACCAATTTTGTGCTAAAATCAATCCAACCAGAGTTGAAAATGAGCATTGGTTGTAGTTCTGAAAGGTGGGTTCAAGTTGCAAACCTGAACCTGCGAAGCGCACCCAACAATTACCGGGAAAGACAGGATTGACAGGGTAGGTTTGATAATGGCAAGGGAAAGCGCCAGGCTGTAAAATCCTGTTCATCCTGTCGAAAAAAATACAGTTCAATTTGCCAGCGATTCCTTACACAAGATCGAATTGGTTGTCGTTTACGGATTCCAATTCTGTGTGGACGGTTTCCCAGTTGTTGTAAAGAGTGGTCAATTCCTGAGTGATGGTTTTGTGCTGTTTGCTGATTTCGACAGACTTTTCCTTGTTGCTATAAAGTGTGGGATCCAAAAGGATAGAGTCCAGTTCCTTCTGTTGAGTTTCCAATAAGGCGATCTTTTCTTCGATATTTTCAATTTCCTTTGTGAGCTTGCGTTTCCTGGCATTCAGCTCTTTTTTTTGCAAATATTGCTGTTTCTGTGAACTGCCCGCTTCCTGTTTTGAAGGAGACGATCCATTCGTTTTGACTTCTGAGGTATCACTGTGCAAAGCTGCCACCTTCTTTTCAAGGAAATCTCCAAAGCTTCCCAGGTGGACGTGGATATTACCATTTCTCAGTTCATAAACTTTAGAGACCAGTCCATCCAGAAAAGCCCTGTCATGAGATACGATCAACAGACTCCCTGAATATTCCAATAATGCATTCTTGAGAATCTTCTTGGTGGTAATATCAATATGGTTTGTGGGTTCGTCAAGGATTAAAAAATTCGTTGGCTTTAGAAGCATCTTGGCAAGGGACAGACGCGACTTTTCGCCGCCGCTCAGGACGCTGACGGTCTTGAAGACGTCGTCACCGGAAAACAGAAAAGCGCCTAATATGTGTCTGACTTGAGGAATCATGGAAAACGGAGCGACCGATTCGACTTCCTGCAATAACGTATTGCCGCTATTTAATTTTTCAGCATGCTCCTGGGCAAAATAATCAAAGAGGACATTATGCCCCATCTTGATAGCTCCTGAATGCGGCTGTTCCAGGCCGGCAATGATGCGCGATAACGTGGACTTTCCCGACCCGTTTTGTCCTACAAGCGCTACTCTTTCCCCCCGTTCTATCGAAAGGCAAATATCGTGAAAGATCAAGCGCCCGTCGTATTTATGCGAAACGTCTTTTACGTCCAGTACGGTTACGCCGCTTTGTTTTGATGTGCGGAATTTGAATTTGACCTGTTCTGTGGTGTTTTCAGGCAATTCTTCCTTTTCCATCTTTTCGAGCATGTGGATTCTGCTCTGCACCTGTGACGCCTTTGTATTCTTTGCCCTGAACCGTTCAATAAAACGTTCCACCTCCTTGATTTTTTTCTGCTGGTTGACATAGCGCGCCGTTTGCATCTCTGCCCGCTTTTCTTTTTCGGTCTCATAAAAGGAATAATTGCCATAATATTCATAAATCTTTCCCTTTTCCAGTTCCCAAACTTTGGTAATGTTCCGGTCGAGAAATGTCCGGTCGTGTGAGATGATAATTAGTCCGCCTTTATACTCTTTGAGGTAATCTTCCAGCCAGAGTATGGAATCGATGTCCAGGTGATTCGTTGGTTCGTCCAGGAGGAGGAGATTGGGGTCCTGGAGCAGCAGTCTGGAAAGGGCTACCCGCATTTGCCATCCGCCGCTGAATGTATCGATGTTCTTTTCGAAATCAGACTCTTTAAATCCCATACCTTTCAAGACCTTGCCCGTCTCTTTATCAACCTTGGCGCCATTGACCACTTCGAATCGATGTTGCAGGTGTGCGTATTGATCCAGGAGCAACTGATGGTCTTCGCCTTGTATAGAGGGGTCTTCTAATTTGAGGTGGATGTTCTCGATTTGATTTTTCAGGGAGAGGATATCATCAAAAGCCGAACTGGCTTCCGCGAAGATGGTCTTTTTCTTAAAGACGAAACCTTCCTGCGGGAGATAGCCGATACTGGCATCTTTGGCAAAAACGAGATCGCCTTCGCCTGGTTCGGTTAAGCGGCAAATGAGTTTGAAGAGCGTGGATTTGCCCGTGCCGTTGGGGCCGATTAAGCCGATCCTGTCGTTTCTTCGGATGTGCAGAGAAACGTTATCGAAAATAGTCCTGCTGCCGAAAGCGAGGCTTACATTATTTAAGCGAATCATTTTATCCCGCCATACACCGCTTCCCGATACTCCTTCCAGAAACACTCCGAAGTCCGGAATCCGGCATCCGTAAGGATTTGAAGGTCATCGGTAACGAATAAGGGGTGATCGCCGTCCTTTTTCTCTTTTTCTGCCAGTTCTGATGAAATTTGGTCGAGGGGTTTCTCTGTATCCTTAATTCTTTTTAGCCTCTGTTGTATTCCCAGGTGGTGCAGATACCGGAATCTCGCCTCAAGCACGGCATCGGCAGTCTTAAAAATATCACAGTTCAAAAACCAGCCGTTGGGTTTCAATATCGAGCGGATATATTTAAAGAGTGTCAGTTTTTCCTCCCTGTATAAGTGGTGGAGGGCAAAGGAAGAGACGACACCATCAAGATTCGAAAGTGTCTTTTCTTTATCAGGCAGTTCCTGGAAAGTGGAGAGTTTGAATGTGACTTGCTTAAGATGATCCTCAAGCCGTATTCTGGCCTTTTCTATCATAAGCTCTGCGGCGTCTACGGCGACAATCGTTGCATTGGGAAACGCTTCGACTATCCTGCGGGACAGGTATCCCGTTCCAACGCCTAAATCCAGGAATTTTAAGTTTGCAGATCTATTAAAGGGCAATATCTCGCAGATAATTGACGCCATTTTTGCGCGATTCGGATGCCATACGTCCATATCGAAATCATACGTGGCAACGATGTCGTTATTATTAAATGCATAAACCGTTTCCCTCAGTGCAGTTTTTTCCATATCAACAAAAACCTCAATAATTAATATACATAATCAAATAATTGTGATAAATTAGAATTTTCGTGTACTATTTATAGAGTACTATTGTATAGGCAAATTCATAAAAATACAGAGATAATTTCGAAGAAATAAAGATGGGGTTTAAAAAGGTACGGGAGTTTTGGGAAAAGAGTATTGTCTACAGGGTGTTCGTAAAGAAGTATAAGCGGTACTTCATTATCGGCACTTTATCGCTGATTGCCGTAGATATCATCAATATCTTTCCACCGCTTATTATCAAAAGGGCGATAGATGTCTTTTCGAATGAGGTAAACCTCCCGAAGATTGCAGTCCTCTCCGGTCTTTTTATCCTGGTAAGTTTTCTCCAGGGCGTCTGCCGATACCTCTGGCGGATACATTTTATCGGGACGTCATTCCGGTGCGATTATGACCTCCGGATGGCCTTCTTTGGGCATATCGAGACGCTCTCACGGAAATTCTTTCAGAAATACAAGACGGGTGACCTCATGTCACGGGCCACAAACGATATTGGTGCTGTCCGCATGGCCGTTGGGCCTGGGTTATTAATCGGATTAGACGCCATATTTTATTTTTTTGTGGTGCCCCCGATCATTATCTATTTGTCCCCGAAGCTGTCCCTCTATACGTTCCTGCTGATGCCGCTGACGCCTTATATTGCTTATAAAATCAAGGATGTTATTGATAAACGGTTCCGCGACGTTCAGGAACAATTTTCGAGGATCAGCGAGAAGGTGCAGGAAAATACGTCGGGTATACGTATTGTAAAGTCCTTTAACATGTCCCGACAAGAAGAAAGGTTGCTGAGGGATTTGTGTAAGGATTTTATGAAGAAAAATCTTAAACTGGCCATCCCGCAATCCCTCCTGGGACCAGTGTTCGAGTACATTACGTATATGGGTATCATTCTATTGCTTTTCATGGGTGGGAAGATGGTACTTGAGGGCGCTATTACGTTGGGTACGCTCGTTGCCTTTCAGCGTTATATCTCGATGATGGTCTGGCCCATGACTGCTATTGGCTGGTGTTTATCCCTCTTGCAGCGTGGCAATGCCTCCATGAAACGCATCGATGAAGTGATGGATGAAAGGTCTGAGATTGTCTCAAAGGTTGATACTGCACGACAATTTGTACCCAGGGGCGAGATCGAATTCAGAGACATAAATTTTCGTTATGATAACCAAGCGGAATGGGTATTAAAAGGCATAAATCTGAAAATTCCTGCAGGACAGCGTGTCGCCATTGTAGGCCCGATAGGAAGCGGGAAATCAACTTTAGCGAGTATGCTTCCACGCATGATTCCTGTAAGCGACCGGAGTCTCTTTATAGACGGTCTCGATATTAATACGATAGACATCAGGAATTTACGAAAGCACATTGGCTATGTTCCGCAGGATACATTCCTGTTTTCAGAAAAAATTACAGATAACTTATTATTCGGAGTGGAAACATCGGGCGGCAGTAATAACGCCGGGGAACTTGCCCGTATGGCTGCAATCGAATCGGAAATTCAGGAACTTCCCTACCAGTATGAAAGTTATCTTGGTGAAAGGGGGATCAACTTGTCTGGCGGTCAAAAGCAGCGGATCACCATTGCGCGGGCGCTGGCAATAAATCCGAACATTATTATTCTGGATGATTGCCTCTCTGCCGTAGACGCACGGGTGGAGGAGAACATTATTAAAAACATATTAAAAAATTATCCGGATAGAACTTTGCTTGTTGTAACCCACAGACTGCCTGCAGTCAGAGATTTCGACATGATTGTGGTCATGGATGACGGTATGATTGTCGAAAAAGGCACGCACGAGCAGCTTATCAAAATCAACGGATTGTACACATCCTTGTACACGAAAGAAGCGCTGGAAGAAAAATTAAACTAGCGGACATCTTACAATTTGATGATACGTAGAATGCACCGCAGAGACGCAGAGGACGCAAAGAGTGGATATAAATGAATTAACTCAAACAATAATAGGAGCTGCAATTGAAGTGCACCGTGCTCTTGGGCCGGGTTTGCTGGAATCTGCTTACGAGGAGTGTCTATGTAAGGAACTAACTTTGCGACAGATTCCTTTTGAGCGACAGAGACCGCTGCCGATGGAATATAAAGGGTTGAAGCTTGAATGCGGATACCGTCTTGACTTGCTGGTAGCAGATATGGTTGTTTTAGAGGTAAAGGCAGTCGAGGCCATCGTTCCCATCCATGAAGCACAACTCTTGACTTACATGAAGCTTGGTGGATGGAAGGTAGGACTACTCATTAATTTTAATGTTCCAGTGCTAAAGCAAGGAGTCCGTAGGTTTGTTTTAGGATTAGAAGACTAAACCTTCTCTGCGTCTCTGCGGTAAAATAATTCAATAATACAACATGGAAAAAGAAGAATTTTTCAGTGAAGACGTTTTAGCAGGCAAGTTATACGACACGACAGTTATAAAAAAACTGTTGTCGTACGTCCTGCGCTACAAGGCATCGGGTTTGTTATCCATCTTTATGGTGCTTATAACCACCGTTTTGTTTTTGCTGGGTCCGTATCTCTTTGGATATGCAATCGATCATGGCATCGGCAAAGGTGATAAACCATTAATATACAAGATAGCGCTAGCGCTCCTGGGAATCCAGTCATTACGGTTATTATTGGTGGTGGTGCAGAGTTATAATATCCAGGCCATTGGACAGAAGGTGATGCTGGACATGCGCATGGAACTCTTCAACCACATCCAATCGCTCCCATTGTCTTTTTTTGACAAGAATCCAGTTGGGAGGATTGTTACCCGCCTGACCAATGATATTGCGGCCATCGGAGAACTCTTTTCAGCCGGTGTCATTGTGGTAATCGGTGACGTCTTCATCATCGTTGGGATATTTGTGGCCATGTTCATGTTAAACCTGAAACTCGCCCTCATTACCCTTTCAGTCGTTCCCATTATTGTCGTAATTACTCTATGGTTTGGCAGCCGCATGAAGAATTCGTTCCGTGAAATACGGCGAAAGCTGGCGCGTATCAACGCCTATCTCAACGAAAACATAACGGGCATGAAGGTCATCCAGCTCTTTAATCGGGAGAAAAAGAATTATGATAAATTCGACGAGATCAATGACGACTATTTGAAAGAGCAGGTCAAATACATCCGTTATTTTGCCGTATTCCAGCCTGCGATTAATATGGTAAGCGCACTGGCAATTGGTCTGGTACTCTGGTATGGCGCTGTAAGGTACATGCACGGCGCACTGACCCTTGGTGTCCTGGTGGCGTTTCTGGCTTATGTCCATGATTTATTTGACCCCATTCGGGATATTGTGGAAAAGTACAATATTTTCCAGGGTGCCATGGCGTCGTCAGAGCGTGTATTCGGTCTCATGAAAGAACAGCCGGAGGCCGATTACATTATCCCCAATCCTGCAAAAGAGGTATCAGTGAAGGAATTTAAAGGAGCGATAAGACTTGAAAATGTCTGGTTTGCTTACAACGGCAGTGATTATGTATTAAAAGACATCTCTTTTCAGATAGAGCCGGGGCAATCCGCCGCATTGGTGGGTGTAACCGGCAGCGGTAAGACATCCATTGCAAGTGTACTAACGCGGCTCTATGAAATCCGGAAGGGCACGATCTGGATTGACCAGATGGATATTCAAAAAATGGAGAAGATAGGACTGCGTCACGTCATCGGACTGGTCAGCCAGGACGTCTTTTTATTTGCAGGTACGTTACGGGACAATATCACCCTGTTCAATCCCATATCTGATGTGCAAGTATTGGAGATAGTAGGGTCATTAGGTTTAATGCCCTTTATAGACCGTATGTCCGGCGGACTCGATATGGAGATTGCCGAGCGAGGCGCAAACCTTTCCGCCGGTGAACGGCAATTCATCTCGCTCTCCAGGATCATCATTTATGACCCGCGTGTGATAATTCTTGACGAGGCAACCTCCAGCATGGACCCTATCTCCGAGGTTTTAATACAGAACGCCATTCAAAAGGTCACGCAGAACAGGACGTCCATCATCATTGCCCATCGCTTATCCACCATCCTCCATTGTGACAAGATTATTGTGTTAAACAAGGGCGAGAAGGTGGAAGAAGGCAGTCACGAAGAACTGCTGCGGCTGGGTGGTCTTTACAGCAAGTTATACAGGATATACATGAAAGAGGAGTTGATAGGGCATGCGTAGTTGCTAAAAATTGTGTGGATTTTCAAGTTTTTAAGGATGAGGAATGAAATCCGCGCTTGCTTTTAGACAGGATTAACAGGATTTATAAATCTGTGTTTACACGGTGATAGATTTTTATATTTGTGTTGTTTCATCTTGTAAATCCTGCCAGATAGATGTTTTTAGTTTGCTGGTATGTCTCCCTCCGGGTGGGGAATAAATAGTGACATATACTAATTTCTTCAATTCATTATCATTGGTAGCGAGAATTTCATGGAGAAAATGGCGTGGGAACTTGATAGAATATTTCAATTAAGGCTACGAGGAAGGTTAAAGAAAAAAGCGGCAGAAAATGGGATGTGTCCCGTTATCACCAATTATCACCCCAATTATCATTATCCCAAATTTAACAGGAGAAACAGAATGAAAGAGAAAATACCAGAGGACTACATGTCACCCCCATACCTAAAACAAGCATTTAAGGCGTTCAAAAAACGGCTCAAACTAATGAAGCTTGACTCTGAGTCCACTCTGGGTGGCAGCGCTCTCAGCGGAGGCAAACGTTCCGGCATTGTGGCAATTCGGCCGCCAAACCAATTTCCCCAAGAGGTGTGGGATAAGCTCGTAGAGATGGGCATGCTCAAGATGGAGGAAAGAGGTCTCTATGGTGTAGATGAGAGCCACGCCCCCTACTGAAGATTAGCAACAGGGGATAAATAGTGACATATCCCAATTTCTTCAGTTCGTTTTTATTGGTAGCGAGAATTTCATGGAGAAAATGGCGAGGAAAGTTGATAAAATATTTCAATTAAGGCTACGAGGAAGGTTAAAGAAAAAATGCGGCAGGAAATGGGATGTGTTCCCAATTATAAAAGGCGCGACCCTAATCACCCTTGTCTTATGGAAAGGGTTGAGTCCCTTTTATTCCCTTATATTCCCATTAAAAGCAAGTTATGAGATGCAGTACCGTTAAGGGATAACTTATGGATTTAATTAATATTTTTGAAATGTTTTCTCATGAGGTTCACAATAACCTACTATATCTTACCCTTTATCATTTTGCATTTCATACTTCATTCGAAGGCATGAAACATGGAATGCTCTCCCTCTTTGAAAAGGTTAAAAGGAAGGCAAAAGAAGACCCTCCCATCCCTGAAAGCGAGAAAAAGAACTTAGAATCGTATCAACGTTTCATTGATACCTTAATAGAGAAATTAAAACAAACTCCTCCTTTTAACCCATTTGATAGTAAAAAATTCGATCTCCATCGTGACATTTCCTTTCTACCTAATCTTGTTAAGATAATCATCGAGGAGAAAAAAGAAGAATATAAAGACCTTAACCCCGAAACGTGCCTAAGCCTTGCCTTCTCTATCTTGAATCTGGTTTGGGATAATACTCCTACCGAGGACCAAAATTCAATTAAACAAGTTATAGACTCCTTCAGAGGAGAACTTCAAAAGACCTTTCAAAATACAGGAGAAATACTAAAGATATTACGGAAGTGGGAGGATGCGTACTATCTCCCACCAAAGTTGGTTTATGAGAGCCATTTTAAATATGTAGAGAACAAGAGGGAGGAAGAGCTTGAAAGACTGGGGCACTATGTGAATCTTAATTTAGAGCTAAAGTTAGCCCAAAAAGGAAAGGATAAACCAGAAGAAGCTATAAGAACCCTCCGTAATTGTCTTAAGGAAAAGGAAAGGAAAAATGGAATTATTATTGGCAAAAGTGGCTCTGGCAAGACCTTTACCTTCCTTAAGCTGTTTAAAGAACTCAAGGATGAAAATTCCTACATCCCCCTCTTTATTGAATTATATAGGTTTAATCCACCCGTTAGCCATCTCAATTTTCAAACATTTTTGCAAGAATATCTCGGAATAGACACAACCCGCTTCCATAAGGATAAAGAAAAATATGTCCTCTTCTTAGATGGCTTAAATGAGTCGCCTAACCCAGAAGGAGCCTTCACGGAGATAAAGGCATCTTCTGCCTTAGGCGGACGGATTTTCCTCTCCACCCAGAGGGAAGAAGATTTTTTAAAGGGGTTTTCCGCCTACTATATGTGCGACTTGGGCGAAGAGGAGATTATACAATATCTTTCATATTGTCCAAGATTAGGTAACAAGGAAAATGCACAAACCCTTTACCTGCAACTGGATAGAGTCCTACAGGAACAGATAAAAAGACCCATCTTCCTGTTTTCTCTTTCCTTACTTTATGAAGAAACAGGCAACATCCCCATCAGTCTCGGTACTCTCCTCTCCAAATTTGTGAATTTTATATGTGAAAGAAGAATTATACGTGATGGGATAAGGATAGGACAGCCGCTTACCCCCGCTTATAAAACAAAAGTGCTTCCTTACATAGCGTTCTCTATGTGTAAGGAAAATAAAAAAGAACTAAAAGAGAGAGAACTAGAAAAACTGTTTGAAGATATTTATCCGAATGCCTCCCCCCCATACGATTTCGACAACTTCAAGGAGCAGGTCTTACAAAGATACTGGTTGATTAAGCAATCTACCACAGAAGCCTCCTTTGAATTTACACACGAACTCTTCAGGGATTACTTTGCGGCTGTATACATGAAAAGAATGGCAATAGATGAGGTAATAGGGTTGGTCTTTCCAAACCCAGAGACCAATCCTACCTTTGCCGGCGTGGTTCAGCTTCTTTGCGGGATAGAATCCGAGGAAAGGATAAAGCTACTCATAGATGGGATACTCAAGAATGACCCCTACCTTGCTGCCTCTTGCTACGCAATGTCTACTACTGGTGACCTTTTTCTGTTCAAAAACATCGATAGTGCAATAGACATCAACTTCCCCAATTACCTCTACCTGGATAGGCTGCCCCTGCTCTACATAAGGGGACTTGAACTCTTAAGGGAAAAGAATGCCAGCCCAGAGTATGCGAAGTATCAGTGCGAATTGGGCTTTGCCTATTGGAAACTATCAGAGGCAAGGGACAAAGAGGCAAATCTCAATCGTGCTATAGATGCTTACAAAGAGGCCCTAAAGGTGTATAACTCTAAGGAATTCCCTCAGCAGGACTATGACCTTGCCCTGACCCAGCACAACTTGGCTAGTGCCTATGCTTATTTGTCAGATGTTAGGGATAAGGAGGTTAATCTCAATAAGGCAATAGATGCCTATAACGAGGCACTGAAGGCTAGAACCCTTGAGCAATTCCCACAGGGCTATGCCGTAACCCAGAACGGCCTGGGCGCTGTCTACTGGATGCTATCAAAATCCCGGGACAAGGAGGCTAATCTCAATAAGGCAATAGATGCCTATAACGAGGCACTGAAGGTTGGAACCTTTGAAAAATCCCCCCAGTACTATGCCTCGTTCCAGCACAACCTGGGTGTTGCCTACCAGATGTTGTCAAAGGTGAAGGACAAAGAGATTAATCTCAATAAGGCAATAGATGCCTATAACGAGGCACTGAAGGTTGGAACCTTTGAGAAATTCCCCCAAGACTATGCCCTGTTCCGGACCGACCTGGGCAATGCCTACCAGGGGTTGTCAGAGGTGAAGAACAAGGAGGTTAATCTCAATAAGGCAATAGATGCCTATAACGAGGCACTGAAGGCTAGAACCCTTGAGCAATTCCCACAGGGCTATGCAGATACCCAGAAGGATCTGGGCAATGCCTACAAGAGGTTGTCAGAGGTGAGGGACAAGGAGGCTAATCTCAATAAGGCAATAGATGCTTATAACAAGGCACTGAGGGTGACCAGAAAAGATGCCCGGCCAGGGAATTTTGTTGAGGCCTCCCACGGCATAGCATTAGTGCTTCAAAAGAAGGGTGACATACCGGCGGCATTAAGGGTGATGGAGGAGATGCTCCCTGTGGCGGAGGAAGTGTGGCATCCAGAATTGGAAGATTATAGTCGGTTTTACGAAGAATTGAAATCTTCGAAATGAGATTCTTCGCTTTGCTCAGATGAATAAAAGGGGACGCAACCATTTTTCTTGACATTTCTGATTATTAATTAAATAGTGACACAGCCCAATTTCTTCAATTCATTTTCATTGGTACCGAGAATTTTATGGAGAAAATGGCGTGGAAACTGGATAAAATATTTCAATTAAGGCTACGAGGAAAGTTAAAGAAAAAACGCGGCAGAAAATGGGATGTGTCAGTAATTATAATAAAAAAGGTGTAACAGTTCAGCTCACCGCAGAGTCGCAAAGAACGTAAAGAAAAAACTTTAAAAAATGAGAAAAAACATCATAGGAGATTATCTTCTCCAACAAAATTACAAAGTTTTTCAGAAATTCTCATTTCCCCGATCTGAGTCGAGTACAGGTCTTAATTTATAAAAATAATACCTTTGCGAGCTTTGCGTCTTTGCGGTGAACTATTACGATCTTTTTAATGATTTCAGAAAGATTCTTGTCCCTTTTTAGTTTTTCTCGTAATCGTTTCCTTCCTTCATATTGTATTCAAAGAGGTCTTGCCATTATTTCAGGAGAAATATGCCGCCTAAAATAAGCAGCATACCAATTACTTTAGATAAAGTAACATTCTCACCCAGAAACATCCAGCCCAGGAGAAACGTGAATAAAGGGTAACAGCTTGTGATGGGGATAATTCGGGATATCTCATCTATTTTGAGTACCTTGTAAGATGCTAATTGTACAACAAATCCTGTTAAAATGCTTGCAAGGATAAGAGAAACATTTTGTGGTGGCAGGAGGAAACTATCGTCTGCACGAGTATTCTTTTTATTGGTGTGAGATTATGTTTTTCTGGATTCTGTATTGTGTAATGGCAATAAGTTTTAAGTCGTGTTTTATATATCTCTTATTCGTATCTTATTCACTTTTATAACAGCAAATTTGGTGGCTAATGTATCTTTATATTTATCCAGTACATGAACCAAAGAGTTTAGTATTTTTTCAATATCAATTGGTTTATACCTTAGGAAAATAACACCATCGCATTTTTCCTTGTGAGAAAAAATCCATTCTCCGAAATCGCTATCTTCTGTTAATAAAATGGCTTTATATTTTTTAGCCAATTCTAAAACTTCTTTGTCATGAATTGAACGATATTTCTCTAATATAGAAATTACGCCAAATCCCTCCTTTCTAAGTTGCTTCACTATTCTGAAATCCACACTCTCATCGGCAATTATTTTATGGTGCAATTAATTCCTCACTGGCAATAACGTCTGCCGAATAAGAAACGGCGGCAAGAATGTCCTCTCTCGTAAGGTGTGGATATGCCTCTAAAAGTTCTTCAATTGTCATTCCTTCTGATATTTTCCTTAATATAAGCTCTACCGTTATTCTTGTCCCTTTTATTATCGGTTTTCCGAGCATTATATCAGGATCGGATACTATTCTTTTCGTATATTCCATTGTCTATCCTCTAAGTATTTTCTTAAAATTAAATTTAAACAACAATGTTTAGCGCTAAATCATAGAAAGAGGTCAGTGGATTTCATCTATATTATAAAACAATGCCAAAGAATAAAACCAGATATTTTTGCTGAATAAATTTATTTTAGAAGAAATATCCCGCCTAAAATAAGTAGCATTCCGATTACCTTTGATAGGGTAACATCCTCGCCCAGGAACATCCAGCCCAGGAGAACTGTGAATAAAGGGTAACAGCTTGTGATGGGGATAATTCGGGATATATCGCCTGTCTTGAGTGCCTTGTAAAACATTAACTGTGCTACGAATCCAGCCAGGACGCCAGCCAGGACTAAGAAAAAGATGGGTTTGATCCCCATCTTCCCAATGGACGGAAATGGGCTGTAAAAGCAGATAACCATTACCGCACCTATCACAACTCCCGAACATCTGACCAGGTATGCGGCTGTGGGTTCGACGGATGAGAGTCCAATCTTTTCCAGGAATGGCACGAATCCCCAGATAAAGGCGGTAAGCAAGGCCAATAAAAATGCTTCCATATAAAATTTCTCCAGGAAATTTTATCAAATTTGAGTAATTAAAAACGTCTTGTGGGGCTTAAATCTGTATAATTATAATAAAATTAATAGGGAATTTCTCTATTAATATATTTCGCAGATATTACCATAGTTTGATATAATTTTGAAGAACGTAGAGACGCAAAATCTTGCGTCTCTACAACAACATTGAAATTCCTTACATTAAATTAGGTTAATAAATGTTATCCGTTAAGATTGGACAGTATCACCCATCCCTTGAAAACTCGTTTGTAAATACCATCCAGGCATTAAAAAAAGATGACCCCTTAGCGCCCCTTGCCGTTGTTGCACCCACAAACTGGATGCTGAACCGGCTACAGGAACGTCTGGTTTTGGAACAAGACGCTACTTCCGGTTCAAGACATACAGAGACAAGTTTCATGAATATCTCTTTTATGAACTTCTATGTCTTTGCAAACGAGATATGCAGACGGTCTGGAGCGGATGTTGGTCAAATTGTTCGTCAGTCGGTTGTGTATGAATACCTTATTGCAGGATTATTGAGGCAACATACATTCTCTGAATCCATTTTTAAAAATGTGCAGTCTTTGCCTGCACTTGCCCGCTCGCTCTATCAGGTTATAGAAGACCTTGCAGACGCAAACGTTCATATCGATAATTTAAAGGAAGCTGTTAAGGAAGGATTTGTCGAGGGTGCGGAAGTACAGAAACTCAACGGAGTAATCAATCTGTATGATTTGTTCAAACAGAAATTAAAGGGCTTAAACATGTCCCATGATGCCGATGTTTATCATCTGGCTGCTTCATGCGTGCAGGATTCAAAATTCCTTAAAAATTTTAAATATATTCTGGCGTACGGGTTTTACGACCTTACCGGTGTCGAACAGGATTTTTTTGGAGAGATATTCAGGTCTCATCCTACGACACTGTTTATCCCTTATCAAAAGAAACATCCGTCCTTTGCATACGTAAAGCCCTTTTTCGAGTCATTTGTATTGGGACTGGCGCGTGATGTAGAAGAATTATCAGAAAATGATAGCCATGGTTTTTCATGCTTAATGGATTCCAAATCTGAAGATGCCCCAGCAGCAGATTGCGGATTGCCAGTTAGGGGGCAAGAGTTAAACACACCACTTACAACTTCCAACTCCCAACATACAACTTATAACACGAATCTTATATCGAATATGCGCATTATCAATGCTTCAGGTAAAAGGGACGAGGTATGGACAGTTGCCAAAGAGATACTGAAATTGGCAGAGGCAGGTTATAAGATGGATGAGATTGGCGTGGTAGCGAGGACTCTCGAACCTTACGCCGATGCCATCAGCAAAATATTTCAGGAAAACTATATTCCGTTTACAACCAGCACACATGAGACTCTGGAAAGATACCCATTGGTAAAAATCATCCGGCAAATACTCCTTTTGAAGCGGGAAGATTATTATCGGCCTATGGTTATTGAATTGCTGAATTCACCTTACTTCAAGATACCTGCGTTTGACCATAAAGGAATTACTCCGCGTCCCGATCTATGGGACGTCCTGAGCAGGAGATTGGGTATTCGTGGCGGCATTAAGTGCTGGTTATCAAGGCTTGAACAGGCAAAGTCAGCGCCACAGGAGTTACCTGGATTGGATGAAACAAATATGTCAGAAGATGTCGTAAAAGAGGATGAAAATACCCCCCCCCTCCCCCCCTTGCGAAGGGGGGGACAAAGGGGAGGTGAAGATTTGATCAGCGAGGGGGAGGGTGCTGATGAAGAAGAAACAGAAAGGCGTATCCGCATCCCATCAAACCAGATTGAATATCTCACAAATATTTTGAGAAAATTATCAACCGACCTGTCTTCTATTCCCAAAAAGACATCGTGGGCGGCCATGAGTCGCTGTATAGCTCATTTTCTCCAGAGTTATATTAACATTCCTTCTGAAGGTATGAATGCTGAAGATGAAAAAAGAGACCAACTGATAATGAACAAAATATGGGGATTATTGCAAACACTATGCACCCTGGACTGCCTGAACGAGGAGGTGACTCAGGACCAATTTGTGGATACCTTTCTGGATGCGTGCAAACGGGAAGGGTTACCTGTGGGTATGGAGAACAGCAGGGGAGTGAGGGTGCTGGATGCCATGACGGCTCGGGGCATCCCATTCCGTGCCTTGTTTATTTTGGGTCTTAATGAAAAGGTGTTCCCCCGCGCAATTTCCGAAGAACCGTTTATGAGAGACCACATCCGCCGTAAACTTTCGGAGACGCTTGGGAACTTCATTCCGGAAAAGCTGAGAGGATTCGAGGAAGAACGATTGCTCTTTTACTTCCTGCTGAATGCCGCACGGGAACGGCTTTATCTCCTGTATGAGCGTTCGGATGAAGCCGGAAAACCGAAGGTTCAGTCACACTACCTTATGGACATTCTTCAAAATATTAAAAGCACATCTACACTCCTGCATGGACACGACAAAAAGACCCCTCTCTCTCCCCCCTTCGCAAGGGGGGACACAGAGGGGTGTAATGAAACTTTCCTAACTTATCCTCGTGAAAATGGAGAAGAGAAGTTCTTACAGGGTAATACCATAACGAGGAATGATATTTACGATATTAGCATTTACGTGCCGCGTGGGATTAAAGATAAGCTCTGTGGGAAAGAAATCTCCTTGCTTACACCAAAAGAAGCAGGAATCCGGATGGCACTCGATAAAATAGACCCCGCCTCATTTATGGCAGCATTTGGAATTAACCCAGTTCTCTTTATTCGATCACAATCGGCTTTGGATTTGATAGAGGGTTACGATCACCACCTGACGGCGCATGATGGTGTTCTTGGTGACATGTCTCAATGGTGGGAAAAGCGGGCATGTCGCGGCCTTAGTCCCACCACTCTGGAGGCATTTGGTGTCTGCCCGTTTAAGTTTTTTATGGGAAAAGTCCTTGAATTGGAGTCACTGGAAGAGCCGGAAAAGATTGACGTAATAGCCGCAGTTGATCTTGGCAGCCTTTACCACTCCATTTTAAGGGATTTTTATAGCCACTTGATAGAGAAAGGATATTTTTACAAAAAGGCAAAAGAGATAAATCCCATTGAACTTTTGCATGATATCACGCAGAAATATTTCACTGATATTGAACGACGGATACCAATCCCATACCCGATCCTTTGGGAGAACAAAAAAGAGGAAATCCTCGATTATCTGACAAAATTCGTAACGTGGGACCTGGATCGTATCGAACAAACGGGTTATATTCCCGCTTATCTGGAGAGGAAGGCGCATCTGAGAGCACAAGACGATCTGGTCAATCTCGTGTCAGTAAGCCCTAAACAGGGTAAGACTTCAGAATTAACTTTTAAGGGGAAGATTGACCGCATAGATTTGAAGCTTGTCCCTGTAAGCCTTAAACAGGGAGCGGTGGAAAATGCCATTAGCTTCCGTGTGATGGATTACAAATCAGGAAAGCCTTTGAAGGATAAGCCGATAAAATACGCCGTCAGAGGACAAAAATTGCAGTTGCCATTTTATATCATTATGGCAGAACGCATACTGGCGGAAGAAATCAGGAAGGGGCGTATTCCGCAAGGTCAGGCAAGCCTGGAGGATGCGTCCTTTGTTTACATAGCGCAGGATATGGAGGATAAAAAGGGGCAGAAGAGTGTACCACAAAAAACAATCGGGAGAGACGATTGGAAAGACAATCAGGAGCAATGCTGGGAGACGGTAAAAGAATTTTTGCATTCTATACGTGAAGGGATATTCCCCATTTCGCCTGCTGAAGATACGCAGAAGTGTGAATGGTGCGAGTTTGTTACGACATGCCGAAAAGGCCATCAGCCCCAGAAATTCAGACTGGAACAGAATACACGGTTGAAGAAATATCGGGAAATCGGCAATTTGAATATCAGGAAAAGATCCAATAAGACATGACAATTCTCTTTATTATGTGAAACCATATAAAATTAATCCTGTTTCTTTTTCAATGACCTCAAAATGTCTATCCAGTGTTAAGAGTGTTGCATCGTTTGTGTTCGCAACTACTGAAATGTAGCAATCTGCGAGTCCGACGGACTTTCCCTTTTGGCGCAATAGATAAGATAATTCGCCTGCTTTTCGCCACATTTCGGTAGATTCCGGGAGAAAATCAAACACATGCAGAAATTCCTTTAAAACATCAATCTCCTTTTGGGACTTTGCCCCCTGTAACAACTCTGCAAGTATAATTCCCAAACAACAGACCTTGCTGGTATCTATTAATTCCAGAATAACCTTATAGTAAGGGTCTTTTTTCCTGAAGAACTCGATCCATGCTGATGTATCGACCAGGATTCTATCGGAGTCTTTCATCTTCATGCCTGAGTTTTTCGGCCGATTTTGTGAACTCCATCTTGCCAGCCATAGTCTTTATTTTTTCCATCTTTTTCATCCGTATCTCGTCTTTAATGGCCTTTATGACAGCTTCCGTTTTGCTTTTTGCCTCAATTTCTGACATCAATTCGACTAACAAAGAATTGGGCAGTGTTATGGTAGTTCTTGACATATAATTCCTCCAGCGTATTATTGTATTTTTTAGCATTGATATTTTATGAATATATATGCTATATTTCAAGCCGAATTTGTATTATTTGTTGCATATACCCTGACGGCATTCATTGGAAAAAGGGGACACTTCCCCTGTTTCCCTATAATTCGGGAATAATCTTATTTTATGACTGATATAAACGACAAGATAAAGACCGCCTGGATCAGGCAATTGAAGGAAGACTGGAAGACGGCGAATTTCCTCTACTTTAAAGACTCTATGCGCCCCCCAAACTTTGAACTCTCTTGTTCAGGGGTGGCATTGGGCAGGTGGGAAGGCGGTTGTCACCGGCGACTCTCCATCAGCATTATTCTGATCAATACGTATGCCTGGGAATACGTACAGGAGGTTCTTTACCATGAAATGGCGCACCAATACGTGGAGGAAGTTTTGGGAATCCGTGAGGAGCTTCCCCACGGAGAGGCATTTAAGAGGGTTTGCCGGGAAAAGGGAATTGATCCGGCGGCTACGGGTGACATTCACATCTGGATAGAAAAACGCAAAAACAGATTCACCGTAAGTTCGGAAAACCACCAGATACTGGATAAGGTTCATAAGCTGCTGGCGTTGGCCCAAAGCCCCAATGAACACGAGGCCCAGACTGCCATGGCTAAGGCACATGAGTTGTTGTTAAGACATAACCTGTCGCTCCTGGATACTCAAACGAAATGGAACTACATTCATAAACAAGTCGGTGAAATAGGGCGGAGAGATCCCACGAAGTCCATAATCAGTGCAATACTTTGCAAATATTTTTTCGTAGAGTCCATCTGGGTGTTCGGGTACGACCAGCATAGAAACCGGCGCGGCCGGGTTTTGGAAATTTACGGGACACCGGAAAATATCGAGATGGCGGAATACGTGTATCATTACCTTCAAAACGTCCCGGAATTCTTATGGGCAGAGTACAAAGAGAAAAATAAAATCAAGGAGAACAGGCATCGAAGGACTTTTATATATGGCCTCTTAGAAGGTTTTTATCATAAACTAGAAGGCAGGGTGCTGGAAAATGTGTCCCAAAAACTGGTATGGAAGGGAGACCCCCGGCTCAAGGAGTTTTATCGCCAAAGAAATCCCAGGCGTACCCGAACCTTTTCCAGGTATTCCAAAACATGTCAGGATGCCTATAATTCCGGAGTATTCCAGGGGAAAAAGCTGATCATTCATAAGGGAGTCCGGAAAAGCGGCAACGGGGAAGTCAAGTATTTAAACTAACCGTTTCAAAGATGAACTTAACGCCTTCTGACGGACTCCATTTGCAAGTTTAAATTATACCTTTTTCAAGCCTGAGCCAACCTTGATGCTGGTTCAGTCGTCCACGGTTGAACCGAAACGTTTGGCACTGTTCACGGCGTTGCTGGTTTAAACCCATGGCCCCGGTTCGAAACATCCGGTTAAGGCTGCAAGAGTGAAATAT
>JAHFOY010000036.1 GCA_023261485.1 Planctomycetota bacterium
CTCGTACCCATTAGCACCGGCATCCTGTTAATGTGCCTTGGGTATTAATAAACATTTACTCTGTTGAATTAACCTCAGGCTTTAGCCCTGAACCAGGGAAAATCATGGCTAAAGCCGGTTTTTATACGCCTGCATAACTCCGCCATGAATGGCGGAGTTATAGCAAGGTCAAACACCTGCGGCTACCAGATATGCTGGAAACCAGCATAAATAAAATGAAAATCCTATACAATTAAATTAAATGGAGCATGTTTCCATTATGCGCATTATGGGAATTGATTACGGTGAAAAGAGGCTTGGACTCGCTATAAGCGACCCGCTTGGGATTACGGCACAAGGATTACCGACCATCGAACGGTCACGTGTTCAGGAGGACTTGCAGAAGATATTAACTATTATCCGTGAAAAAGATGTGGGAGAAATTATCATTGGTTTGCCAAAACACATGAATAACACGCTGGGGGAAAAGGCGCAGGCCGTCCTGACCTTTGTTGATCTTATAAAGAAACATGTTAATATACCTGTGAACACGATAGACGAAAGACTCAGTACCGTAATGGCACACAGAGCGATGTTAGAAGGGAATCTTTCCAGAAAGAAGCGAAAAGACAGGGTTGACATGATAGCCGCCCAGCTCATATTGCAGAACTATTTAGACAGAATTAAGAAATGATACAAACAAACAATACATCATATAAAAAACCAGAACTAGCTGCACCGGCCGGCGATATGGAAAAACTCAAAACTGCGATTGAATATGGCGCCGATGCCGTCTATGCAGGTGGAGAGGGTTTTAATTTACGGATGGGCGCTACCAACCTGACTATAGAAGAAATAAAAGAGGCTACCTCATGGGTTCACGAGCGAGGTAAAAAAATTTATGTTACCTTAAATATCTTTGCACGCAATTATCATGTTAGCGGGTTGCGTTCGTACGTAAAAAAACTTGCGGAAATCCCCATAGATGCCGTAATCATCGCAGACCCCGGGGTATTCCTGACGGTTAAAGAAATTGCCCCTCATATTCCCATCCATCTGAGTACACAGGCGAATACCACCAATTCGAAGTCTGTAGAGTTCTGGCATAAACAGGGCATAAAAAGGGTGGTACTGGCCAGGGAATTAACTCTTGGGGAAATTAAAGAGATTACAGCCAATTCCACAACAGAAACAGAGGTATTCGTGCATGGCGCTATGTGCATGTCATATTCAGGACGCTGTCTCCTGAGTGGTTTTATGGCCAACCGGCATGCAAACCTGGGTGATTGTTCCCACTCGTGCCGATGGCAATACTCGCTTAAAGAGGAAAAACGACCGGATGAAACATATCCTATCGTTGAAGACGAAAGCGGCACTTTTATCCTGAGTTCCAAGGACCTTTGTATGATTCAACATATTCCGGAACTGGTACATGCAGGCGTTTCGGCGTGGAAAATCGAAGGACGCATGAAAAGCCCGTATTATGTTGCCGCTGTAACAAGGGTATATAGAGAAGCGCTGGATCGTTATTTTGCCGACCCCAGTGGATACGTATGCGATCAGAGATGGTTGTCTGAACTTCAAAAGGTTAGCCACAGGGAGTACGGAACGGGCTTCTTTTTTGGAAATCAGGGATATAATAGCCAGACAACGCATCCCGGAAATTTCTACATCAAAGAATATGATTATCTGGGAATGATTAACAATGTCCTTTCGGATGGAGTGGCAGAGGTCCTGGCAAAAAACAGCATCATAGGCAACACTCCTGTAGAAATAATCGGAAGGCATTTGAGTGAAGATTTTAGCCAGGTGCTTTTAGACCTTAGAAACGAACACAACGAACCGATTGAAGCAGCCCGTGCGGGACAAAAGGTGCTCTTAAAAGTGTCGCGTCCCGTACATAAATATTTTATGCTCAGGAAATGCGGATGAAGAAAGTTGTAAAAAACGTTGCTAAGAACACCGGCGGAGTTTGTCTTATAATCGTGGGTTGTGTGATGATTTTCACGCCCGGCCCTGGGCTATTTACAATCCTGGCAGGTTTATATATCACAAGTTTTCCGGGAAAGCATGTTCTTGTTGCAAAGTTGAAGAAGACAAAATTTTACAATCGGTATTTAATTAATATTGAATCAAAAATAAAGTCAAAATTTAAAAGAAAGAATAAATAAAAGAATGAACCTAAAAACGCTAATCTCTATTGCTCTCGTCATTTTTGTAACAGGCTGTGGTTCCACCCGGTATTTAGAAAAAATATCCCCCTTTAAAAAAGACGAAACAACCCTTGAACCAAAAAAGGGCGCACAATCTGTGCAGAAAAACAACGAGATATTTGTTTGTGCAGGCGACATAGATGTTACTTACAAAAAGCTGGGCGAGGTTAGTCTGGGCGAGTTCGGTTTCTCAGGGCATGACATCCTGGCTTATAAAATAAAAGAAAAGGCAAGCGCAGTGGGCGCCCAGGCAGTAATTAATGTCCAATACGATACGGGGGCTTCAAAATCATGGCAAGGCTACGGTGAATTAGGCGGAACAGATTACGGCATAAAACATACATCGTGGTGTAAGGGTATTGCAATTGTTTTACTGGAATCCCATGATCCCCTGGGACTAATGTTATGTAGCCTTACCAGAGAAAATAAAGAGTGGTTTGGATTTAAAAAATCTCAAACCGGAGTAATAGTTGTCAATATCGAGCCTGGAAGCATTGCAGCAAATGCGGGTATTGAAGTAGAAGACCTCATTACCGAATGGAACGGCGAAAAGGTTGAAAGTAAAAGCCAACTGGAACAGATGATTGGCACAAATACCGGCAAGGAGGCAAGGCTCAGTGTCCTGCGTACAGGAGAAATCAAGATGATGAGTCTGTCCGTACCGGTGAGGGAGCGCAGCCGTATTGCGTCATCCGCACCCAAATCTCCCACAAGGGAAAATAAACCTTCATCCGAAAAGAAGGCATCTTCTCAGAATAAACTCAGTTCGGATTCTGCCGATGTGCACAACGAAGTCGGCGACCTTTATCTGCGAAAGGGGATGTATGACGAGGCGATGGAGGAATACAAAAAGGCTATTGAAGCAGACCCAGGTTGCGCCATAGCCCATTTTAACCTTAGTATCGTTTACGACAAAAAAGGAATGAAAGAAGAAGCGGACGAGGAGTATATAACATATAAAAAACTAAAACCAAAACGAGTTAATCCCCCTTAATAAAGGGGGAAACGGGGGGTTGTGTTTTTCCTTTTTATAAGAATTATTACAACCCGCGAAATACACGAAAGGTCGCAAAACTTTTTTTTAATCAGCGTTTTTAATGGTATGAAGCATATTTTACCGATCTTAATCTTCAGCCTAGTGGTACGATCTCTGCCGGCAGCAGAATTACTCAAAAATGGGGATTTTGAAACGGGAGATATTACAGGCTGGAACTACTGGGAAACCTACCCATGGGATGGAGACGGCGCCCCTGTAGAATCGCCCACTCACGTGACCATTGCAATTCCTGGCAACATTGGCACTCCTATACCACCTACGACGAGCGGCTTTTTTGCCCTGACACAGCAAGTAACCCACAATGCAACAGCCAGAGGAGGACTATATCAGGAAGTCAAGGTTGTCGTGAATACCCCATATATTTTAACAGGTCACATGGCTTTTTATGGCGACGATATTGGAGATGTAACCGTTGTAGGAATTCTGGATGGTTCGTGGAATCCGGCAATTGCCTTCACTACGATAAAAAAAAATTATATGGGAGGTAATACTGTCTCATCCTGGATGGAATTTTCTCTTATGATTATCCCTTCAAAAGATGTAATTGCTGTCTTTACTGAAACCAGGCAAGATTGGACACATGGAAATGTGGCGGGATGGTATGATAATCTCAGCCTGCGACCTGTTCCAGAGCCCACGAAACTCCTTACATCCCAACACCTCAGAGACAATTTAATACAAAAAGAAAAGCAAATACCGGAAAAACAAATAACCAAGAACACAGATAAAAAGTTTTAAATTAAAAATACTAAACGCTGATAAACGCATTCTTTTGTGATTAATATGGAAAACCTACAAATAAACATCAATCATGTCTGGGTTATGATCGCGGCCTGTATGGTATTTTTCATGCAACTGGGGTTTACCTCATACGAAGCAGGCTTTTCACAGTCAAAAAATGCTATTAGTATTTCTATCAGAAACCTGGTGGAATTCCTTGTATCCTCTCTGGCGTTTTACGTCGTAGGATTTGGGCTAATGTTTGGTGCAAGTTATATGGGCTGGATTGGGACAAACCACTTCTTTGCCAGTGGTGTAGCAACACATACCAGCAGTCTATCGTATACCTTTTTCTTTTATCAACTGGTCTTTGCCGCTACAGCCTCTACCATATTGTCAGGAGCTATAGCGGAACGTTCGAGTTTCATTCCCAACGTCATAGGTCCCGCATTTACCGTGTCTGTTATCTACCCGATTTTCGGTCATTGGGCATGGGGAAATCTTTTTTATCCGGATCAGTCCGGGTGGTTGGGAAGACTGGGATTCATTGACTTCGCAGGTTCTACAGTGGTACATTCCATTGGCGGGTGGTTTGCCCTGGCCGGGTCATTGGTTTTAGGTCCAAGGATTGGCAAGTACAATCCCGACGGTTCTTCAAATCCCATGGGATTGCATAACGTTCCGTTAGCCACACTTGGCACGTTTTTCCTTTGGTTTGGCTGGTTTGGCTTTAATGGCGGAAGTCTTTTGCGTGCCAGTGCGGATATTGGCCTCGTCATTGTAAACACAAACCTTGCAGCCGCCGCTGCCGGAGTTTCAGCGCTGATATTTAATTACTCGACTGAAAGGAGACTCGACGCCGGGAAACTTTTTACGGCAGTGCTGGCTGGCCTGGTAGCAATAACGGCAGGTTCAAGCAGGGTAAATCCCGATGGCGCTGTTTATATCGGCCTTATTACCGGTGTCGTTGCAATCCTGGCCCAGGACTTTATTGAAAAGATATTAAAGGTTGATGACCCGGTTGCTGCCGTTGCTGTCCATGGGGTAGGCGGTGTTATAGGCACCCTCTGCGTTGCGCCTTTTGCCGAAAAATCAACCCTCCTGGTTGAAAGCGGCAGCCGCATTCATCAACTTGGCATACAGGCAGTAGGCGTCGGGACAGCCTTTGTATGGTCGTTTGGGCTGGGGATACTCTTTTTCTGGTGCCTTAAAAAGACACTCGGGATAAGGGTAAGTCCGGAAGAAGAAAGAAAGGGACTCAATGTCGCCGAATACGAAGACGTGGCTTCATGGCTTGATTTTATCCGTATTTCAAGACTTCAAGACCTGAATGTGATACTCGAAAAAAAGGTTGCTGAAAGAACAGACGAACTTCAGAAGGCAAACATTGCGCTTGAGAAGGCTAACAGACTCAAATCAGAATTTTTGGCAACTATGTCACATGAACTCCGCACCCCGCTGAATTCCATCATTGGTTTCGCAGAGGTTTTAAAGGACGAAGTCGTCGGGACACTCAGCACCGAACAAAAAGAATACCTGAGTGATATTCACGGCAGCGGCCAACACCTGCTTAATATGATTAACAGCATTCTGGATCTCTCAAAGATTGAGGCCGGAAAATTAGAACTTCACTACGAAGAGTTTTCTGTAAAAGAGGCAGTCAACGAGGTGCTAAATACGATCATTGTGTTTTCCAATAAGAAAGGTATTCGCATACATACTCATATCAATGAGGGTGTCCTCTCTATAACAGTAGACAAAGTAAAGTTTAAGCAAATCATGTTTAATCTGTTATCTAATGCCGTCAAGTTCACACCCGAAAACGGCAGGGTTGCCATCAATGCAAGCCTCATGAATCAGCACATCCAGGTTGCCGTGAGTGACACGGGCATCGGCATCAAATCTGAAGATATGGACAAAATATTTGAGGCATTCCGTCAATTAGACGCCTCGTATGCACGCCGTTATGAGGGGACGGGACTTGGCTTAACGCTCACAAAACGTCTGATTGAATTGCACGGAGGCAAGATATGGGTAATAAGCGAATTTGGAAAAGGAAGCACCTTCACCTTTACTTTACCCATAAAACCTCAAATAAAATAGTGAAGACGGGACAAGTGACGGATGACGAGTAGCTGGAGAAACACTACTCGTCACTCGTCACCATTTCTATAAACTTACAAAAAAAGTATTTATAAGATAATACCATAAACGCAACAGAGATTAGACCTTCTTTCCCCCGTATTTTTCATAATAAACAATCTTTTCGAGATTGAATCTGGGCCTTTGGGGAGGCTCTTCGGCGGGATAGCCTATGGGAAGCAGTGCTATAATCTCGATGTTCTTTGGGATTTCGAGTATCTCTTTGACCTTATTATCATCAAACCACCGTACCCAGCACGTCCCCAATCCCAACTCCACGGACTGAAGGACCATATGTTCAATGGCAATATCCGTATTCCCTGTGGCGGCAATCAGCAAATGCCATTTAATGTCGGCGCTCATTCCGCCCTTTTTTAATGACGGGACAAACACCTCGCGGGTCTTCGCCGGGAGGGCGCCGGCAGCAATGAGTTCATCTATCCGTTCCGGAAATTCACCAAATGCCTTAATATCCGCACAACAGGCAATGATCACTGGCGCTTGCCCAACATGGCGTTGATTATAGGAAGCGGCCTGTAGTTTCTGCCTTGTTTCGGCATCTTTTATCACAATAAACCTCCACGGCTGGGTGTTGGAACCCGATGGGGCAAGCCGTGCACTTTCTAAAAGCTGTTGTATCAAATCGTCGGATACAGGGTCTGGCTTAAATCTTCTGATACTGCGTCGTTTTTGAATAGCCTCTCTTACATCCATAAATTTTGGAATCCCTCTATTACATTGTTTTCACGTCGAATGAGCCGGGCTAGGGCTTACTTCGTTTAACCCACATGCCTACTATAAAAATTTGCCAGATTATTTCACAAGCCCTTCAAGATTTCAAGGTTTTTATACTTGCTTTTATTAATTCTCATATCAAAGAACATCAAAAGGTTGAAATCAAGATACTCTCACATTTGGAAATTAATTGACGCGAATAAACAAAGTTGCTACCATACCACCACAGATAATCATGCGAGAAGACAATATCCTTGTGCTTAAATCAGATTCCTCGCTTCCCCCCCGTCAGAATGACGGCATATGTCGTTCTGAGGCAAAGCCGAAGAATCTCATGTTCCAGGAACATCAAACCCTTTATTCTACTCAGGATGACAGATATAAAGACATAATCATTGGCACACACAATCATACTTTACATGTCTGAGCAATTATAAAATCCGAAACAATTATGGTAAAAGTTAACATTAACAAAGCTGTTCTAGAACTTATTGAGGGCGATATTACAGAGCAGGAGACAGACGCCATCGTCAATGCGGCAAACTCCAGTCTTTTGGGAGGCGGCGGTGTTGACGGGGCAATCCATAGGGCAGGAGGCCCAAAAATATTGGAAGAAGGCAGGAAGCTGGGTGGGTGTCCTACAGGAGAGGCACGGATTACGACAGGAGGAGATTTAAAAGCAAAATACGTAATTCACACGGTGGGTCCTGTCTACTCCGGCGGTAACAGGCGTGAGGCGGAACTATTAGCCAATGCTTACAAAAACAGCCTCAGTCTTGCCTCTCAATATAAGCTAAAGAGCGTTGCATTCCCGTCCATCAGTACTGGCGCTTATGGGTATCCAGTGAACGAGGCAGCTACGGTGGCTCTAAAAACAATAATACAGTATTTGAAAACCCATGCCGGCATCGAGGTGGTACGTTTTGTCCTCTTTGGCATAAAAGCATATCAGGCTTACGATAAGGCGTTACAGGAACTCATGAAATAAAAGCGCCGTTTTAGCTTAGATGCGTAAGAATCAAACGCAAATAAATTACTATTTTAGATTTCAGATTTACGAATTACGATTTTTCTACTCTTAAATCTTACATCGTAATTCGCAAATCGTAAATTTCTTAAAATGTTTATTAATAAAAAAGAGATTATTCTCAACATCAACCGAATTATCTTTTCGAGTCTGGATATTCGGGAAGTTTACCAGACGATGAGCAAGGAACTTTTAAAAGTGATTGATTTCGATCGTCTGAGTGTTACTCTTATTACCGAAGATAATAACTTGTACGAGACCTTCGTGCTGTCAAAGGACTATGAATATACAGAACTAAAAGAAGGCATCCTGTATCCCATGGAAGGAAGCTTGATGAAAAGGGTGGTTCAATTTCGTCAGCCAGTGATTGTGGAAGACACGTCGTTAGGCCGTTTTAATACGGATAAAGTCTTATTTAAAGAAGGTATTCATTCGAGATTGGGATACCCACTTGAGCATAAAGGGCGCGTGATTGGCAGTGTAAATTTTGGGAGCAAACGAAAGGACTATTACTCAAAAAAACATATTACCTTTTTCTCACAAATCGCCCCTCAATTAGCTATGGCAATTGAAAATACACGGCTGTTTAACGGAATTAAAGAGGCAGAAGAAAAATATAGAACTGTCATTGAGAGTTCACCGGACATTATCTTTGAATGTACAAAGGAGGGAGAATTCCTCTTGATGAGTCCCTCCGTTGAGAAGATCACCGGCTACCCGGCAAATCAATTTTGCGATAACCGGGGCTATGGACTTTCACTGTGTCACGAGGAGGATAGGGAGCGGGTACAACACGAGATTTTACAAATACTCAATGGCCAAAATAGCATTTTAATGGACTTCGAGTTTAGGGTTGTTCACAAACAAGGCCATGTTGTATGGCTGTCTCTTGAGGTGATTCCGATCAAGCAGGAAAATGATATCACTGGTATAGAGGGATTCTGCCGCGACATCACCGAAAGGAAGAAATTGGATGAATTAAAGGACAATCTGATCCGTGACGTTACCCATGAACTGAAGACGCCTGTCGCTAAAATAGAAATGGCTATCGACATGTTCGAACGTTCTATCACTTTAGGGGATAAAGTATCGTTGGGAAAAGGCCCTCAAATACACGAAATCATCAGGAACAATGTCAACCGATTAAAAAACTCCATAAAAAATATACTCGATATATCCAAGTTAGAGTCTGGGGTGGACACATTAAAACTATCTGATATTTCAATTGCTGATCTAGTCAAACAGATTGTTTATGAACAAAAGGATTCTGCCGGCACAAAAAACAACGTCCTTACATACCAACTACCTTCCGGTATGCCCATTATTAAGGCAGATCGGGACATGATATACCATCTGATAAATCATCTGGTAAACAATGCTATAAAGTTTACTGAACATGGGAAAATCATCGTATCGGCCAATGTACTTCCGGATGTTGTAGAAGTAACAGTGGAAGACACCGGCAGGGGATTGGATGAGGAAACACGAGACCGGGTATTTGAGAAGTTTTTCAAAGAAACGCCTTCGGCATTCGGATCGGGAATCGGCCTTGCCATCTGCAAGAATATTGTGCAAAAGCATAAAGGCAGGATTTGGGCAGAATCCGAAGGAAAAGGAAAAGGATCACGGTTTAAATTTACCTTGCCAATACTTGTGGACACCAAACAAAAAGTTACTACAAACCACAAATAATCTTTTCATGGGAGTGAGAGAAAATGAAGGAATTGTTAATTGTAGAAGATGACCTGGAGATGCAGGAATTTTATAAGGACATGTTACAAGAAGAGCCATTTACGGTTACCCTTGTTTCGAATGCAGAAGAAGGAACCAAAAAGATAAAAGAAAAAATATATGACCTGGTAATACTAGACATTTTGATGGATGGAATAACGGGCGACAGATTTTTCGCTCTATTGAGAAGGGACAACAGATACAAGACAGTGCCTGTGATTATGGCCTCTGCACTAGACGAAAAGACGTACCGATGTTTCCAGGCATTGGGAAACGTCTCATTTTTAGAAAAACCGTTTAACAAAGAAAGGCTTTTAAGCGAGATAACAATGCGGTTTGAAAGCAGGAAATAGCCTTAAAGGAGATACTATGAAGAGAGTCGGACATTGGAGTAAAAATCCTAAAGGAGAGTTTTTCGATGAAAGCCACATGCTCCTTACATATTGGGATGAAGAAAAATATTGTTTTAGATGCGGAAATTGCCATACCGAGGTGGGAGAGGGGACTGTTTGCAAATGTGCGAAGAAAAATAAATGAAAAGTCGCCGAAGGCCTAATTTAACTTATTTGGTCTCTTTTTTAAGTTTTTCGACTGCTTCTTCGATGACCTTAATTGCAAGGTCGACTTCATCCTTGTATGGTGCGCTCTCATTCGTTTCCATCGACCACAGAACCTTACCTTTTTTTGTATCAATACATTCTGCGGTAAAAGACACGTTCCCTCGTGCATAGACCGTCATGTTTGATAACCCAAACTTGTGTATTTTACCAATGACCACAGCATCTACCTTCAGCATCTTCCCCAATGCATCATAATCTTTCAATTTTACCAGTTCTTCTTCCTCAGCATCACTGGCCTTTATTTTACTCTTAACCTCAGAACGGCTTAAAATGTGGTATTTCCCCCATCTGCGTAACTCATCGGTCATCATATCCGCAAGCATTTCCCCTGCATCAGGATTGCTTATTGTCTTCATAATTAATCCCTTTACTGCCTTATCCTGGATAAACTTGTCGTCAAAGCGCAGAATAGCCAATGTTTTTACACTGCGATCAGACGTATCCAAATTTATATTTATCGTACTCCTGGAGATCGTCTTACATCCGACACACAACACCGCCATCGACAATATAACCAACCCGATTTGTCTTATCATAAGCGCTCCTTATTTCCTCTTTTTCTTACAAAAAGCCTTTAATTTATCGACTGAAAATGTATTGATTACATCCTTCGCCTCCAGCCATCCCCTGCGTGCTATCCCCACACCCAACTCAATCATCCACATCTGATCCAAATGATGAGCGTCGGTACTAATTGCAATCATGACCCTTGATTCCTTTGCTTTCCTGCAGTGGATATCATTCAAATCAAGCCGGTCATAATAGCAATTGATCTCAAGCGCTGTCCCTGTTTCTGCACATGCATCTATGACCTTATCCAGGTTGACTTCATACCCTTCCCTCCTGCTGATCAAGCGCCCCGTGGGATGTGCAATGATATTCACGTAAGGATTGCGAATGGCAGCAATCATCCGCTCGGTAATCTTCTCCCTTCCTTGTTTAAACCCGCTGTGAATGGAAGCCACAACAATATCCAGTTTTTCCAGTATTTTATCGGGAAAATCCAAAGATCCATCGGCCTTAATGTCCACCTCTGTTGCCTTAAGCAAGGTGAACCCTTTAAATTTTTTATTAAGCTTATCTATCTCTTCCATCTCCTCAAGCAGTTCTTCATCTTTCAGGCCATTAGCCACATGAAGTGATTTCGAGTGGTCTGAAACCACGAGATATTTATAACCCATCTTCATGGCATGTTCCGCCATCTCCTCAAAGGCGGGTGTGCCGTCACTCCAGTTCGAGTGGTTGTGGAGGTCTCCTTTGATATCTGAGAGTTCGACGAGTTTTGGCAATTTTCCTTCCTGGGCAGCCTCAATCTCTCCCCTATTCTCACGTAATTCCGGGGGTATCCAATCCATGCCCAGAGTCTTATAAATATCTTCCTCTAAACGCCCTCCAATTTTTTTATCTCCCTTGAAAATGCCATATTCACTGATTTTTAATCCCTTCTTCTTTGCGATCTCACGCAGATGGATATTGTGCTCCTTTGAACCGGTAAAGTACTGTAACGCAGCGCCAAACTCATCTTCGTGAACTACCCGCAAGTCCACTTGTACACCCTCTTCTACCCGCACACTACCCTTTGTATCTCCCGCTGCTAATATTTGCGTAACACCGCGCATATTCACAAATGACTTTACAATATCTTCACCGGCAGTGCCTGAAGCGAGTATGTCAATATCTCCAATGGTCTCCTTCATTCTGCGCAATGAGCCTGCCGCCTGAATTTCCTTAATCCGGGAATTATGCTTTAAGCCTTCTATAATCCTTTTCACAACAGGAAATGCCATCCCGATGGATATTCGTTGCTGGCTCGTTTTAAATAACTCAATCCCTTTAACAATATTTTCAATCTTCTTATCCCCTATACCAAACAAACCTTGCAATTTGCCTTCTTGTAAGGCCTTTTCAAGGTCACTTAAACCTACAATCCCTAATTCTTTGTTTAGCATAGCAACAGTCTTTGGACCTAAACCAGGTATCTGCATGAGGGTTATTGTATCTTCAGAAACCCCCTTCATTACTTCCTCATACTTAGACATCTTTCCCGTGTTAATGTATTCAACAATCTTTTCAGCCGTGCCTTCACCAATACCGGGGATGTCCGTTAATTTTCCTTCTCTTGCAAGTTCTTCTACATCCACAGTCAAATCATTTACCACGCGGGCGGCCTTGCGGTAAGAATTAATACGGAAGGTATTTTCCCCTTTAAGTTCCAGCACATTGGCAATCCGTTCAAACAACGCCGCAATTTCGTGATTTTTCATATCTAAATCCTCACAAACAGGGATTAATTTTACGTGGATTTGCAGATTATACCAGTAGCCGTTGAACACTTCAAATTTTATTTATTGACAGAAACAGGACTTTTTTCGCATAATTAAACGCCTATTTATTACCTTTCGAAATTTCATGACAAGCAAAAAGGAGAGATTGAAACATGGCTGAGCAGATGATCGGTATTATTGGAGGAAGTGGCCTTTACAACATAGAAGGTATCAAGGACGTGAAAACGGTATCGGTCGAAACACCTTTTGGCAAACCCTCTGACAATTATACCGTAGGTACTCTTGAAGGCCGCAAAGTCGCTTTCCTGCCCCGACACGGCAAAGGCCACACGATCTTACCCTCTGAACTCAATTTTCGAGCCAATATTTATGGAATGAAAAAGCTGGGTGTGGAGCATATCATTGCCGTCAGCGCTGTTGGCAGTATGAAGGAGGAAATCAAGCCACTGGACATTGTTATTCCAGACCAGTTTTTTGACAGGACACGAGGAAGAATCAGCACATTCTTTGGAGAGGGGATTGTGGGACATGTAAGTTTTGCCGATCCGGTATGTGAGACACTTGCCAACACCTTATATAATGCGGCAAAATCGGTGGGTGCCTGTGTGCATAAAGGCGGTACGTATTTATGTATGGAAGGCCCTTTGTTCTCTACCCGTGCAGAATCAAATGTGTACCGCCAATGGGGAGTCAGTGTTATTGGCATGACTAATCTCCAGGAAGCCAAACTGTCGCGTGAGGCAGAGATATGTTACAGTACGCTGGCCATGGCTACGGATTATGACTGCTGGCACGTGGGTGAGGAAGCGGTAACATTAGAAATGATTATCGGAAATTTGAATAAAAACGCCGAAATGGCAAAACGTATCCTTAAGACAGCTATTCCAAAGATTGAGCAGAAGAGAAGTTGTGCATGCGCAACGGCAGTACAGAATGCCATTGTGACGAATAAAGACCTCGTTCCGGAAAACACCAAAAAGAAACTCGATATTCTCTTTGGCAAATACTTAAAATAAAAAGATTAGAAGGTGTTTATAAAATCATGACAGTCCAAATTGTATGAAAAGCTTAACTGGCTTTATAGCGGAGTAAGATATAAATGAAGGAAATAAGAACGAAGAAAGATTTCCATGTCTCCGAGTTCGAATTGGTCATGGCTTTATCGGAAGCAGCAGATCTGATTTGTCCGGAACTTGGTATGCATCAAATGCAAGTAGCCTATATTGCTGTTAGAATAGGCGAGGCATTAGATCTCTCCGGAGAACAAAAAAACGAATTGATTATGGCCGGATTATTGCACGATATCGGAGGAATTTCCCTTAAAGAAAGATTGAGTCTTTCGCATTTCGAAGAAGTCGAAAAGTTTTACCGGCATGCCGAAATTGGTTATTTGCTGTTAAGGTCATTCGAACCTCTGTCTGACGTAGCGACTCTCATACGATTTCATCATGTACCGTGGAGTAATGGAAGTGGATCTACGTTCAAAGGACATCAAGTGTCAATGGGCAGCCATATCCTGCATTTGGCTGATAGAGTAGCAGTGCTCATAAACAAACAAAAAGAAGTACTTGGTCAGACCGTGGGGATTTGTGAAACGATTGGGAAGCTATCCGGCGAAATGTTTATGCCAGAACTGGTCAATGCCTTCAAGACGCTGGAGAAAGAAGAGTTTTTTTGGTTCGATATCGTGTCTCCATCAATAGACTCGATTTTGGCAGAGAAGATAAGAACGAAGATAATCGAATTAGATATGGAAAGGCTTATTTCATTGTCCAGTATATTTAGCAAGATTATTGACTACAGGACTAAATTTACGGTGACACATTCCAGTGGGGTAGCGGCAGTGGCGAGGACACTGGCCAGGTTAGTTGGATTCTCCGATTTAGAATGTTTGATGATGGAGATTGCGGGTTATCTCCATGACTTGGGGAAACTCGCAGTTCCAACGGAAATTTTGGAAAAACCGGCAAAGTTAACAGATGAAGAGTTTAATATCATTCGAAAACATACCTACTATACCTATAATGTCCTTCGGCATATTGATGCCCTGGATATTATTGCGGAATGGGCATCTTTTCACCACGAGGCTGTAGACGGAAGCGGTTACCCTTTCAAAATAAAAGGCCAAAACCTCATCCTGGGTTCCCGAATACTCGCCGTTGCCGATGTCTTCACTGCCATCATGGAGGATCGGCCATACAGGAAGGGACTTCCCAGCGACGAAACGCTCAATATTCTTCAGCAGATGGTTAACAATAAGAAATTAGATTCCTATATAGTATCGTTGCTGAAAGATCATTTCGAAGAGGTTAATTCTAAACGTTTAGCTTCTCAAAAGGTTTCGGTTGACGAATATAAACAAATTATATTGCCCTATGTTTAATGCACAGGGATTTCAAACTGGTGGGAAAGTTTTATCGTTCCGGGAACAATTGCGTTCATCGAGTTCATTCATATCTCTTGCAGGACTTCTCTGAGAATTTACATATCGGCCTGTGCAAAAAGCTAAGAATCAAGAAGCATAATTCCAACTCCAAATCTCCCTGTTTCTCTTTGCTGATAACGATATGAGAAAAAATGTGTGTGATTGCAATATGTACACATCCCGGCAATTTCCATATTTTTCTCCGGAATGCCTGCGTGGACAAGTTGCATTTTGTTTGCTTCCCATAAATTGAAATAGTGCTTACCATCAGGAGTCTCATAGATGTATTTCCTTTTGTGCTGGGAAGCTTCTCCAGTCTGAACTACAACTTCCGAGCCTACTTCATAGCAACACGGTCCGATAGAGGGTCCAATCCCTACAAGAATATCATCAGGCAAACAATTAAATTTCTCCTTCAGTACTTTTACCATATTTTGAGCTATCATCCGAACCGTCCCCCTCCAACCCGCATGTGCAACTCCAATGACCTTCTTCTTCAAATCAAAGAAGAGAAGTGGCACACAATCGGCCTGGAGAACCATAAGACAAATACCGGGGGTATCAGTTACCATCGCATCTGTTGCATCTATTGCCGAATCAAAATCCACTGCACCGCAGCCTCTTGAGGCCTTCGTTATTATTTCAACATTACTACCGTGAGTCTGCCTGGCTGTAGTAAAATTATCCATTGGAATTCCCAACGCCATAGCAAGCCGCTCACGATTCCTGAGCACTGTCTCCGGATTGTCTCCGACATGAAATCCCAAATTAAGAGAATCATACGGAGGATTACTAAAACCGCCTCTCCTCGTAGATACGAAATGATAAATTTCTCTGTGTTTCAACAGATTCTCAAAAAACCACAAAGGCACTGTATTTAAGTGCTTTTCAATCATGTTAAAATTACAAAATTATTGCAAAAAAAAGGGCGTTGAGCCATACAAACTCAACGCCCTTTACTACCAAGTTAAATATTACCAATCGTTAAACCACTAGACGGCCTTTTCGCCTCTCTCGCCTGTACGGATACGGAGCACATCTTCGATGTTCGAGATAAATATCTTCCCGTCACCGATACTCCCCGTCTGTGATTCCTTTGTGATGCATTGAACGATTTTTTCCACGTCACTATCAGCAACAATGAGCTCGACCTTCACCTTAGATAACAAATCCACTCTGAAGGTCCTTCCACGCCATTGTTCCGTTATTCCCCGCTGGGCGCCGTGACCTTTTACATCTGTCACGGTCATACCGGGATAACCTAAATCTTCCAACGCATCCTTCACTATGGTCAACCGCTCGGGTCTTATGATTGCCTCAATTTTTTTCATTTACAAACCTCCTTCATAATTAAAATGCCCTGACTTTCTAACCAAAGTCAATAATCGGGCCATTTTATATTTCATGGGTTCTTACAATGGGTAATTAAGCCTGTTCAGTTTCATAATAATGGTAAGCAATTTCCTTATGCTGGGAAATATCCATACCGGCAATTTCCTCTGCCTCGCTTGGTCTTAATCCAACCGTTGCCTTTACAAACCAGATCAAAAGTGAGGTAACTGCCATTGACCATCCCCATGAGGACAGGATGCCTATCCATTGTTTTCCCATCAGGGCAATATTCCCGTAAATTGCACCGTCAGCTCCGGCTGGGTTCACTGATGTACTGCTGAAGATACCCGTTGCCCATGCCCCCCAGGTTCCGCCCATTGCATGCACCCCGATAACATCTAAGGCATCGTCATAACCCAAGGCTTTTTTCATCTTTGTCACAGAGTAGAAACATACCAAACCTGCTCCAACACCTATTGCAATTGATGCCATAGGCCCTACAAAACCAGATGCTGGTGTAATAGCAACCAAGCCCGCTACCGCACCTGAACAAGCACCAAGCAAGGTTGGTTTTTTGTGGTGAATCCATTCCAAAACAGTCCAGGTAAATCCAGCAGCAGCCGTTGCCGTGTTGGTAACTACAAATGCGCTCGCTGCGAGTCCGTTGGCAGCCACTGCGCTACCAGCGTTAAAACCGAACCAGCCAAACCACAGCAAACCGGTACCCGTCATCATGAGAGGCAGATTATGTGGAGGTTTTATCTCTTTCGGGAACCCTTTACGCTTTCCTGCAAACAAAATCACGGCAAGACCCGATGCACCAGAACAAATGTGAACTACCGTTCCACCGGCAAAATCCAACGCCCCCAGTTTAAATAGCCAACCATCTGAACCCCATACCCAGTGGGCAATCGGCGCGTAAACTGCGCTGGCCCATAACGGTATGAAAAACAACCATGCATTAAATTTGAAACGTTCTGCAAAAGTTCCCGTTATCAACGCAGGGGTGATAACAGCAAACATGCATTGGAATATCATAAAACTTAAATGGGGAACAGTCGTTGCATACAAATCACTGGGCGCCTGTCCAACTACACCTGCCCCAAGTCCACACCATTGAAGACCGCCAATAAACCAGTTTCCCGGCGCAAAGGCTAAACTATAACCCCACAGTACCCACTGTACACTTATAATGCAAATAACAATAAAACTTAACCATAATGTGTTCACCATGTTCTTTGCCCTTACCATACCCCCATAAAACAGGGCAAGACCAGGTGTCATGATTAATACCAATGCCGATGACGCAAGCAGCCATGCATTGTCCCCCGTATCAATCTTAGGTGCATCGCCTGCCATCGCACTTGATGCAAATATCGCTATCATCGATAGAGCGAAAATCGATGACATGCCTACAAAGGCTCCTTTTCTCATTTCCCTCTCCTTTTTAAAATTATAAATAAACTACCTTTTCACCACAAAGTTGCACATATACATACAATTAAACAGACTGATCTTCACCAAATGGAACAACAAAACTACAAATTTACGCTACGTCATTCAGTCACCTCCCCTCTTAAATGTTTTTAATGAAGTGAAATAAGAGTTATCTCAAAAGCCTTTAAGATGTCGAGTTGATAATTACGTCAGTTCTCATATGGTTTGAGCTTTATCTCCCACAAATAGCCAGCCAGTCTGTCCATGTCCTTTTGTAGAAAGAGGGATGGTTCCTTTTCCTTCATCCGGTCAACGATACTCTTACATCTGCGTTTCGAATATAACAAAGAAACATCTGTCATCTTTGACGGATTATGACAGGGCACGCAATTGTTCATGTAAACGTTTTCCGCAATATTAGCTACGTCTTTTTCTCCAATCTCTTTTAGTGATTTGAACTCGGCGAGCCGTCCTTTATCTATTTCACCTTTCTGGTATTTTTTGAATAAATCAATTATTTTCTGTTCGTCCTCTGTAAATCTTTCTTCTTTTTCCATCTGCATCCTGTTAAATGCATGCAGGATATCTTCTTCAATCCACTTTTTATGGGAAAATATGTATTCCAATATGTGACACTGGCCGCACTTTTTGCTCAAAGTTATTTCCATACCTTCTTCGGAATGTATAACTGATTTTGGAATCCCTTGATTATCTCCATTTATCGATATCACCAACTTTGCATCAGTGGGTGAACTCACTATCTTTACGCCCTCAACTAATCCAATATAAGGCATAAGACCAAAAAAACTTTTTACCCTTCCCACTTCAATCTCATCGTTATCTTTGTAATAATAAATACATTTACTAACGTCGTCATAAGTTACCTCTTTAGGAAGCAAGTATGTTACTTCCTTGTATCTCATATGGTTTGTGATATTCCTTGCACCTTCGTCAACTATTAATTGGATGCAAACACGTTTATCTTCAATGATCAAAGATTCCCTGCGTACAATGCTGGTTTTAATATCTAATCCTTGACCTTTTTTATCCATTATTCCATTTATCACGTAGTTCTGTGAAAATGCAGGCAAAGATAAGAGCACATTCAAAAAAACCGCCATCAGAATACAAAAACAGAATCTATAGTTAAACATAATGGTTATTTTATAAAATTTAAAATATATCAATAATTAAATATTTGTAAATCAGTAGAACATACGCAGAACGTATGCCTAACGAACTGAAAAACTACAGGCGTTTTTATAACATGTTGATTTAACAAATATTACAATTTATTTTAAATTTATATGGGCTCTTTTGCACAGCATTTGCTGATTTGGTAGCTGGCCGTTTTGAACCAACAATACCATATCTGAATTATAAGTCAATACTAAAATTGATAACTTAATAATCCGGCAAAAAAAGGATTAAAACAGCACAAAAGACAGGGTGCAACAGGAAGAAAACGGAAAAGCTTATTTATTGAACCGATCAAAGACTCAACCATATGTTTAACTATAACCTGTTTATTTAAAAGTTAAGTTACAAAACGGCTAATCTTCGTTGTGTTTTAGAAAGGATTGTTTAATGAAACTATTACATCATTTAATTTTTAAATCACGACCCCGGATAACAGCTTGTACCATGTTCATAAGGGTCAATACCCGAACGTTCGACGTTGACAGGCACTCGCAACCCCAGCAGACGTTTTAAAACGAAGAAAAACAAGAGTCCCACCGCAAAACACCAGGCTATTAGCGTAACACAGGCAATAAATTGGGCAAGAAGTTGCCAGCACGAACCCGCTATTATCCCCCTTACACCTCCATAGGTGCCGTCTGAAAAGATACCGACAGAAAGCAAACCCCAAAGTCCATTCGCGCCATGAACAGAAATAGCGCCAACCGGATCGTCAATCTTTAACTTACTTTCGATAAAATAGAGGGAAAGTCTCGTTATTAAACTTGCGATAAGCCCAATTACAATCGCTGCCCAATGTGGAACATACGCACCGGACGCCGTAATTGCAACGCAGCCTGCCAGCGCCCCATTACAGGCCATGATAATATCAGATTTCTTTGTCATGAAATAGGAAAAATAAAGAAGGGTAACCGCACCTGATGCTGCAGACAAGAAAGTATTAACTGCTATAATTGAAACGCGAAGTTCCGTAACAGCGAGCGTACTACCTGCATTGAAACCAAACCATCCAAAAATTAAAGTGAGTGTTCCAATCACAATGTAGACCAGATTATGGCCATGGATTACATTGGGACTCCCGTCGGGATTGTATTTTCCAAATCTTGGGCCTACGATCCAGGCAGCAACGAATGCAATCAAACCGCCCATCCCATGCACTACCCCTGAACCCGCAAAATCTCTTGCCCCCACTCCAAACGGCAATGTCTGTAACCACCCCTTACCCCACATCCAGTGCCCAAATACAGGATAAAGCACCCCGCACAAAAATATACTATAAATTACATGTGCATGAAATTTAAATCTTTCTGCAACAGCGCCGGTAACGATTGTACAGGCAGTAGCTGCAAACATTATTTGGAACATCCAAAGAACTGAGGTATGTACATCGTAAGAATCCCCTAATAACAAGAAACCACTATAACCAATAAAACTATTCCCACACAAAAGTCCCGGCGCTAATTTTGAACCGCCGAACATAAGGGCAAAACCAAATAACCAGAAAATTAATGCACCAATACAAAAATCCACAAAACTCATAGCAAGATAATTGAGCGTATTCTTCTTCTGCACAAAACCTGCGCCAAGGAATGTGAATCCTGCCTGCATATTAAAAACTAAAAAGGCACTCAGGAGCGTCCATGCAAAGTTTACTGAAAATTTTAATCCCTGTATGCTATCAGAATACGTATTTGAGCCGCTTGGGTCTCCGGCAAACACAGCTTTCGCCAAGAAAAACAATAACCCACCAATTAGAATGAATATAAAAGAATACCTCTTCAATTTCACGCCTTCATTAAAAAAATGCTGATGTTGTCCTGCCCAAAAAACAGGACAACATCAGCCGGGCAAAAATTAACGCAAAACCTTCGATTTAGATTGCAGCCTCACCAGTCTCTTTTGTACGGATACGATAAACATTTTCTACATTAAAAATGAATATCTTTCCATCACCGATGCTACCAGTCTGCGATTCGTTTATGATGGTATTAACAATCTTCTCTACATCGGAGTCCTTTACGGTAATTTCAAGCTTGATCTTTGACAAGAGATCAACTCTATATCTTCTTCCACGCCACACCTCACTGATACCTTTTTGGCTGCCGTGTCCTTTTACTTCCGTAACGGTCATCCCCGGGTAACCCAATTCCGTCAAGGCGTCTCTGACAATGTTAAACTTCTCCGGCCTAATTATTGCTTCTATCTTTTTCATGAACAACCTCCATCCATTGAATACTGTCTAATTACGTTAAATCACTATGAGGTCTATTACCTCTTTTTCTCCGTCTTAAGCCTTGCATATACCCATCGGCCAAGTTTGTCTGAATATATCTTTTCACGCCCTGCATCCCTACTCATCGCTTCTTCAAGTAACGACAGTTGCTCCCTTTCTTGTTTCAAATCAATCATTGCTTCTCCCACCATAGGAGCAATAAAGTCCTGTTCGACAGGATAACATGGAGAACCGTGAATATGGGTATCTACACCATCAGACTCTACAAGCTCAGACACCCTTATACCAATTGTATATTTCAGGATAAAGAATATTGCAGCACCCCATGCAAACGCCCATGCCATTGCCACGCCCGTTCCGATAGTTTGAGCAAGTAATTGCCATCCTGATCCTGTAATTAAGCCGCTTACTCCGCCATAGGTTCCGTCCGCAAAAATGCCTACAGCAAGCATACCCCATATACCATTTGCCGCATGTACTGCCACGGCTCCAAGCGGGTCGTCAACCTTCATCTTAACCTCTACCAGCCAAACGGCGCCCCTCATTATCAAACCGGAAAGCAATCCAATTACTGCCGCAGCCCACGGCGCTACATAAGCACAAGGTGCGGTAATTGCGACTAATCCTGCCAACGCACCGTTGCATATGAAGAGTACGTCTATATACCCTGTCATTGCCCATGTTAAGAATAACATAATAGAAGCGCCTGCTGCCGCAGCAATGAATGTATTGCTTGCAACCACAGACATACGTAAATCTGTTGCAGCAAGAGTACTGCCTGCATTGAAACCAAACCAACCAAAGGCAAGAATAAAGGTTCCTATCACCACGTATACAAGATTATGACCCGGAATTGCGTTGGGTGTACCATCAGGATTATATTTTCCTTTTCTTGGCCCGAGTGCCCAAGCGCCAACAAATGCCATAATCCCACCAACCGTATGTACGCACGCACAACCAGCAAAGTCTTTTACTCCCGCACCGAACGGAAGCGTACTTAACCAGCCTCCGCCCCACACCCAATGTCCGTATATCGGATAAATCAAGCCACACATCAGAAAACTATATATGATATACGGTACAAATTTCATCCTTTCTGCTACAGCACCCGCAATAATCGAAACGGTTTTTGTAGCAAATACCATCTGAAAGAGCCAGAACATAATCGTTTGAACATCGTACGATCTACCACAAAGAAAGAAACCATCCCATCCTATAAATGAGTTG
>JAHFOY010000037.1 GCA_023261485.1 Planctomycetota bacterium
TGTATGGGATATTCATGAGTTTAAATTTATTCGGGAGGAAAATGAAGATGGATTGGAGAAATCATATTGTAAGCACACCCAATGTACTACGGGGTAAGCCACGGATCAAGGAAACTAGAATCCCAGTTAGCCTTATCCTTGGATATTTAGCGGCAGGCAAAACCTCTGAGGAAATCATAAGAGAATTTCCTGATGTTACAAAAGAACAAATTGCTGCCTGTTTGGATTACGCCCGTCAGTTGTCCGAATTTGAGGTCACGGTTTAATGGCTTTAAGATTCTTTACGGACCACTGCATATCCAATTTTATAATCAAAACACTTCAAGATGCAGGTAACGAAGTATTTAGATTAAGAGATTATATTTCTAAAGATTCAGATGATCGGATTGTAATCTCAAAAGCACAGGAACTTGATTCTATATTGATTTCATTAAATGGAGATTTTGCAGATATAGTAAGTTATCCTCCTGCAAACTTTAATGGTATTATTTCCCTGCAAGTAAAAAATCATCCAGAAGTCATTCCACCGCTTATTACAAGATTGAATGATTATTTGTGTTCCTATCCCAGTATGAATCATTACAAAGGGAAGTTGTTTGTGGTAGAGGTTCATAGAATTCGAATCCAAGAATAATTAAAGACTGTGATGAAATCAAAACCAAAGGCGTAGAAATATGATAAAAAGGTGGCAGGTTAAATAGGGACAGCGACCGTTTATTGGCAACCAAATAATAGTCGTTGTCCCTTTTTACATTATTTTATAGAGTAGTTGTCAGTGTATATCTGTGAAATTCTGTGTCCTAATTTGATACTATTATGAATTTATAAAATGCCTAATAACGGAACAATTATCAAGGTTTCCGGGCCACTTGTTGTAGCCAAAGGATTAACCGGGACGCGGATATATGATATGGTGCGCGTCGGACGATTCAAACTCTTTGGTGAGGTGGTCGAGATACGGAGTGAAGAGTACTTTATTCAGGTCTACGAAGAGACGGAAGGGTTGGGGCCGGGTGAGCCTGTCTATCCTACCGGCAGCGCCTTTAGTGTAGAACTGGCGCCGGGGCTTATCGGCGCTATTTATGATGGTATTCAGAGACCTCTTGATGTAATCAATCGTTTACACGGTGATTATATTGTCCGTGGCATTGAACATCCACCGCTGGATAGGTCAAAGAAGTGGCATTTTTATCCATTAAAAAGCGTTGGTGACGAAGTTATACCCGGCGATGTGATTGGGTATGTGCAGGAATCGAAACTCGTACAGCACAAGATCATGGTGCCTGTAAATGTAAAAGGAAGGTTATCCATGATCGAAGAGAAAGATGGAACGATAGAGGATGTCATCGCGATGGTTGAGACTGATACAGGCACAAAGGAGTTGACCATGCTCCAAAAGCGGCCGGTAAGAAATCCTCATAAGGTGAAGAAAAAACAGCGTACAACAGTTCCTCTTGTCACGGGCCAACGGGTGATTGATATGTTTTTTCCCATTACAAAAGGCGGTGTCGCCTGCATACCAGGACCATTTGGAAGCGGGAAGACGGTGATTCAACACCAACTGGCGCGTTGGGCTGATGCGGATATTATCGTATACGTGGGTTGTGGTGAACGAGGGAATGAGATGACGGAGGTGTTGATTGATTTTCCTGTTTTAAAGGATCCGAAATCTGGCGAACCCCTTATGGAACGAACGGTATTGATTGCCAATACCTCCAATATGCCGGTAGCCGCGCGGGAGGCGTCGATTTTTACGGGGATTACTATTGCCGAGTATTACCGTGATATGGGGTACAGCGTGGCGCTCATGGCCGACTCTACTTCACGGTGGGGCGAAGCCATGCGGGAAATATCCGGACGGCTGGAAGAAATGCCCGGCGAAGAAGGATTTCCCACGTATCTTGGTTCCAGACTTGCCAGCTTTTATGAACGGGCTGGAAATGTGATATGCATTGGTTCAGACGAACGACAGGGGAGTTTGAGTGTGATTGGCGCAGTTTCGCCCCCGGGTGGTGATTTTTCAGAACCCGTTACTCAATCCACACTGCGGGTAGTGAATGCGTTTTGGGGGCTGGATGACAGACTGGCATCCCAAAGACAGTTCCCCGCAATTAATTGGTTGACCAGCTACTCCCTGTATCAGGACGTTGTGGACGAGTACGCCGCTGTGCATATCCATAAGGATTGGAAGGCATGTCGTGTAAAGGCACTGGGGATATTGCAAAAGGAAGCAGAACTGGAGGAGTTGGTGAGGCTGGTAGGAATCGATTCCCTTTCACCAAAAGATCGACTCCTCATGGAAGTTGCCCGAATGATTCGTGAAGATTTTCTGTATCAGAATGCATACGATCTCCGGGATACGTATACCTCCCTGAAAAAGCAGTTCCTAATGTTAGCAGTAATCATCAGATTCGATGATAAGGCAAATGAATTGTTGCAATCCAATGTCGAGCTTTCGGCAATGATTTCCATTTCTTCTCTATCAGATATTGCCCAAATGCGGTTTATTTCTGAGGAGAGTCTTGGTGAATTTGATAAGCTGGAAGTGAAGATGATGCAAGAATTAGGGATATTGTCGGAAGGTAGCAAAATATTAACATGACATCTCGTTCCCAAGCTGTTACGCCCTCGTTTCCAAGCTCCTGCTTGGGAACGAGAGTGTATTAAAAGCTTTGCTTTGAGCAAATAAATGAGATCACGTTATCAAGTAATAAAGAATAATGGTGTTTATTTTGGATTTATTCAAGTGCGAATAATTATGTTAATGGTGAGGGATGCATAGAAATTGATTTGATTGAGCTTTAACGAAAAGCAGGAGCTTTTACGGCAAGTACGTTCCCAAGCTGGAGCTTGGGAACGAGAGAATGCTCAAAAGTCAGTGTAATTCCGTGAAAATCCGTGGTAGATTATTATCAAATAGTGAGGCAGAGAATTGCTTAAAGAATATTTGAATATTCGGGATATTATCGGACCCCTCATCCTGTTGCAGGAGGTGGAAGGGGTTACTTACGGCGAACTCGCCGAGATAAAGCTATCCAGCGGTGAGATGCGTCGTGGAAGGGTTCTGGAAATTGCGGACCACTGGGCGCTCGTTCAGGTGTTCGAGGGAACGCGCGGGATCGCCAGGGATAATATCAAGGTAAAGTTCCTGGGCAAAGGGATGGAGATCGGCGTATCACCTGATATTATAGGAAGGATATTTAATGGCGCTGGCGAAACGATTGATGGGGGTCCGCCAGTCATTCCAAAAAAATATTTAAACATTAATGGTAATCCAATAAATCCCTGTGCCCGCGATTACCCAAAGGAATTTATCCAGACGGGTATTTCGTCTATCGACGGTATGAACGCCCTCGTGCGTGGTCAGAAGCTGCCTATTTTTTCGGGTGCAGGACTCCCGCATGCAAAGATTGCTGCGCAAATAGCACGGCAGGCAAGGGTGCTTCAGTCCGATGAGAAATTTGCAGTGATCTTTGCGGCTATGGGTGTTACCTTCGAAGAGGCAAACTATTTTATAACGGATTTCAAACGAACGGGTGCAATCGAACGTGCAGTCCTTTTCATCAATCTGGCGGACGATCCCACAATAGAGCGGATTGCCGTACCGCGTATGGCATTGACCGTAGCAGAATACCTTGCTTACGAGGAAGACGCACACATTTTGGTCATACTCACCGATATGACGAACTACTGCGAGGCTCTCCGTGAAATCTCTGCGGCACGGAAGGAAGTACCCGCACGCCGCGGTTATCCGGGCTATTTGTACACCGACCTCGCAACCATCTATGAACGTGCAGGGCGCATAAAGGGTAAAAAGGGTTCGATCACGCAGATACCTATTTTGACGATGCCGGAGGACGACAAGACACATCCTATTCCTGATCTTACGGGCTACATTACTGAGGGGCAGCTTATCCTCAGCCGGTTACTTCATACGCAGGGCATCTATCCACCCATTGATGTCTTGCCATCGCTTTCCCGGCTCAAAGACAAGGGGATTGGCAAGGACAAGACACGCGAAGACCACGCTGACGTCGTAAATCAGCTCTATGCGGCTTATGCGAGGGGTAAGGATGTGAAGGAGTTGGCCGTTGTGCTGGGGGAATCGGCGTTGACGCCAATGGATGTACAATACATAAAATTTTCAGAGCTTTTTGAGAAGATGTTCCTTTTACAGGGCGAGGAAGAAAACAGGACAATTGAAGAGACACTTGATCTTGGCTGGAAAATTTTGGGATTTTTGCCAAAAACCGAATTGAAACGGATCAAACCGGTATATATTGAAAGATATTACAAACCTTGGAATAATTCACCACAGAAGAACACTGATTAACACTGAAAAGAATAGATAATTGGATAGCCGCAGGCTTTAAGCCTGCGCAACCTTATCCTTGTGTAAAGGAGAATGGAGAAACCAAAAGGTTGCAGCCATCGGTGTAATTCCGTGAAACTCCGTGATAAATAATTAAAAATAAAATACGATGAAAATACAAATTAATGCCACCAGAATGGAGTTTTTTAAACTGCGCCGAAGGCTCTCAACGGCCGTGCGAGGGCATAAACTCCTGAAAGATAAAAACGAAGGGCTTATGAGGGAGTTTTTAGCTCTGATAAAGGCATATAAAGAGGCACGTCAAAGGGTGGATGCGGGTTTACCCAATTGTATGAAGATGTTTGTGCTTACGCAGATTACCTCTTCTTCAGAGATAGTTTCTACTGCTTTAGAGCAATCGAAAGGGACGTTAGAAATAATGGTTTCTGGGAAAAGTATATTGAATGTTAAAGTACCCGTATTCGAGGTATCGGCAAACGAAAATAACTCGTACAGTCTTGTGGATACGCCAGTAGACCTTGACGATGCAATTTTGCAATTGAAAGAATTTTTTCCGTATGTGGTGCAGGTTGCTGAACTGGAACAATCCATTCGTTTGCTGGCAAGAGAGATTGAAAAGACCCGCAGGAGGGTAAATGCCCTGGAATACGTGCTGATTCCGCAGTTACAGGAATCAATAAAGTTCATTAAAAATAAATTGGATGAGATGGAACGGTCAAACATCAGCAGGCTGATGAAGATAAAAGAGATGCTGGTATCGAAAACAGTTGTTTGAATATCATCGGATACATTGTAGAATAATTCGGATTCTTTGTTTTACCTCTAGAGAGGGGTAAGGGGTGTGTAATAAAAGTGTTTGAAATTCCTGTACATTAAATTAAACATACTATGAACCTCAGATATTTTTGGAAAATATTATTTATAGTTCTTTGTACATTTCCTCTGCGGAATATTCATGCCCAGTTGGCAGACAGCCCGTGGCCTATGTTTCGCCACGACTTAAAACACACGGGAAGGAGTTCGTATACCGGTTCGGGCAATAATTATCTCCAGTGGGTTTATCAGGTTGGCAGCAGCACCTCCACGCCGGCAATCGGCACAGACAGCACGATTTATGTGGGTTCGTATGACAGTAATTTATATGCAATTAATCCAAACGGCACGTTAAAGTGGAAATACAAAACGGGGGACACTATTGAATCGTCTCCTGCAGTTGGAACTGATGGGGTTATTTACGTTGGTTCAAACGATAATAAAGTGTACGCCATCAATTCGGACGGCACGCTCGATTGGAGTTATTCAACAAGCGGCGATGTCGTTTCCTCCCCCGCGATTGGAACAAACAGCACCGTCTATGTAGGTTCGTATGATGGAAATATTTACGCAATTACCCGGGATGGAGCATTAAAGAAGGATTCGCATCTTGGCACCCAAATCTATTCATCCCCTGCTGTTGGCAGCAATGAAATCATCTATATTGGTTCGAGGAATGACAGGTATTTTTATTCATTGGATTCCAATCTTGGCACCCGATGGCGTCTCCGTCTATTAGATTCAATTGATTCCTCTCCGGCCATTGGCAGCGATGGTATTGTTTATATTGGCTCGGATAGTTTATATGCCTTCACCGAATCGGGTAGTTACTCTGGCAGCAACTGGCCATATTCTACAACTAATGAAAATGAGCCGCTTATTACCTCATCACCTGCTATCAGCACGGGAGATAACATCTATTTTGGCGCTGAAAGCGGATTTTACGCATTATATTCAAGCGGTAATGTAAGGAGAATTGTCAATACCATTGGAGCAATCGGCAGAAGCTCTCCTGCCATTGATGCCAGTGGCAATGTCTATATCTGTACGAACAGCGGCCTCTATGCACTCAATACCAATTTTGACGTGAAGTGGACATATCCTATCAAGGACGAAAATGCCTCACCTATTATTGGCTCTGACGGCACGATCTATGTTCATTCCTCCGATGGAAAACTGTATGCCGTTGGGACATCTTCTCCCGTTGTAAAAACAATTTCCACTGACCAGACCTCACTCTCGATTGTTGAGGGTAAGTCCGGAACGATAACGGCGACCACTTACGATGCAAATAATCTTTCCCTTTCTGATATTACCTTGAATGCCACTATCGAAAATGATTTAGTTGCTGCCGTTTCACCTGGTTCAACAACTACCAATACTAATGGGCAGGCGGTGTTCACGGTGGACGGCAATGCCGTGGGAGAAACAACGCTTTCTCTTACTACGAATAATACCTCCACTTCTGTTCCTGTTACGGTATCGCAAAAATCCGGCCTGGTTGTAAATTCGCTGGATATTAACCCCACAAGTCTTACCATTGCAAAAAATGCCTTGGGCACCATTACGGTAAAAACACTTGATGCAAATGATACCAGAATTCCTAACGTTTATATAAAGGCTTCAAACAACAACACGAGCAGTGTCTCAATTGATGGCGGTAAAGTTACAGACGATATTGCAGAGGCGGCCTTTCTGGTAACCGGCATTGAAGAAGGCAGCGCTTCAATCACCTTTACCGCTGATAGCATATCGGGAACAAGCACCGTCCGTGTCGTTGCCCCAAATACTATTGAACTGGAATCGTCATCCTTAAGTATAAAGGAACACAAGAACGCTACAGTTACTGCTACGGTTAAAGATGCAAATGGGAATGACATGGCAGACCAGGAGGTATCTGCAGAATCAGCCGATACTGCGATAGTTTCAGTGGATTCCCAGCAAACAACTGACGAAAACGGTGATGCCTCTTTTACCATTACCGGTAATACAACAGGAAATACAACGATTACTTTTACCTCTGGCAGCGCAACGGCCTCATTGTCGGTTTCTGTGATATCGGGGGATGTATTAACCTCTTTGGATATTGAACCGGATGATTTAAGCGTCATTTTGAGTTACAGCGGTACGGCAACGGTAACAGCGCTGGATCAGGACAACAACTACATGTCGGGTATTGAGATTGCAGCCACAAGTGATAACACAGCTATTGCAACGGTTGATAACAGCCAAACGACGAATACAGATGGGCAGGCATTCTTTACCATTCAAGGTATTTCTGGTGGGAGTGCGACGGTAAATTTTACAGCGGAGAGTGTTTCAAATTCACTTCCTGTTTCAGTGCTAAATACGATTCCATCGTCACTGACCTTGAGTAAGAAGAAACTCAACGTGTATTCAGGACAAACAGGGACTCTAACGGCAACAGTACTCGACCAAAATAACTCACCTATATCGGATATTAATATAGAGGCAACCAGTAATGATACCAGTATTGCAACAATTGATTCGAATAAGACAACTGATGAGGAGGGTAAGGCCTCATTTGGAATAGCGGGTGAATCGGAGGGAGAAGCAACGGTTACCTTGAGCGTAGGCACATTGACGGCCTCCGCAACGGTTACTGTCATTAAATTGATTCCATCCACCATTATTGTTGATGAGAATTTGTTAAAATTAACACAGTGTGAAAGTGGCAGCGTTACCGTTTCTGTATTTGATAATACAGGCATACCGGTTCCGAATGTAACGGTCAATGCCTCTGTGTCAAAGCAGGAATCACAGCGTCCCCATATTACGATAGACAGTTCCAGTATTGTGACGGACGAAAACGGTGAGTCCTCGTTTTCCATTATTGGATTGCGTAAGGGGGGGGCGACTATAAAATTTAGTGTTGATACCATCAGCGAGAAATTAAAAGTCCGCGTAAATAAAGCCCGCATTGTTTCTGTGGGAACAAAAGACAGCATCATCATAAAGGTGCTTCAGGGTGGTAAGCCAAAATCGGGGGTAACGATAACAGCCGAAAGCAGCGATACGGATGTTGTTCTCGTGACCAGAGAAAAGAAAACGAATGCAAAGGGCGAGGCCAAATTTATTATTACCGGTGTGGAAGAAGGGAGCGCCACGCTCACTTTTCAGACAAGTACCGGTTCTTCCAGTTTAAAGGAGGACATTACGGTTATTGAAACAGCCCAGATTGAACTGAGTGAAAATAATTTGAGCATATCTGCCGGGGCTAGTCAACGTGTAACAGTAACTGCAAGTGATGCGAATGATGAACCCGTGGCAAATACAACCGTATATACAACTATTATTAGTGGGGGAAAAAATGTCGAGGTAACACCCTCCGAGCAGGCAACCGATGAAAATGGCAGCAGTTCGTTTACCATTAAAGGCGTAAAGCCCGGCAATGCGAGGATAGAAATTGGTGTATGCGGTATGTCTGAAAAGCTCAAGGTTGAAGTGCTGCCATGAGTGGATACTTTGCATAATTATTATTTTGTCAATTAACGATTTACTTACGGAAAAACATGGATAAGGAAAAACTATTTAAAGTCTACAATGAAATCTATGCAACGAATTTCGGCTTTATGCCGTGCATAGAGAAATGTGACGGTCGCTGCGAAAAAAAACCATTGTCTGTGCTGCTGCCTTACGAAGACGAATTTATACTTAAGCGAAGCGGTAAACATATCTGCAACGAAAGACTCGAAATATCGGGGGGAACGCTTGAAATTATTGGCAGTACCTGCAATTTTACCGACGGGGTTAAATGCTTTATTCACGAGCATAGACCCATCGCCTGCCGGTTGTATCCATTTTATCCTAATTTAACAAACAATAATGAGTTGGAACTGCTCATTGATGTGACCTGCCCGCTTACGGAATCGCTGGTTATGGACACAGCTTATGTATCTAATGTCATCTCTGCCTTAAACAAGCTTATACCTTTGATTGGCGATAATTATTGGAAAATGCTGAACAATATACCATCGCATCTCTGGGATGATACCTGCAAAGAAAGGCGTGTCTGCATATTGACAAAAAAATAAACCATAAGAAATATATTTGAGAGGGAACGACTTTTAAAGGAGAAATAATTATGAAAAAGAGCATTTTATGTACGGTTATGTTTTTTTTGATACTCTTTTCTGCTATATCTATTTCTCATGGTTCTGTCTCCGTAAAAAAGAGAAACACGGGAGTCCTGGTCGTTAGAACCTGGGATACCAATTTGAATAAATTAGGAAATGTGCCCTTCACCCTGAATGACATAGGGTATGAAACAAACAATAAAGGTAGAAAGAAGATACCGGTCACTGCGCGCAAGACACATACCATAGAATTTGGAGAGGTAGAAGGCTATACCATTAATACTCCATCAGGTGGCACACAGACGTTTGAAATCGAACCTGGCAAAAAGAAGATTATTATGGCAATTTATGAAAAGATTTTACCTGCTTCCCCAACGCCCCAACATACACCATCTCCAAAGCCAACAGTAACGGCAACAATAACACCGAAGACTACAGCAACTCCTGCTGCCACACCTACACCTGCCACATCACCTTCGGCAACTATAACGGTCACCCCGACTCCAAAAACGGCAACTATTCCATGGCAGATGTTTCATTATAACGCACAGCACAGTGGACAAAGCCCTGTTAATGGACCGCATTCTAATGCCGTTAAATGGACATACACCCAAAGTGATATTACAGAAGGTACCGTACCAAACAGTATGAGTATAGACTCTAACGGCACTCTTTATGTAACTGCCGCGAGCAAACTACTTGCCATAAATTCTGACGGGAGCCTGCTATGGAGCCAGGATATTGGCGGAACTGGAGGTACGGCAATATCGTCAGATGAATCCACGATCTATGCAGTAGGCAAAGATAATCTCTATGCCTTTACCTCTTCCGGGGATAAATTATGGAGTTTTACTGACCCAACAGACAATATTTATGGTGAACCTAATGTTGGCCCTGATGGCACTATCTATATTGGTTCGTGGGATACGTATGTTTATGCGGTTAATTCCGATGGTTCGCTTAAATGGAAATATCAAACAGACGGCGCCATTGCTCCCCTGGCTTCTCCCACGCTGAGTCTTGATGGAAAAACAATTTATGTAGGCAGCGGAGACCCTAATAAGGATGAGGGTGGAACCCTTTATGCTTTGAATTATTCTAATGGGACAGTAACCGTGAGTTGGAAGGTTGAGGGCCTGGATAAAATGAGGGTTAGCGGGCCTGTAGTCGGTACTGATGGAACAATATACGCTACTGGAGGAGGAAGGCTTAATGCTTTCGATAAAAATGGCGTCAAGTTGTGGGAGTCGGATCAAGACACCGCATCCAGCCTCACTCCTTCCCTGTCATCAGATGGAACCATTTATACCGGAACTGGAAATGACGGTAAGGTCTATGCTATAAACTCCTCAAATGGCAAGACAAAATGGTCTTACCAGACAGGACAAAATCCAAATTATACGGGTAGTAATCCGAAAGATCCCCAATATGGCGTTTTGGCGACAATCGTGATTGGCGCAGACGGAATTATATATGTCGGTGCAATGGACGGCGCAATGCATGCATTGAACACCGATGGTTCTTTGTTATGGAAATATACGACCGGAGATAACATTAATGAGAACTGCCCTGCCATTGGCCCCGACGGTAGCCTGTATTTTAGCTCTGCCGATAAATATATTTATGCTATCAAAGATAAATAAAATCCTCGTCTGGTTTATCGTTTCATTAACATTTATCAATCTATTCATCAGTCTTTACAGAGAAAAAGTGTGACCACAAGACATATCAGGTTGGAGAAAATACCGCCCGTCATTATTATTCTCATCTCCGTTTTTTTGTATCTTAACACACTGTCTAACACCTTTGTTTATGACGATGCATACGTCATTACTGAAAATTATTTCATTAAATTTTTCGGAAATCTGCCAAAGCTGTTTACGAAAGATTATTTACCCTTTTCAGGAGAACTCAGCTACCGTCCGCTTGTCACCTTGACGTATTTCTTTGATTATGCCATCTGGCGGCTAAATCCGATTGGTTATCATCTTACCAATGTCATATTACACACCATTAACGTTTTTCTTTTTTACTGTTTTTCAAAAAGTATCTTTAGAAAATCCACACCTGTCATAATTGCCACCCTCCTGTTCTTATCCCATCCACTGTTAACAGAAACCGTCAATGCGGTTTGTTACAGAGAAGATATCCTCGCATCTATTTTCTTTCTTCTGTCATTTATATACTTTATAAAAATACTTGTTCCTTCTTTCCAAGCGGGAACGCCGACACAACAAACAAATACCAGGTTCGTTCTCTATTACATCATCTCATGCGGCTCTTTTTTCCTAGCACTCTTCTCAAAGGAAATGGCCATCACACTTCCTATCCTTCTCGTCTTATTTGATCTTTTATACTGCTTTCAATCATTATCCCCCGCAAATACCTTAGTAAGGCTGAAAAAGCGTCTCCTTTTTTACTCCGGATACATCTCAGTCGCAGGCTTTTATCTTTTTATCAGATTCGTAGAATTTAAAAATACTTTTAAAACTATAGATGTTTATCCAACAAATATTTTTACTATGACAAAGGTTGTCGCATCTTACTTAAAACTCCTGTTTATCCCAATAAATCTCAATGCAGACTATTATATACCTGACATTCGGGGCATGAGCATTTCATTCATACTATCCTCTCTGTTCATCGTTTCGGCGCTTATAATTATTGTCAGATTTTATAAGAGGAACAAACTCATGACCTTTTTTGCTTTATGGTTCTTCATCACGCTGCTACCCGTTCTCGGCTTTATCCCCATTGGGAATATCATGGCTGAAAGATATTTGTACTTACCAATAATTGGATTTTGCGGGGCGACAGGATGTCTCGTAACAAACTCTGCGTTCCGGAAAAAAGGTATAATTATTATTGGAATAATCCTTTTGAGTATGCAGTTCGGCGTAATCTGGCGAAATGGTGTGTGGCGAGATGATACCACCATATGGCTTTACACTTACCAGCGAGAACCCAACAGCGCCCGCGCATGCAGTAATTTGGGCAATACCTACTTTAAAAATAAGCAGTACGAGGCCTCTATCCAAATGTATAGAAAATCACTCTTGCTTCCGTATAGCTACCCTTTTATTCATTTTAATTTAGGAGCTGCTTACGAAAAAGTCGGATTGGTTGACAAGGCCATTGAAGAATATAAGGCATCTATATCAAGAAACAATGACAATACACTTGCTTTCAATAATCTCGGTACGATTTACGACAAACAGGGATTATATGATCTGGCCATCGAGGCATACAATAATGCATTGACCAATAACCCCTATTTCCCGCTTTCCCATAATAATCTTGGAAATACTTACGAACACGTTGGAAATCCAGAGAAGGCGATGGCTGAATATACAGAGGCCTTAAAAATTGACAACAATTATGCTGATGCTCATAATAATTTGGGGGCTATGTATCTAAAGAAGGGCAAGCTGGATGATGCAATCGTTGAAATGAAAAAAACCACCCAACTAAAACCAGAGCATCTGGATGCACACTATAACCTTGGAATTGCTTATGCGATGAAAGGTCTTTATGAAGAGGCGATAGGCGAAATGACGCTTGCTATAAAATATAATGCAAATGACTACTCTGCACACAGAGACCTGGGTATCCTTTATCTTAAGCACAAAAGGGACACGAAACAGGCACTTTATCACTTGAACGAATCACTACGATTAGCCCTCAATCCAGAAGAAGTAAAGAAGGTGAGAGATATTATAGATGCAATACACGCAGAGCAAGTTATTAAAAATAAAAAATGAAATTTTATAACTTCAGGCATGATCCTATACATTTTGTAGAGACACATGAAATACGTCTCTACAAAATGACCATATTATCCCTATGAATAACCTCATCGTATAATTTATACCCCAGCACCTTTTCAATGCTGGAGGTGCCACACCCTTTAATCTTCTCAATTTCTTCGGAAGAATAATTTGTCAGACCCCTGGCAAAAATTGCCCTATCCTCTTTTTTACAGACAGAAACAATGTCACCCTTACTGAAAGTACCTTCCACCGTTACAATACCTGAGGCAAGCAGGCTCTTACCTTTCTCCGATAGCGCACTCATAGCGCCGTCATCCACATATATCTTCCCTTTTGGCTTTATTGTGTATCCAATCCAACGCTTGCGGCTTGTCAGCTTTTCCTCTTTTGGAAGGAAGATGGTGCCAATATTTTCACACTGCACAATCTTCTTTAGTACACCATCCATTCGTCCATTGGCGATAATTACAGACTCTCCGGCATTTGACACAACGGACGCAGCCTCCAGCTTGGTCTGCATGCCTCCCACCCCCCTCGCAGTCTTCGAATCAAATGCAAGTTGCTTAATTTCGCGAGAAACATTTTCTACAATCGGAACAACCGATGCTTTGCTTTTTGCCGTTGGACATTTATCATACAGCCCGTCAACGGATGAGAGGATAATAAGCAACTCCGCATTCAACAAATTCGTTACAAGAGCCGAAAGTGCATCATTATCACCGAACTTGATTTCATCCACAGAAATCGTATCGTTTTCGTTTACTACAGGAATGGCCTTGAGTTGAAAGAGCGTATGGATAGTATTACAGGTATTCAGGTATCTCTGCCGATCCTCAAAGTCCTCACGGGTAAGCAGTATTTGAGCCGCATGATATCCATGAAATTTAAAACACTCATCATACGTACTAATCAATTTACTTTGACCAATCGCAGCAATTGCCTGTAGCTCAGGTAATGTCGTTGGCCTTTTCCCGATACCTAACTCCCCCATTCCGGAACCAATAGCCCCAGAGCTTACCACTACAACATCGTATCCCATCTTCTTCAGTTCTACGACCTGCTCCGCCAACCGCTTTATCTGCGCTTTATCAATATATCCATCATCTGTAGTCAGGACTCCGGTACCTATCTTGACAACGATCTTCCTTACCTTTGATAGAATTTGAGTTCTTAAATCATCCTTTAATTTCATAATATGCACCAATTAAATAAGATTCTTCGCTTCGCTCAGAATGACACTGTTTGTCATTCTGAGGAGTGAAACGACGAAGAATCTAATGTTTATAACTTTATATGACAAGCTAAACAGAACACAGATTTTCACGGATAAGCACAGATAAATATGTTTCTTTAATCTGTATTTGTCTGCGTTCATCTGCGTCCTAACAAATATTTCTTATAGTATGTGTTCGTATCCGTCTCTCCGTGCCATCGGTGTCCTCTGTGGCAAATTATTTCCCGTTGATTTAAAGTAATTAAGGTAGTTATAATCCTCGTAAAAGTCAAGAAATATGTTAAAGAAAGATATGGTGAATGCCTGAAATCAGCCGATTCTATGGATGGTCATCAAAATGTATTATTATAGCAAAGCCGATCAATTGGCACATTGCGCAGCAGCATTCGGCTGCATGCCGGGGTTGGGCGGGCTTATTTTGTTTGTATGAGATTTATCACTTATTACAAAATATCTCTAATTATTTACAGGAATACTCCCAGTAAACAACGCCGTACCATCCGTATCTTTTACAACAAATTTTATACTACCTTTACTGATATTTGCAGGAATCTTCACCGAAATTTGAATACTGTTTTGTGGATCAGGCGTTATTGTAGAGTTGTATATCGTAGTTCCATCAACAAACAGCGATACGTTTACAGGCTCATCGGGATTAATGCTAAAAAGTTGGCAATTGACTATGGAAGAATTATCCGTATATAGATTAACAAGAAAATTTTCATTTGCATGAGTCACATTTGTTAACCCAACACTTGGACTATACGTTTCTTTAATCGCAAATTGGTGATTTGCGGGGAATATTGCCCTACTCCAAAACTCTTTTGTTACACCGGCCCATAGCTCAACAAATGGACGCCTGGGATCGGTTGTTTTGTAAGGATCTACAACCGAACTATAGGGATAACCAAATGTCCATATTTTCAAACCGGGTGTAATCTTGTTATCTGCTATCCGGAAAAAACCCTCCTCGTTATCATGGTTTATAACTCCCCAGAAATTTCCACCCGTCATATCCGGAGAAGCATATGCAATGCCCGGATCGGGCCAATTTTTATAATGTCTTAAATTTTTAAAGTAATACGTTTCTGTCTCTCCTGCCGGAATCTCCTGACTCGAAATAGCATTACACCAACTGGGTATTTTAACTTTTTCTATTGGTGCAATAATCTCAGCCCCACTCGTAGCTCCGGGATCTAGAGGGTCGGAACCAGGCGACAGACCCGTATTTGTCCAGTACTCATATGCAACTGGATTCACGCCTGGATTTTTTAATTCAATGGTGGTATCCACAGCGGCTCTTCCAGCCTTTACCGTAACGTAAAATGCAGCTTCAATACCTGTAACACCAACATTATATTTATCTGGCGCTGATGGATTATCAATGTCGTCTTTTATGGACATTGCAATTGTAACTTCCTGATCTGTATTTTTTATAATCTGAAAATCCCATGGTAAAAGCCATGTTTTACCGTGTTCCGGCTCAGGGAAGGTTGGAAAAATACCTCCGTAGATCATTAACCAGTCATAATAAAATACATCCTCTCCGACTGAGTAAGGAACTCCAACTGGATTTCGATAAAGTTCTTCGTGCCCTGTTGGTTTGTAAATTATAGAGATAATTCGACCGCCGAATTCCGGTACAACGGTTACTTTTAGATATTTATTTTCAAGAACCCATGATTTAAATGTTTGTTGAGTTATCGTAACTCCATCAAATGAACCTTCTACTATTGTGTTATCTTGAGAGAGTTCATATTTATAGGTATCCCAGTTAATAGTTGATTGTCGCAAAGAAACTTTGTCGTTAGTAACTGGCGTTGATGTCATGGCAACAGGTAGTAAGGACGCTGGCGTTGCTGTCTTGCCTGAGCACGCAGCCAGTGACATGACCAGGAGAGCAGCAACCACTGCATAAGAAATATTTGACATCTCCCAAAATCTCCTTTTCCCCGTGATAATCATTTAAAATAGCAGTTTGCTATATTTTATCTGTTTCTCCATATCCTCAGTGCCCTCTGTGGTAAATTATTTCCCTTGATTTAGCCTAACTAAGGTAGTTATACTCCCCGTAAAAGTCAAGAAATATGTTGTAATTTAAATTGACTTTATTTCTCATTTCTGCTAATTTCAGCAAAAAGCTTGTTTTACAAGTAGTAATAAAGGCTGTTTTTGATAACCGTTTACATTAAATCAACTTTATAGCACGACCATGATTAAAACACTTGCAAATGTAAAATTTACCTATCAGGATTATCTCCATATGTCGGAAGATAAGCGATATGAGCTTATCGAGGGGGAGTTTTTTATGGTGCCTTCACCAAACGAATATCATCAACGCATATCAAGGGAACTCGAATATGCACTGCTTAGTTACGTGAAAAAGAATAAGTCTGGTTTTGTGTATGACGCCCCGTTTGATGTTGTTTTTTCTGATGAAGATGTCGTGCAGCCTGATATTATCTACGTGTCAAAAGAGCGAAAAAACATTATAACTAAAGACAATATTCAGGGAGCGCCTGATTTAATCGTGGAGATTCTCTCTCCTAAGATAGGGTATCGTGATAGAGAAATCAAACGCAAGCTTTATTTTAAATACGGTGTTAAAGAGTTTTGGATCGCTGATCCTGTAAAACAGACTATAGAGGTATTAACGCTCACCAAAAATGGTTACAAAACAGAAAATGTATATCCTGCCGACGCTATCCTGTATTCACCACTTTTGAAAAGGTTAGAAATAGATTTGAGCCTTGTATTTTCATGAAAACACAGACAAGAGCACTTTGTTCATAGAAATGCTCTTTTCCCTCAGATCTTTTGTGGCTGTGGCTGGCGAAAGTATTTCAACAACAAGGTCAGGAGCACCCTGAATATTGGCTTCGGTAATCTTGTTTTTATCGCAAACTACAAATACATTAGGTTGGACAATGTCATATTCTGAAAGAACTACATCAACGGGGACAATAAATGGTTTGCATGTTTTATTGGCAAGTTTTTGCTTTAGCTGACTGAAGAAATTCCCTGCCACATTTTGATGTCTTACCGTGGGCGCAGGTGTCATGTTATACGTTACACCGTCAATAATCTCCCACCGCTCATTATCCTGCCAGGTAAGATAGTCATCCCATGGATATTTCTGAGCAGCCTTTTCCACTGAATAATGTCCCATCTGCTTTTCCCCTTAACATACGGCATTAACTTTAAAGGAATCTTATCCAAATGAATTATACCAAAACTAATTCTTTATACACCAACTTTTTTCACCAGCATCTCATTCACTATTTTTGGATTCGCTTTACCTTTGGTTTCCTTCATTACCTTCCCGACTAAAAATGCAAGGGCGTTTTTCCCCCTTTTGTATACTCCTCGGCAACATGCCCGCAACGCCGATATTAACTTGCAATATAAAATCTGTCACTTGACGATAGTATCATTACATGATATTCTAATGGTGTGATTGAATCTTTCGCCAATGTGGAAACGGAAAAGATATTCAATGGTGTGGTATCAAGAAAACTACCAATAACTATTCAGAAAACAGCCCGACGTAAACTTTTATACCTGGATGACGCCGATAGTTTACATGATTTGGCAGCACCACCCGGGAATAGACTTGAAGCACTTCATGGAAGCCGAGAGAGTCAATATAGCATTCGCATTAACGATCAATGGCGAATTTGCTTCAAGTGGGCAAACGGCAAGGCGAAAGATGTAGAAATTGTGGATTATCACAAATGAAAGGATAAATATGGAAAGACTACCACCGGTCCACCCCGGCGAAGTACTGTTGGAAGACTTCATGAAACCTTTAGGATTGAGCAATTATCGTGTAGCTAAAGATATAGGTGTACCGGCATTGCGAATTAGTCAGATCGTGCGTGGACAGCGCTCGATTACAGCAGACACGGCAATGAGGTTGGCACGTTACTTTGGCACAAGTGCGGTGATATGGCTACGATTGCAGGCACGCTATGACCTTGAAATAGCAGAAGCTAAAATGGCAAACCGGATCAACCGAGAGGTCAAAGTTTTACAAGTAACGCAGTCTTCAACATCGAAAAGTTAAATTTGATAATTGTGTTATATGCCCACTTTTTCTCTTAAAAGATCGTTCACTATTTTTGGATTTGCTTTGCCTTTTGTTTCCTTCATTACCTGCCCTACCAGAAACGCAAGGGCATTCTTTTTCCCCTTCTTATAATCTTCTATTACATTTGGATTACCGGCTATAACCTTATCAATTACCGTTTCAATCAACCCTTCATCGCTGATCTGTGCTAATCCCTTTCCTTCAATAATCTTTTGGGGATCATTCCCTGTTTGAACCATCTCAGAAAATACTTCTTTTGCAATTGTGCTGCTGATGGTACCTTTTTCAATGAGTTCAACCAGAGATGCAAGCTGTTTTGGTTTGATTAATAAACTATTAATATCTAACTTTCTGTCCTTCACCTCTCTCAATAAATCATTCGTAATCCAGTTGCAGAAAGCCTTTGGACGATCCAGTAGATTTACACAGGCATCAAAAAAATCAGCAAGCACTTTTTCTTCTGTCAGCACGCCGGCATCATAATCGGAAAGTTTAAATTTTTCTATAAATCTCTGTTTTCTTTCTAAAGGAAGTTCGGGAATAGAGACTTTTATTGCATCTAACCATTTGTCATCAATCAAAACCGGTAAAAGGTCGGGCTCAGGGAAATAGCGATAATCCTGAGACTCTTCCTTCGAACGCATACGCTGGCTCTTTTCGTTTACTTCATCCCACAGTCTGGTTTCCCTGTCAATGGCCTCTCCCTTATCCAGCAACTCCGACTGTCTTACTGCCTCGTATTCAATAGCCTTTATAACAGACTTCATCGAGTTGAGGTTTTTTATTTCCACCCTGTTGCCAAGTTTATCAGACCCTTTTTTTCTTAGTGAAATACTTGCCTCAAACCTGAGAGAACCTTCCTGCATTTTACAATCGGAAACCTCCGTGTATAAAAGTATCTTCCTCAAGGTCTGCATGTAACTGTCTACTTCGTCCACATTTCTCATATCCGGGTACGAAACAATCTCAAGCAACGGAACGCCAGCCCTATTGAAGTCTACAAGGCTGTAATCTGCACCTGTTTCTTCCGGGTGAATAAGCTTTCCGGCCTCTTCTTCCAAATGGACGTTATGAATTCGGACCTTCTTTATTGTCCCATTTACACTCATGTTCATGTACCCATCAATCCCCAGATTATAATAATTTTGGGATATCTGGTAATTTTTTGGTAAATCGGGATAATAATAACTCTTTCTGTCGAAATTCGTAAACTTGTTAATCTCACAATTTAAAGCGACAGCCGCCTTCAACGAGTATTCAAATGCTTTTTTGTTCATAACAGGCAAGACCCCGGGCATACCAAGACACACAGGGCATACCTGTGTATTCGGTTCAACGCCAAATTTTGTGCTGCATCCACAAAACAGCTTGGCTACAGTGGCCAATTCTGCATGAGTTTCCAATCCGATAACAACTTCGTATTCCATATAACAACCTTCAGCGGTTTAATTGCCACAGAGATTGCGAGATCACAGAATTATTTTCTCTGTGCGCCCTGCGGCTATTTTTGAATATAATTATACTTACACTGTCGAGCCCTTTAATACGGGCTTCTTCAAGTGAAAATCTGTCTCTCGTTCAAAAGCGTATGCAATCTGTAACATTTTTTTCTCTTCAAAGTGCCTTGTGAGAATTTGCATTCCAATGGGTAATCCTGCTTTCGAAAATCCACAAGGAATGGAAATACCCGGAATGCCTGCAAGATTGGCAGGAATGGTATAAATATCGGAAAGATACATTTCCAAGGGATTATTAGCACGCTCCCCGATTTTAAAGGCAGGCACGGGAGACGTCGGGCAAATGATACAATCGACTTTTTCAAAAGCAGCATCAAAATCGCTTTTTATCAGAGTCCTTACCTTTGATGCCTTCAGATAGTATGCGTCATAATATCCGGAACTCAATGCATAGTTACCCAACATGATGCGTCGTTTGACCTCATTACCGAATCCTTCCGAACGGGTACGGCAATACATGTCAATTATTCCGCGCGATTCACCCGTCCTGTAACCATATTTCACTCCGTCATATCTGGCCAAATTAGAGCTAGCCTCTGCATTTGCGATGATATAATAAACGGCAACTGCATACTCCGTATGTGGCAAAGATAACTCGACAAACTTTGCGCCAAGCCGTTCATATATCTTCAAAGCACTCTTTACAGCATCACGTACTTCTGTATTCAAACCTTCAGCAAAGTATTCCTTTGGAATACCAATTCGTAAACCACCTGTTCCACCTTCGATTCCATCTGAATATTCCGGAACAGATACTTGTGTGGAAGTCGAATCATACGAATCGTATCCCGCAATTGCGTGCAATAAAAGTGCAGCGTCTTTAACATCCCTTGTAAAAGTACCTATTTGATCCAAAGAAGATCCGAAGGCGATCAGACCATATCGTGATACCCTGCCATACGTTGGCTTTACACCGACAACACCGCATAGAGCCGCCGGTTGCCTGACTGAACCGCCAGTATCAGACCCCAGAGCAAGAAATGCGAAGTTCGCTGCTACTGCGGCGGCTGAACCGCCACTTGAGCCGCCAGGAACACAATTTTGATTCCAGGGATTACGCGTTATTTTATAACCGGAATTTTCTGTAGATGACCCCATTGCAAACTCGTCAAGATTCGTCTTGCCAATAATTATGGCATCTTCTTCTTTCAGACGATTGACAACAAAGGCATCATACGGAGGGATGAAATTTTGAAGTATCTTTGAGGCGCAGGTAGTATTTAAACTTTTTGTGCAGATGTTATCTTTAACGGCAATTGGAATTCCTGCAAGCAATCCGACTTTTTGGCGATTTTCAATCTTTTTGTCAATTTCGGCGGCTTTTTCTAAGGCACCTTTTTCATTTAAAGTTATGAATGCCTGAATTTTTGGTTCGATATATTTTATCCATTCAAATACCTGCCCGACAAGTTTGGTTGCTTGTATTTCTCTGGATATTATTTTTTCTTTTATTTGGAGTGCGGTGTGTCTTAAGAGGCTCAAAGGCGCTTCTCTTTATGTGATATTTTATTCGATTACCTTTGGTACTTTAAAAAAAACGCCCATCTTTGATGGGGCATTGAACATGGCATCATCTCTCGAAATCGGCTGCCCCAGCTTATCCTCTCTAAATACATTGGTTGTATTTAGAGAGTATGCCATTGGTTTAATATTATCTGTGTTTAATTTGTTCAGTTTTTCAATATAGGACAAAATATCACTGAGTTGGTGAACAAACATCTCTTTTTCTTGATCGGAAAGTTCAATCCTGGAAAGATTGGCAATATATTCAATATTTTTTCTTTCGATCTTCATAAAAAGTGCAGGGTCAACTACGATGATACTTTTACAACCTTACCGGCGCTAATACAGCGGGTACAAACCTTAATTCTCTTGACAGAACCATCAATCTTTGCCCTTACCATCTGGAGATTCGGCTTAAACTTTCTCTTTGTCTTGCCGGTAATTTTTCTACCGACACCGCCCTTCCACTTAGCCAACCCCCGGCGTTCTATCTGATTTCCTACTTCTGTTTTTTTTCCACATAACTCACATACGCGTGACATACATTATACCCCCATCTCTGGAATATTTTCATTCCACTTCATTTTCGCCATTTTTCCAGCAATCTTCACATAAACCCTGGATTTGTAAACGATGAGACTCTGCCTGAAAATTATTCTTTTTACAAACTTCGTCTTGAAGTTTTTCTATCCTGTGTTCCGTAAACTCAATTATTTTTCCACAACTATTGCATACTAAATCGTCATGGTGT
>JAHFOY010000165.1:0-1858 GCA_023261485.1 Planctomycetota bacterium
AGGATGCAAAGTTTGTATTTAGCGGTGAATTTCCTCCGAACAGCCTTCTCGGTTACCTCTGGGTCAGGAAAATGACCGCTTTGAATTGCGCCGCCAGGGGAAACTCCTGTCGCCCTACGGGCTCCTTCCGTTTCCACTGGCGTGTTATTTGTTTTCAGGCTTATTGCACTACTTTTTTTCATAGTTTTTTTCCTTTACGCCCTACACTAAACTATATGGGGTAAAGTGTCCAACTATTATTGACACAGAGGGAAACTTTGATTCTGTATTTATGGAGGCTTTTAAGACGTTAGAAGCTATAGCAAAAGCATTAACTCAAGATAATACTTTTGAATTTAAAAATGAACATTTGCGCAAGCATTTTCCAAATTTACATCCAACAATTCACCAAACCATGCTCAAGCTATCAGCACATAGAGGTGATGAAGGAGCACACGGGAGAGATGCACCGGAACCACATGAAATGAGATATTTACTATTCTCTATATGCAATGTAGCTTTATTAATGTTAGATTGTCAAATATAAGTTTAAGTGCTTATTTATGTAACCTTATAAGCATTAATTACGGGATAGATTTTATGATAAAGAGGGTTGTTCGGAAATTATGAATGACGGTAAAACAAATATTTATATCCCTTACGAAACTATAGCTGCATTTTGCAAACGGAATTATATTCGCAAACTTTCTTTTTTCGGCTCCGTCTTCAGAGGCGACTTTTGTTCTGACAGCGATGTGGATATTCTTGTCGAGTTTGATACGGACCACGTACCAGGTTTCTTTGGGCTTGCTCACATCGAGCGGGACCTTTCTGAAATTTTAGGAAAGAAAGTGGACTTGCGAACTTAAGCAGATATTTCCGGGATGAAGTTGTTTCTTCGGCACAGGTGGCTTATGTCAAAGGATGATTTAGTTCGCCTCAAACATAATCATCTTATCCATGCCTATTTTGACGTTGACTTAGATTTGGTTTGGAAAACAGTCACTCATGACCTTCCATTTCTTATAACTGAGCTCGAAAAAATCATTCCTCCCAAGAACAATTCCTGAGTTTATAATCAAGAGTATTTTTTAAAATGAATTTATATGGATATATGGCAATTTCCTGTTATTTTTAGCATTGGTGTCGTAGCCGGGGTTATTAATACCCTTGCAGGCGGTGGTTCGCTGATTACCCTGCCGATCCTTATTTTTATGGGCTTGCCGGCAACTGTGGCGAATGGGACTAATCGTCTGGCAATTACAGTACAAAGTGTATTGGCAGTCGCCGGTTTTAAGAGAAAGGGTATTTCAAATTTTAAACTGAGCCTTTTTATGTCACTGCCAGCACTTGTAGGTGCTGTTATCGGTGCTCAACTGGCCGTTGATGTGTCCGATGCCCTATTCAAGAGGATACTGGCTGTTGTCATGATACTCGTGCTTGGACTTATCCTGTGGAATCCGATACGAAAAAGGAATACCAACGTTCAGTTCAATGGAGATACGGCCAGTTTAAGCAGGAATCGCCGCATAGCGAGTATAGTTATTTTCTTCTTCATTGGTGTCTATGGCGGATTTATTCAGGCGGGGATTGGCTTCCTGATTATTGCGGTGCTGACTACAATCAGCGGGTTAAATCTTGTGGAGACTAACAGCCACAAGGTATTCATTGTCGGCATTAATGCGCTGTTTGCATTGATTGTATTTGTTTTCAACAGCAAGATATGCTGGTCAATAGGACTTGCTTTGGCTGCTGGTAATGGTCTCGGTGGCTGGATTGGCAGCCATCTGGCGGTTACCAAAGGCGAACGTTTTGTTAAATTGGTACTTGCGATCTGCGTTGTTGGAATGGTCGTAAAACTTTTGATGTAACTTTCTTT
>JAHFOY010000165.1:1958-5288 GCA_023261485.1 Planctomycetota bacterium
ATGGTCTCGGTGGCTGGATTGGCAGCCATCTGGCGGTTACCAAAGGCGAACGTTTTGTTAAATTGGTACTTGCGATCTGCGTTGTTGGAATGGTCGTAAAACTTTTGATGTAACTTTCTTTATTACTTTTCTGCAGGGGGTTTCATCTTCTCCTTTGCGATTTCGATATTAAATTTTGCCTCAATATTTTCGGGATCTATAACGAGCACTTCTTCCCACTTGGTAATGGCCTCTGAATAATTTCCGTCTCTGTATGATGCCAGGGCCTCGTCCAGCAATTTTTGCAATGCCTCTTTTCCCTGATTTTTGGCCACTTCCTCAGCCTTTTTCACTTCTTCTGTCTTTATTTCGCCCTTGGCTTCCTTGATCATCTCTTGTCCTTCTTCGATCATTTCCTTGGACTCTTCTTTCATGGCCTCGCTTTGCCGATGAACCTCGGATTCAGGGTTCATAATACGAGACCTCTGGGACTGAAGGGCAACGATCTGGTTTTGTAAATCGATTTTCGCCTGTTCAATTTCACTTAATTTTTTCGTAAGGTCGTTTATGCTTTTTTGGGTTTCAGAGATGGTGGTTTCAATGGAACTATCTTTTGTTTCGACTTGAGAACTGAGCGCATCCAGGGTGGTGTTGAGCTTTGAATAGTTTGTGTCTATAGCCGCAGTCTTTTGCGCAAGTTCTTCGACGCGTTTCCCGAGATTCTGTGCGGAGAGGTTTAGGTTCGAGAGTACGCGGTCAAGCTCCAGTATCTTCTGGTCAACCAATGCCAGATGTTCTTCTTGCGTCCTGGCTGATTTTTTACCAAGCCCTACGCATCCTGCTGATAAGGAAGATATGCTTAATGCGATAAAAGTCAGAAAGATAAATTTTTTCATAAATTATCCCTTTCAGTTTGTTTAATTAAGCTGTAGCGCGGGGTTTTATCTCTTGCTCACGGAAGTTACAAAGATTGCACTACATGTTTGTGGGAATTCTATTTCATCTTTGGTAAATCAAAATTAAATGGAATTTCTTCGCCGCCTGGGGCTACAATTACAAAAGTGACAAGGGTATTTAAGTCAATATCTTTTACCGGGAATTTAAAGACCAGACGTGCTGCATGGCTTGGCGAATCGGGCCAAAATTCACTGGCCTCCGCTATTTCCGGAACAAATTCAAACTCAGGTTGTACTACCTCTTCTTTTTGGTAAATCTTTGCGCTGTAGTGCTTCGGGAAATCGTATTCGTCTCCGTAGACGGTTACTGAAAAGGTAAGGGTGTTGCCAATATCCAATGCCTCCTGGATGTTCTGACTGGTAAATTCTCTGCGCTCCACCGCAATTTTTCTGGCCTTATACGCAAGGTTATGATAAGGGGTAAACAGTGAGGCTGATCCCTGCCCTTTTTCCAGCGATACTGTCCATGGTTTTGAAAAGGCAGCCATGTCCAGAGTTTTATTTTTCTGTCCGTATTCAATGGCTTCTTGTATTTGTTCCGGAGTTAATTTAGAAAGAACGGCTTGTACTGGTTTTAAAACAAATAAGCACAAAATAAAACAAAGAATACTTGTTTGCAAAAATAACTTTCTGGTCACAGATTAATTTCCTTCAATAATGATAAAATAGTTTCTGCAGGTTTTCCCTAAACGGTATTATTGCGACTATTCTGCGCTGGGTTCGGCTGGTGCTGCTTGTTCCGTTTGCACGGCTTCTTCTGTTGCAGCCGGTTCCGTGGACGTGGATTCTGCTGATGCTTCTGCCTCTTTCTTCTCCTCTTTTGCAGGTTTTACCACATAGTTTTTGCCAGTCTTCATCAGGCTTGCGCCGCCCACGATAAACATGATTCCAAACACAACCGCGCCTATAAAACATAACATGCCGCCTAAATTGTTTACAAATCTCTCTACTTTTTCATTGGTCATAATCTTATCTGACTTTTCCGTGACCGCTTTTTCTATTTTGTCCAGCATTGTATAATTCTCCTCATTAATTATTGTATAAACCTAATCAGAACCCGCAGGATACCGCCTGGTTTTTGCGGGTTTTTTATTAATGTCTTACTAAATTATTATAATTGGATAATTCCCTGTCGGCCTCCTCTTTCATTCCCTTCTCACGATAAACGGATTCAAGGTTTTTATATGCCTTCGCATACTTTGGGTTAAGAGCAATGGCCTTTCTGTATTCACTAACTTGTTTGTCAAACATCTTCTTTTCACCGTATGCAATCCCCAAATTAAAGTGTGCTTCGGCGCTGTTGGGGTTCAAGTCGAGTACTTTTCCGTATTGCAGGATTTCATTGTCCAGCAAACCCTTTCTGCCATAGGAAACCCCCAGATTGAAATAAGCATCGGTATACGAAGGGTCAATCTCGATCACCCGGTTATATGCAGCAATAGATTCGTCGTACATTTCCTTATCCCGATAGGCATGTCCAAGGTTATAGAAGGCTTCCAGATTGTCAGGATCAATTTCGATAACCCTTTTATAAGCACTGATTTCATTGTCTATCATTCCCTTTGCGCCGCATGCTACCCCAAGATTGAAGTACGCATCCTTATAGCCTGAGTCCAACTCAATTGCTTTTTTATACGACGAAATCTCATCATCGAACAAGTTTTTTTTGCCATAGGCTACACCTAGATTATTGTAAAGTTTTGGGTAGCGATTGTTTATCTCAATAGCCTTCTTGTATTCCCGAATCGCATCATCAACCATACCGCGTTTGTTATATTCGTTTCCCAGTTGATAATGAACGTCAAAGTCTCCAAAGTTGTCTGCGCCGTAACTACGAACGGCACAAACAATATTTGTGAGAATAATAAAAAGTACAAGAAAGTTTTTTCTCATGGGTTTCGTTACTAAAAGCAGGCATGATAAAACCAATACAGTTTTTCGTTCTGATTGCAGACCTCTTTTGCAATATCATAATATTCAGCTTCAGAAAGGTTATCCAACTTCTTGCCGTACTTCTTAATTACCTCGTTAAACTCCATTACCTTTTCAACAAGGTTTTCGTGGGTTTCGGCAGAACCTCCGAGAATGTAAAAATTCTCTCCGGTTGTGATTCTTTTATGATCGTCCTTACTGTCAAAAGCTAAACCGCAAAGGATGGTGTTTTCTTTTGAAGATTTTTTATGATTATTCAAACTGTAACTCCTTTTAACTCGATTAAATATCGCTTGACACGGAAAGTTGCAGTAAAATTTTGAAAAGCATGATATTAGCTCCAGTAATTTCGAATAAAGAATACCATTCTATAAAAAAAATGTCAAGTTAATATACCTGCCAAAAATGCTTGTTGTTACGGTGTGGTTGTAGCAAGTATCCTGTTGGCTATCTCAAAATAAAT
>JAHFOY010000038.1 GCA_023261485.1 Planctomycetota bacterium
CAATCTTCTTTATGCCAAAATGATGCACGTCAGTAATATGGTAGATTCAATGGATAAAAAGAAAGATGATTATGTCGAAGCCCAGAAAGAACTATTTATGGGGCAATGTAATTGCCCGTACTGGCACGGGGTTTTTGGCGGGATATATCTCCCTCACCTTAGATTTGCTGTTACAAGCCATTTAATTGCTGCAGAGGTACTGGCAGAGAAAGGAAAAGTAAAAGGCATTCACCATTGCATTAGCGACTATGACTACGATAGCAAAGATGAGATTTGTGTGAGTAACTCACAAATGACCGTTTATTTTAAGCCGGATAGGGGAGGACATATCTACGAACTTGATTACAAGCCAAAAAAAATCAATTTGCTTAATACCCTTATGCGGAGAAAAGAGGTGTATCATAACAAAATTACCGATACACTTCATAAAGACAATGCGGGACAGGCTAAGAGTATCCATGATTTAATGCCGTCAAAACAGGCTGGCTTGGAGAAAATGCTGTATTATGATACGTATCTTAAAGAAAGCTTAATAGATCATTTTTTTGAATCTGGCGCGACGGTAAAAGATGTTTTTAGAAATGAATATAAAGAAGTAGGCAACTTTGTCGCTTCTTCATACAACTACACAATAAAACAGGATAAGGATGATGTGTTACTAAAATTATATCGTGATGGAGAAGTTGAATCCGGCGGACATCGATGTCCCGTTAGAATAATAAAAGAGATAAAGATAATGGATAATGCGTCTTTGATAAATATTGTATATACTATCGAGAATCATTCCAATCATATTTGTAATGCTCAATTTGGTGTTGAGTTCAATATCTCAATGACTGCCGGAGATGCTTTTGGCAGGTATTATTATATAAAGGATAGAGAAATTATAGGTAATTTGGCCATTGAAAAAGAATTAAATTCGCAAAATAAATTAGGGCTTGTAGATGAATGGCTGGGTGTTGAGGTGTTACTGGATTGGAATATTTCAGGGGATGTTATTGTGTTCCCTATATATACGGTTTCACAATCGGAGTCTGGTTATGAGTTAGTTTATCAGAACTCTTCGATCATTCCAAGATGGAGTTTAACCATTAAACCAGAAGATAAATGGCGTGTCGTCATAAACAAAAGTTTAAAATCATTTAAAACGGCAATTTGAATTGTCCTTAAATTCGCCTATAAAATATGGACTGAACGGACAGTTATATTTCATCTGATAATTAAGAGAGTGAATTCTAATGCTACCACATATTCTAAAAGACAAAGTCGGCAATAGTCTGAATATCATTGTAAATGCTCTTGACGCAGGATTTGCTGTACTTGATAAGGATTTGAATATAATTTGGGCTAACGAAAGACTCCCGGTCATGTTCAATTTGGAGTATGACCCTGTCGGGAAAATTTGTAGAGATGTATATAAATGTGAATGTAACGACAACAAGACATGCTCCGTCCTTCAAGTGCTTTCCAGTGGTAAGAAACAGTTCAGTGAGACCCAACTTATCACAGAAAGAGGAGAAAGAAGATATATTCAAAATATTACAACACCGGTAAAAGACGAAAAAAACAATATAACGCATTTACTTAAGCTCTCGATAAATGTTACAGCGCAGGAAGAAAAGATTCATCAGCTTTCCCTATTGCGAAAACTTGCGGAGTTGATGGAGGGTACGCTGCAAATCGACAGATTACTTCACCTGATTTTGACCTGTGTTACGGCTGGTACTGCCCTGGGGTTTAATCGTGCAAGACTTTTTCTTGTAGATAAAGAACGGGATATCGTATATGGCAAGATGGCAGTTGGTCCTTCGAGTATGGAAGATGCAAACAGGATATGGAGTGAAATAGTAAAAAAGTATGAAAAATTAGAAGACCTTATTAAAGCATCGGAAGATAATTACCGTGATGACACTCCTTTGCACATGATTACTCGTTTAATGGCATATTCTTTGTCTGATGTGAGAGAGATCGTTGTTGCCTGTATAAAAGAAAAAAGATCCATTTTGGAAAAAAATGCCTTTTCTAATCCGGATATTAATAAAAATTTTGTAAATATGATCGATGCTCGTGAATTCGTTTGCGTGCCGTTGGTTGTTAAAGATGAAGCGATTGGTGTGATTTGTGCAGACAATTATTACAGCCAAAAGCCAATAATGGAGGAGCACGTTCAGCTTTTAAGTACTTTTGCCAATCATGCCGCATTGGCAATTGAGAATGCAGAAGCATACAAAAAATTAGGGGAAAAGGTAGTGCAGCTAAAAGAAACCCAGGAGAGGCTTATTCGTTCTGAAAGACTCGCTGTTATAGGTAACATGGCGGCGTATATTGCACATGAGATCCGCAACCCGTTGGTAACTATTGGTGGTTTTGCAAGAACGATTTTACGTGCTTCCAATCAGGGCGAACAGATTAGACACGGCGCGGGAATTATTGTAGAAGAAGTTAGCAGGCTGGAAAAAATTCTTGCAAATATTATGGATTTTAGTAAACCCGTTGAATCAGTTAAAGTATCATCTCCGATAAATGAAATATTAGAAAATACCTGCTCCCTGATGGAACCCTATTTTAAGAACGGACGCATAAAACTGGCCAGGAAATTTAATGCCATGATACCTAAAATTGTAATTGATCCGACACAAATTAAACAGGTATTTTTGAACCTGATGAAAAATGCGGTTGAATCTATGCCTGGCGGAGGTACGCTAACAATAGAAACCGTTGTAGAAGACGGCCATGTAATAATTAAAATCACCGATACGGGCGAGGGAATGACCGCTGAAATTATGCAAAATATCTTTGTCCCGTTTTTTACCACAAAGGTTGATGGTACGGGTGTTGGGCTGGCAGTGTCTCAGAAAATCGTGGATGACCATGGTGGTTTTATAAAAGTGAAAAGTTCTTTGCAAGAAGGGACAACTTTCTCCATATACTTACCGATATAAATAATTATAATTTTGATACGGGGAGGGACGATGAAGACCATTCTGTTGGTAGAAGACGACAAAAATCAGCTCTTACTCTATAAGCAAGAACTATCGCTTGAAGGATATAGCATCATTACCGCACATGATGGTATGGAAGCTGTAAAACAGATAAAAGAAGAATTACCCGATCTGATCGTAATGGATATCAATATGCCCAAGATGAACGGGATCGAGTCGATTGGCAGGATATTAGCCGAACACAAAAAGATACCAATTATTATTAATACCGCCTATAGTAGTTACAAGGACGATTTTATGTCGTGGTCAGCAGATGCGTATATTATTAAGTCCTCTGACCTGACTGAATTAAAAGACAAGATAAAGGAATTGATAGGTAAAGTTTAATAGAATAATAATCCTCTAAAGGTATTGAAACGTTGTCCTGTAAAAATGAAGGAGTAATATAAATAACTGTAACGTACTAGCAACTATAAACAAAGGATTTATTAGTACCTAAGAATTATTCTCATGGTTAGTCATCTCACTGTTTCTGTTATAATTCCTGTGCATAACGGAGAAAACCATATAGAGAAGTGTTTGGACGCATTAATAGCATCATCTTATCCGCCTTTTGAGATTATTGTAGTAGATGATTGTTCTACGGATGACACTGCAAAAATAGCCAAACAGAGGCGAATTACCATCCTTCAACTTCCAATCCAATCAGGTACTGCTGCTGCGAGAAATTTTGGGGCTCAACATGCAGAAGGAGAGGTTCTATTTTTTATTGATTCAGATGTAATTGTGCGTCGAGAAACAATCGCACTGGTTGCAGACTGCTTACAGAACCATCCTGAAATTGCTGCCGTATTCGGTTCTTACGACGATGAGCCGGCAGAAGCAAATTTTATATCGCAGTACAGAAACATGTTACATCACTTCCACCACCAACACTCAGACACTGAAGCCTTTACCTTCTGGGCTGGATGCGGAGCAATACGAAAGAAAGTTTTCGGGGAAATTGGAGGGTTCGACCAAATACGTTACGTGAAACCTTCTATTGAAGATATAGAATTGGGCTATAGAATACGTAAAGAAGGTTACAGAATCCTTCTGGACAAGGATCTGCAGGTTAAACATCTCAAGCGATGGGAATTTCTATCTCTGTTACGGACAGACATATTTCAACGAGCAATTCCATGGTCAAATCTGATTCTGAAAACCAAATCCATACCAAAGGACCTTAATCTGAAGCTGTCTCATAAAATTAGTTCAATCTCGGTAGCACTATTGATCTTGATAATGCCCTCTTTATTTTTGACTCATACGAAATTTTATAATATCCATGTACCTCACATTACTAGCTTCTTCTTGCTAATAATTCTTACCAACCTCCTCATCCTTAATCGAAAACTATATAGCTTCTATACACAAAAAGTAGGTACTATTTTTACAATTAAAGCGATTCCACTCCATATCCTTTATTACTTATATAGCGGTGTCTCTTTTGTCTTCTGTTGGATTGTGTATAAAATCTCGATCTCTGGATTATTCTATCATTCAGTGGAAGACCGATATGCAAAGATTCCTCAAAAAAACCCATAAGAAAAAAGTAATCATTATCGGCGGTGGACCGGCAGGTCTGACTTCGGCACATGAACTTTCCAAGGTGGGTGTTGAATCAATAGTCCTTGAAAAAGACCACACGGTTGGAGGCATTGCAAGAACGATTAATTACAAAAACTATTATTTCGACATTGGAGGACATCGTTTTTTCACCGAAATTAAAAGAGTCGAGGACATGTGGAAGGAAATTCTTGGTAACGATCTTCTCCGTTGCCAACGACTTTCGCGAATCTATTATAATAAGAAGTTTTTCTATTATCCTTTAAAACCTTTCCAGGTTTTATTAGGTTTGGGAATTTGGAACAGTTTTATGATTATAGCAAGTTACCTCTATGCCCGCATATTCCCTTCAAAATCCGAGGAAACCTTTGAACAGTGGATAACTAATCGCTTTGGCAAACGTCTATATACAATATTCTTTAAGGCTTACACAGAAAAGGTATGTGGAATACCGTGTAGTGAAATACGAGCTCAATGGGCAGAACAACGAATTAATGGGCTTTCCCTCTTAAGTGCTCTTAGAAGCTTTCTCGCAAAATCACCAAACACTGGCACTGGCAAGACTATTATCAAAACATTGATTGATAATTTTTATTACCCTAGATTAGGACCTGGCATGATGTGGCAGGCTGTAGCAAATATCGTACAGAACAATAGTTCCCAGGTCAGGTTAGGCGCTGAGGTAGAGGGTGTTCTGTGTACCAAGAATAAGATAGAAGCATTGGAAGTAAGACACAATGGACAGAAGGAACTGGTTCACGGAACACACTTTATTAGCAGTATGCCCCTACGGGAACTTATACATAAATTTAAACCACCCGTACCTGAGAAGGTACATAAAGCGGCCAGCGCCCTTGCCTATAGAGATTTCCTTACAGTAGCCCTCATTGTCGATAAACGTGATGTATTCCAGGATAACTGGATATACATTCACGAACCGAGTATTAAACTTGGCAGAATCCAGAATTTTAAAAATTGGAGCTCCCACATGGTACCTGACCAGGATAAGACCTGTCTTGGTCTGGAGTACTTCTGTTTCGAAGGAGACGAGTTGTGGCGTATGACAGAGCAGGAACTGATTGAACTTGGGAAAAGCGAACTATCAATCCTGGGTTTAGTAGATGCACGCGATATCGAAGATGGTTTCGTTGTACGAATGCCCAAGGCTTATCCTATTTATGACTCACGTTATCAGGAGTCGCTTCGTATTATATATGAATTTATCAGCCAGATTGATAATCTTCAACTGGTAGGACGCAATGGTTTGCATAAATACAACAATCAAGATCACTCGATGTTATCCGCGATGCGAGCGGTAGAAAACATTTTAGGAGAAAACAATGACTTGTAGATTAAACTTGTAATGGGAAAATTTATGATAAAAAACAATATCGCCCATTCAACACCTCTTCCAAGAGTTTTGGTAACTATTGTCAACTGGAATGGCAGGCATGATATTTTGGAATTACTTGCTTCATTAAAAAAACTAAACTATCCAAAAGACAATTATAAGGTATTGGTTGTCGATAATGGATCGAATGACGGCTCTCAGACTGCTGTATCCAGTATATATCCAGAGGGCTCTCTCTTAGAAAATAAAAGGAATATTGGCTATGTAAAAGCGGTAAATCAGGGTATTGCACATGGCTTAAATATAGAGGTAGACTACATCTGGATATTCAACAATGATGTCACGGTAGAAGAAAATTCTCTGAAGAGACTGATAGAGGTTGGAGAACAGGATGAAAACATTGGTGTTATAGCTCCAATTATCTATTCATACAATAACCCTGAAGTAATAGACAATGTTGGCTATAAGATAAATTTTTGGACTGGCAGGTTGAAAAAGCTGAAATATGGTCGAGATATTTTTAGAAATCATGCAGAAAAAACGGCAGATGTTGATTCCATCCTGGGGTGTTCAAATCTCGTAAAAACATCCGTTTTAAAAAAAATAGGATTATTTCAAACGATCTATGAACTCTATTTTGAAGAGACAGATTTTAATGTCAGGGCAAGACGGTGTGGCTTTAGAGTAGTAGTGGTAAAGGAAGCTAAGGTGTGGCACAAAAATGCCTCCACCATGAATAAATTCATTTTACGCAGGGCCTATCTCCTGTTAAGGAATCTTTTTCTCTTCGAATTGTTCAATGCTAAAAGAAAACAACTATTGGTTTTCATACCCTATTATTTTTTAATACACCTGCCTTATTTCTTTATCTATGGAAGCCTTTATAGTTTGAAGGCTAAGTCTAAGGCATTTAAAAAATAAATATGGCAACGTTAAGTCAAAAGTTAAAACTATTCAGAGGGCTTTTTACCGGGGACATTGCCTATAATGCTCCTTTTTATGTTACTATTGACATTACCAGCCGATGTAATTTGCGGTGTCTAGGCTGCCCATATCATTCTCCTTTGATTCGTAAGCAAGCAGATGTCGATATGGCAAATAGGGATATTTCATACAGTGTCTTTGAGGCACTGTGTTATGACCTGAAAATGATGGGAACTAACCAAATAATCATATGTGGTGAGGGAGAACCTTTTCTGCACCCACACCTTTTCGATCTCATTTCAGCCGCAAAAAAAATAGGGCTTCAAATTATACTATATACCAATGGTACTTTTCTTGATGATGTGAATATTATACATCTTATCGAGTCACGTGTCGATGTTCTCAAGGTAAGTCTCTGGGCTAGTTCTAATGATGAATACAAAAAGAATTATCCCGTTGATAACACGGTAAATTTGGAAAAAGTCATTGATGGATTAAAACTCCTGGCACATTCAAAAGCCACAAAGAAGAGTAAATTTCCATTTGTAAATGTTTGCCATCCTATTAACGCTTATAATTTTAAAAATATTGATGAAATGATCGATTTGGTTTTTAGAACCGGATGTGATGCTATCTCTTTTACCCCTCTTCACACGCATAAGGGAAAATTTTCCGACTTTTCACTTTCTGTTTCGGACGAAAAATCTCTAATTTTGTCACTAACGAAGGCCAAAAAGCGTCTTGATTCATCCTCCGTAGGCCATAACTTCAAACAAATACTTCTGCGTTTCAAAATTGGAGAAGCAGTATGGGAAAAGTTACCCTGTTATATAGGATGGCTTCATGCAAGCGTAAAGATGAACGGCACAGTTTTTCCCTGTTGTAGACACATTGTGCCTATGGGCAATCTAAACGAGAAGAATTTTTATGAAATATGGAACGATGCGCCTTTTCGGTCATTTCGACAGGCGTCTCGGACACGGGAAGGGTTGACCTCTATAAGCCAAAACAGCTATTGTGGTTTTTGTGGTTATGTTGGAGATAATGTACTCGTACACAGATTATTCAAGTGGTTTAGTCCATTTCGTTCTACTAAGATAAAAGAAAATTTATGTTCGGAAGTATAATTTCAAAATCCTGCCTTGCCTTGAAGTCTTTCCTGACCCGGGAAGTTCAGATTCAGTGTGATCGCATTCCTTATTATTTCCATAATGTCCCTATCAAAAAGATGCTAAACTGGATACTGGTTGAGGCTTCGATTTTGGTAAAACCGAGAAGGTCGTGGGGTTGGCCTACCCACATTATGATGGAACCAACAACTCATTGTAATTTAAAGTGTGCCCTGTGTCCCGTTACCAAAGGATTAATGCGGCCAAAAGGGCATATGGACTACGGTCTTTTTAAAAAGGTAATTGACGAAATTGGTGATTATCTATTCTTTGTGCTTCTTTGGGATTGGGGCGAACCTTTTCTTAATCCTGCGAGTTATGATATGATTTCATATGCCAGGGAAAAAGGAATAAAGGTGATATCCTGTACTAACGGACATCCGTTTCTGGAAGACAAAAACGTCGAGAAAGTTATTCTGTCAGGACTTAATACACTAACTATTGCTGTCGATGGAGCAAGCCAGGAGACATATGAACGTTATCGTAAGGGAGGAAACCTGGATTCTGTGCTCCGGGGAATTCGAAAGATTGTCGCCAAAAAACGCGAATTAGGAATCAAAACACCCATTGTAAATCTTCGGTTTATTGTCATGAAACACAATGAACATGAAATCCCGTTGATTAAGGATTTAGCAAAATTACATGAAGTAGATGTGCTTACCTTTATGACTTTAAACCCTTATATAGATGCCATCTATTGCGAAAACGACGTTACAACAAAGGAAAATGAAGATAATTTTCTTCCTGAAAGTTATATTCATCGTCGTTTTAACAACACCCAAAACGGTGAAGCGCGCGTAAAACTTAAAAATAATCCCTGCAAACATCTTTGGAATAATCCTGTAGTGCATTGGAACGGAATGGTTTGTCCTTGCACTTACGATTATCACGAGAAATATGTCCTTGGCAATCTTAATATGGATACCTTTAAAGCAATCTGGTTTGATCTTCCCTATCAGAACATACGCAGTCAGTTCCGCAAGAATTGGGAAAAGCTCCTTCTTTGCCGTGAATGCAGTTATGGTTATGCAGGAGGCGACTTAGGCCGGGAGGCCATTTCCGGAGTCTTTTATTTCAATTCCACAATTCAATGTACCTCTGAAAATTCAGGCCATGCTTAAAGACCCAATACTCTCGGTAGTCATTGCCTCCTATGAATCTGAAAATACTATAATTGGATGCCTCTCTTCCTTACAGAATCAATCAATTAATGAAAACATGGAAATCATTGTTGTTGATAGTTCAACAGACAACACAGCCACAATAATTAAAGAAACTTTTCCCGATAGTATTCTGTATAAATTTTCGGAGCGGAAATTCCCTGGAGACGCACGTAATTTTGGAGTTTCCAAGTCGAGAGGAGAAATCATTGCTTTTATTGATACCGATTGTGTGGCTGATAAAGATTGGGTTGAAGAGATACGCAAGGCTCACCAATCATCTTATCCGGTAGTTGGTGGGATAATTGCAAATGGAAATCCCGAAAGTTACATCGGCTGGGCGGCTTATTTCTGCGAATTTAGTCAATGGATGCCACAATCTTCACGGCGTTATATGGTTGAAATACCAACATGCTGTCTCTCAATAAAACGGTGGATATTTGACAAATACGGACCGTTTTTAGAAGGCACTTATAGTGAAGATACCGCCTTTCATTGGAAATTAGGAAATGATGGGCACAACCCCCTGTTTGTCCCTTCTATAAAAGTCGCACATAAAAACGTACGCCATTTAGGAAAGTTCATAAAAAAAGAATTTATACACGGAAGATTTTTTGCGAAAGTCCGAATGTCCGAGCAAAGATTTTCCATTTTACAAAGGGTTATTTTTATTATTGTTTCACCCTTGTTACCTTTTCTCCTTTTCTTTCGCATAGCAATGCGTGTATTTGGAAACAGGGTATATCGTAGTCAATTCATGTTTTCATCTCCGATGGTATTTATTGGATTGATTTCCTGGTCTTGTGGAGAATTATTAGGTTACTTATCAAAGCAAAAGAGATAGTTGAAAGTATTCTCTCTCAATAATCATCAGATGGAAGACGAGAAAATGGAGCATCTCCGTAAAGGCAAGCCGAAAGTATCTATTATTGCTTGTGTTGTGGAAATGAAGGGCATTAATTCTGTCTTTCGTACCTTGGACTCATTTCTTCCGCAGGAAGGAACTGTGGACTTTGAATTTCTTGTTGTGGATGAAGTCCCTGGCTACAGAGAGAAAATTTATCGCGAACGTTTTCCCTGGGTAAAGTTGATACCTGTTGAAAGATTGATGCCAGAACCGTATTTACGTAATATTGCATTGAGGCATGTTCAGGGAGAAATTATTGTTTTCTCAGAAGATCATGTAATATTCACGCACAGTTACTTAAAAAATCTCGTTGAAGCTTTTTCAAAGGGGCATAAGATCGTGGGCGGGGCTGTGGCAAATGCCGACCCGGAATTGTTCACTGGCTGGGTACAATATTTTCTGGAGTATAATAAATGGATTCCGCGATTGCAGGAAGGTATCGTTGATGATCTTCCGGGATGTAATTATGCGTATCATATCTCCGCGATCCAAAGACTTGGACCTTTTCCAGAAAATAACATCAAACTCGATTCAATTTTTAACAAAAAGGCAAGAGAAAACGGATTCAAGTTGTATTACTGTCATACCATTAAAATTGCACATATTAATGAGACGCATATCCTTACTACTATAGTTGAAAGGTTTAAATTTGGTCGGCTTTTTGCCGCAAGACGGGGTTTCCCCCTGTGGAAGCGCATTGCATATAGTATTCTTTCTCCAATAATTGCAGTTGTTGAATATTGCCGAATCTTTCGTAATGCAAGGTATGACCATACCTATCTTTTGAAGTTTTTGCAGTGCACACCGTTGCTTTTGCCGATTTTATTTATATGGATGATGGGGGAATGTATCGGGTATATGATAGGCTATAAAAATAACGGTGGGTCAGGATTAGGTTAAAGAAATTCCAAACCGGCTGCGTTAGGCATAAATAATATCGAAGGCATATCATAGTCATACGGGATGAATTATGGATTCCTACAAAAAGATCAAACTTGCAAGGCTCCCCAAATACAGAAGGGAACTCGTCTCCATAGGTAAGATGAGATTGCTTCGCACACTTTCCACGATGGTCAAGAAGAGATTGTTTTATGGGAAAACACAGTACTGTCCCGTTTGTCAAAGCTCAATTCGCGGGTTTCTGAACTTTGGATATATTCAGAAGGTATGGTGTCCCATTTGTATCTCAATGAGCTGGCATAGATTAGCCTGGCTATTCTTGCAGCAGAAGACCGACTTGTTCAACGAATCCCCGAAGAAAATGCTGCACATTGCGCCTGAAATGGGACTTGAATCGCGATTTAAAACAATCGCCAACCTGGATTACCTGACTGCCGACTTGAGTGATCCTCATTGCATGGTAAAGATGGATATTACAAATATTCAGTATCCTGACAATAGTTTTGATGTCCTCTATTGCAGCCACGTCTTAGAACACGTGCCAAATGATCGCAAAGCAATGCGTGAACTCAATCGTGTGTTGAAACCTGATGGTTGGGCAATCCTTATGGTGCCTCTTGCCGTGGACAAAACAATCGAAGACCCCGTAGAGACAAGCCCGGCAGAGCGAGAAAGACGGTTTGGCAGGCATGATCATGTACGGCACTATGGTCTGGATTTCAAAGAACGTCTGGAGAAAGAAGGTTTTAAAGTAGAAGTTACTTGGGCAACGCAACTTGCCTCAAGCGATGATATCTATCGGATGGGTCTTTCTGAGCGTGGTGCGGTATTCTTTTGTAGAAAGGGCGGGCATGATAGAATACCTTTGTGTATGAATGCTGAAAGAACGCAATCTAATAAAATAATTACATGAGCAATAAAAACAAGAAGATAATTCTAAACAAGACAGACGAGTTTAACGAAGAATCAACGCATGTAACTACAAAATATTTTTTCATACTCATTTGTAGTATTGAAATACTATTCATTTTGTGGAAATTTGTCTTTGCTTCTACGCGAAATGGAGGAACATTTCTCGTTACCTTTCTAACAGTTTTAGCCATTTCATTCCCAGCAGGGGTAGGTGTGACTTTCCATATTTTCAGAAATAAACCACGGTCATTTCTGTTCTCGTTCGGCCTATGCCTGGGTTTCGGTTTTCTTGGCGGCGTATGGGCATTGATGATAATCCTGGGATGTCCACTAAACCCTTACGTATACGTCGGCGCAGTTATGCTTATTGCCGGATGCCTGTTATATAGGAAACGACGAGAATTAAAAGGGTGCATTAGCCGGGATTTAATACATTTCAACCTGGCGGAATTTTTATCGCCCATTGCCGTCTTGTTATTTGGTTTTATTGTATTATCTTTGCTATGGATCAATAACCTCGTTCCCACGGACGTTGACTGCCAATCGGATAGCTTCAACTCACTCATGATATTGAAAGAAGGCACATACCCATTCGTTTCTCCATATTTAGACCAAACACGGTTGGAATTACGTTCCGGTCCGCTTTTTCACACTTTGATAGCCGTAATTACTAAGTTGAAAAACACTGCTCTCTTAAAAGAAATTATGGCTATTACGGTTATTTCTGGGGCATTTTTTTGTATGGCAGTATATTTCCTTGCAAGGTTCATCATTAAAAATGAAATAATCTTATTTTTCGCTGGCATTTTAACACTCACGCGCGCTTATGTGTCGTGTTTTAATGACGGAAATTTGCCGGAAAACATTGCTTTTTATTATGGGGCAATGTTTATCGTTTTCCTTTTGTACGCCATGGAAAATAAAAGCCCTATATTTGCCTTATTTGCTGGATTCTATTTGTCTTTTTGTGCGTTATCACATCCAGAGATATTTATGTATAACATTGCTGCTTATTGCCTTTTTTTTATCACATTATTACTATCTAAAAATAAAAACTTTAAAAAAGCTTATATCAATTTATTAATAGTATTGGGGATCCTTCTAATTATGGTACTTCCATATTATTTGCGCATAAAAGGAACCCAATTCTCGACTGATAAAATAGGGACAAATAGAATGTATGATGTATTAGCGGCAACGTTGTCTGGCACTTTGACTTATTGGAATGGGTATTTTGTTCCGCTTTTAGCATTAGGCGGTATCATCCGCATTGCAACAAAAAGGCACAGTATTAATATTTATTTGTGGACATATTTTCTTACAGTTTTGGGACTAATAGAGTTTTGGAGATTTTTTCAGATTTGTTCATTTTCATGGTTTGAATTAAAACCATTAGGCTACTATGTCGATGAAACGTGTTTTTCTTACAAAACATTCTTAAGATTTCCAGACCATTATCATTGCGCATGGTACGGAGGAGTTATTATCTTGCCTATAGCGATTGCCGCTGTTATTAATTATTTATATTATCTCTCCCAGCAATATACCAACATTCAAATTGTAAAAAAATACTCTATTTTTCCACTTATTGTCATTGCCTTTTATTTTTTAGGATATGAGTATACTAAAACGAAAAGATATCCAGAGTTCATCTTGAAATGTGACCATGCTGCTTTAGCATGGATAAAAGATAATACAGTTTATAATAACACCTTAATTTACGCCCCTTTTGACAATGCTAAAGAGAATTCAGATCCAATTTATTTGACTTCGTTTTGGGTACCAATAGTATCTGAAAGGAAATCAATCCTTTTCCGAAATTACAATTTGGGAGGCTCATTCAAATTTACACATATTGATAAATCAATTAAAGAAAAAGTAGCCGATCTGCAACAAGCTGCTTATACTATTAATAATCCTGAGTCCTATAAAGTTCTAAAGGATATGAAGATAACGCATGTCTTTATATCTGGGTTTATAGCACCTAAATTAATTAATATATATAATAATTCTCGCTATGCAGAACTTAAACATTATGAGTTAGAACCGAATTCTCAGGGCATGATGTCTGGGGCATTTGTGTTTAGTTTAAGATGAAGTAATAACTATTCGTACGCTTTTTTTATTGAATAAAATTAAAAACTAACGTAATATGCGTTTATGTCGGACAAAAGAGACTATTATGAAATATTAGAAGTAAGCAGAACAGCATCAAAAGAAGAGATTAAAGCAGCCTATCGTACCCTTGCCAAAAAATTCCATCCCGACCTTAACAAGGATAATCCAAAACTTGCCGAAGAAAAGTTTAAAGAGATATCCGAAGCATACGAAGTACTGATTGATGATAATAAGCGATCCCGATATGATCAATATAGCCATGCAGGGGTTGCTTCTGATTTTGGTAAAGAAGGGTTTACGTGGCGTGATTTTAGTCATGTGAGTGATTTGGAAGATATTTTTGGACACGATATCTTTTCTGATTTCTTTGGACGCGGTAGTATCTTCAGTGATTTCTTTGGTACCCGCAGATGGGGTTTCGAACAACCCGAGCAGCGTGTTAAACGGGTACAGGTAGAAATTACACTGGATCAGGCATATCGAGGCATTACTACCGAGGTAGCCATTCCTCGCATGGATGCATGTGTAGATTGCGGAGGAGTCGGTGCTGCAAAAGGCACTACTCCCAGGACCTGCACTTATTGCAGGGGAAAAGGTGAAGTACAGCAGGAACAACTTCAGGGTTTTGGCAGGATTATAAAGATCGGGGCTTGTCATGTTTGCGGAGGGAGGGGGAATATAATTGATCATCCGTGTCCTAGCTGTCATGGATGCGGTGAGATACAAAAACTGGATAAGGTCAGCGTAAAAATACCTCCGGGTGTGGATAATGGGACAACCTTACGGATAACAGCCGATAAGGTAAGCGGAAAATTAAAGGAAGATATTTACGTAATTATTTCTGTACAGACACATCCTGTCTTTCACAGGCAGGGGAGTGATATTTATCTGGAAAAGTCCATTACATTAACCGAGGCGGCGTTGGGTTCAAAGGTTGAGGTACCAACGTTAGACGGAAATGCCTTAATGAAAATTCCTCCGGGAACACAGACTGACACCCTGTTTCGACTGAGAGGCAACGGCATGCCACTCTTGAAAGGGCATGGTTACGGCGATCAATATGTGCGAATTGTTATACGTACTCCTAAGGATTTGACGAAAAGGCAAAGGGAATTGCTTGAAGAATTCGAATCAATCGAAAAGAATAAATGAACATAGCCATTATTGCCTTAACGGAACAAGGCTCAAAAACCGCACAAAGAATAGGAACAAAGTTTTCACCCACGCCGTCTATCTATCTGGTAGATAGAAAAACAGAAAATACAAGTATTACAAAAGATAATACACCCCGCAACATTATCGTATTTTCTGAACCATTACAGCAACTGGTTAATCAGATATTCAAACAATATGATGGGCTTGTTTTTGTTATGGCAATGGGTATCGTGGTACGGGTTATCGCGCCTCTTATCCACGACAAACACACAGACCCAGCCGTCGTTGTGGTTGATGACGTGGGGCGTTTTGTTATCAGTGCACTTTCCGGTCATGAGGGGGGGGCAAATCAACTGGCGCACAGGATTGCATCCATACTTCATACGGATGCAGTGATCACTACGGGCACAGATACACAGAAAGATATTATTGTCGGTATAGGTTGTAAAAAAGGGATTTCTGGGGAAATTGTAAAAAACTCAATTCTCGATGCACTTCAAAGAGTGAATCGAAAAATCGAGGATGTTCGATTACTTTCTACCATTGATATTAAGGCCGAAGAGCTTGGTTTAATACAGGTTTCGAAGGAACTCGGCATCCCGCTGAGAGTTGTTTCAAAGTCGGAAATTGCGACTTGTGCTAAAGAACACAGTAAATCAAAATTTGTTAAAGAAAAAATAGGCGTGTGGGGGGTATGCGAACCCGCCGCACTTATAGCTGGGAGGAAGACACGATTAATCCTGACAAAACAGAAATATCCGGGCATGACCGTAGCCATCGCTCAGGAAAACTTTATGTGGTAGGCATCGGTCCCGGCGCAAGGGACGAAATGAGCCAGAGGGCTCTGGATGCGTTAAAGAATTCGGATACGATTGTTGGTTATAAACTTTATATTACCCTCATTGCGGATATTATAAAAGATAAACAAGTCATTGCCTCAACCATGCGCAAGGAAATAGAGCGTGTTAAAGTAGCGATTCAAGAGGCGCAATTGGGAAAGACCGTGAGTATCATCAGCAGTGGCGATCCCGGTGTATACGGCATGGCCGGGCTGACGCTGGAGATGGTATATAAAGAAAACATGGATTTACCCGTGGAAATCATTCCGGGTATTCCAGCAGCTAATGCCGCTGCCGCAGTGCTGGGTGCGCCTCTGATGCATGACTATGCAGTTATCAGCCTCAGTGACTTGCTGACACAGTGGGAAACAATAGAAAGGCGTGTAAAATATGCTGCCGAGGCGGATTTCGTTATCGTGTTGTACAATCCCATGAGTTCCCAGCGAGACTGGCAGATTAAAAAAGCCTCAGAAATCATTCTCCGGCACAAAGCACCAAATACCCCAGTAGGTATTGTAAAAGACGTAAGCAGGGAGGGTGAATCTGTTATACTCACAACGCTGGATAAAATGACCACCCACCCTATAGATATGACAACTGTTATTATCATTGGCAATTCGACTACCTTCGTCTATCGTAATTATATGGTAACTAAGCGAGGCTATCACGTATAACATAAATAGTGTCTGAACGAAAACTATCTAAACTCTCATTTCGAGCAGAGCGAGAAATCCTTATTCCATCGGATTTCAGTCAATCAACTACCTCGATGTTTTCGAGCATAACCTCCTGTGATTGCGGGTCTGTTATATCGGGCATAACTTTGATAGTTAACTGAGCCCCTTCTGCTACTGTTCCGTGAGAGGCATGGACAAAGTGTTCCTGGAAATGCTCCGGAGAGATATGGGAGAGTGCCCCGATTCTAACGGTCACGCCGTGTACTTTACTTGCATGTTGCTCACGTGCAATAGTTATTATTTTGTGGATAAGGTCTTTGATAAGAGAAAATTCGTGCATATTTGTTATATTTCAGAGTTCACCACAGATATTCACGGAATACCACGGAGTTATAATAAACGACTTAAATAAGCTGACATACAGGTGTCATTGTGAGCTAAACGAATCCATCTTAAAGCCGGGGTTGCTTGGAGCTAACGCCCGCGCAACGACAGCTACTATACATTTAGAATAGGAACTCTCTTTTCAGTGATATTCCGTGTATTTCCGTGGTAAAACGTTTTGGATATCGCGCCGCACACGTGTTACAACTTCCTGCGCTGCCCTTTCAACTTCTATAGATAGTCCAATGCCTGCCTCAAAGCATTTTCCTTCAATACCGTAAACAATAAGATTCTGGGGCAATTGCTTGAGTGCCCTTGCAAGTTCAATGGCTTCAGCAACACCAAAGGCATGTGTGGAGTAATGAAAAAACTCTGTCGGTATGGGTTGTGTATGGACATCAAACCGGTAAATAGTTCCAAAATTTCCACCAGAATGAACCGCATCAATGAGGATAACAGTATCAGCATTCTTCCAAGACTCCATTAATGCAGCCCCATCACTGTTTTGTACAATAACATTAACACGATCAGGCGCTTCTTTCTTTATATCTTGTGCAACACGAAGTCCTACTGCATCATCTCCCCGAAACGCATTACCAATACCGATTATAAGAATGGGGTAACTGTTCATGTCTTTTGTTAGTTTCTTTGCACCCTCTGCGGTGGTCTATTACCCTAATGTTTATTCCCGGTCTATCTTGAGTTTCAAAAAATGCGTTGCACATGAAATGCATGGGTCATAGTTTCGTATTGCCTGCTCGCACTGCAACGTAAGCTGATCCTGAGAGAGTTTTAAATGTTTAACAATAAAATGCCTGAGATCATTTTCGATGGTCTTCTGGTTCTGTGATGTGGGTGGAACAATCTTGGCATCGGTTATTAAACCATTTTCGTCAATACTATAACGGTGGTAGAGAATGCCGCGTGGCGCTTCAGTACAACCATAACCCGTTGCAGCACGTGGTTGAACCTCTATAGCCGGTTTACCCGGTTTTTCATAGTGCTCTATGATACGTAAAGCCTCATCACAGGCATAGAGGGTTTCTATGCTTCGAATAATAATGCTTTGAAATGGATTACGACATACACCAGAAAGACCAACGGAATGTGCTGTTTCCTGTGCTAATGGAGATAGTCGGTCATAGTTTAGATTATACCTGGCTAGAGGGCCAACAAAGTACGCACCCCGTTCTTTGCGCAGTGAATGAAGCGCATTTGAATACTGCACGTGCTCTTCCATAAAGTGATTGTCATAGTCGTGCACGGAAATATCCAATCCCTTGTTCGAAACAAGCCGGCCTTCATTGAAAGGATATTCTTCCGGATGACGAAGGGAGATGAATTCGTAGTCCTGTTCAAAATCAGGAAAAGGGAGTTTGGCAGTCCAGCGCACAGTTTCAAGGGCCGCATCTCTTGCCCATTTAAGCTTCTCAGTAATAGGAAATAATTCTTGTTTAGTTGGTACCTTATAAAATCCTCCTACACGTACATTTATGGGATGAATTTCTCTGCCGCCGAGGAGTGCTACCAGATCGTTCCCAGCTTTTTTTAACTGTAAACCACGCTGGACGATATCAGGGTAATCCTTTGCCATCTTAATTGCGTCAGGGTAGCCAAGAAAATCAGGCGCATGGAGCATGTACACATGGAGTGCGTGACTTTCGATCCATTCTCCGCAGTAAATAAGTCTGCGCAAGGCACGGAGCTGACCATCAACTTTTACTCCAACTGCATCTTCCATTGCATGTACTGCACTCATCTGATATGCGATGGGACAGATACCACAGATGCGAGCCGTTACATCAGGGGCTTCATTGTATGTGCGGCCACGTAGAAATGCCTCAAAGAAACGCGGAGGTTCGAAAATCTTGAGTTTGATATCTACCACGGTGTTGTCTTTTATCTTTACGTACAATGCACCTTCACCTTCGACGCGGGCAAGGTAATCTACTTTAATTGTTCTGCTCTTCATAATGAATAGCAACCACAGATTTCACAGATGAATAAATAATGTAAGAAATCTGTTTATAAAGGTTATATAATATTTTACATAAATTCTTTGTATTCTGGCTTCTTATTGCTGACTTCCGGCCTCTCTGCTGTATGGGCTTCACTCTCTTTTCGAAAAGGCTCAGCGTTAGCATAGAATGTCCGAAACGTTCGAACAATGTTCTCTTCGTTTACACCAAGATGACTAAACCACGAGCTTAAAGATGTTGTATTTGGCGTTTCCATTGGGCCATAGCAGCCATAGCAACCGCGGCAGTATGATGGGCAGATTGCGTTACATCCGGCATGGGTTACAGGTCCTAGACATGAAATCCCCTTTGCAACCATCACGCAGATAGTCCCGCGTCTTTTACATTCAATGCAGACGCTGTGAGAAGGCGTATTCGGCTTGCGTTCATTGAGGTAAGCGCTAATAACCTCCAATAGCTGGCGTTTGTTAATGGGACAGCCTTGTAGTTCGAAATCAACATGGACATGGCTGGCTATGGGAGTTGATTTGTCAAGTGTCTCGATATATTGCGGTTTTGCGTATACTAAGGAAATAAATTCTCTTACATCCTTGAAGTTGCGTAAGGATTGAATGCCGCCTGCTGTAGCACAGGCACCGATTGTAATCAGCAGTTTCGATAATTTGCGAATCTTCTGTATACGTTCTGCATCATGCCGGGTTGTAACAGACCCCTCAACAAGAGAAATATCGTATGGACCCTTAACAACAGCACGAGTTGCTTCAGGAAAGTAAGCTATATTTATTTTGTCGGCTACAGCGAGCAGTTCATCTTCGCAATCCAGAAGGCTTAACTGGCAGCCATCGCACGATGCGAATTTCCAGACGGCAAGTTTAGGTTTACGTTTTTTAATCATATCAAATTTCCCGTTTCCCGAAAAGTTCTTTGATGTGATCATAGCAAAATACAGGGCCGTCCTTGCACACGAATTTTGACCCAAGCTGGCAGTGGCCGCAAAGGCAGATACCACACTTCATGTTACGCTCCATGGAAACGTAGATGTTTTCATTCTTCACGCCGCAATTTTGCAATTCCTTTACCGTGTAACGCATCATAACCTCAGGGCCACAGATCATTGCGGTAGTATGTAAAGGATCAAATTGTATTTCGGGAATGAGTGTAGTCACGACGCCAACATTACCCCGCCAAATCCCGGTAGTGCTATCAACAATAACATTTACTTCAAGGTCGAAACGTCCGCGCCATTGTTCTAATTCTCTTTTATATAGCAAGTCCTCCGGTGTTCTTGCGCCGTAAAGCAAGATAATCTTGCCGTATTTTTCACGGTGCGAAATGAAGTTATATAATGCCGGGCGCAAGGGAGCGAGTCCAATTCCCCCTGCCACGATTACAACGTCATTTCCAACGGCTTCATCAACAGGCCAGTGGCTCCCAAATGGGCCTCGTATTCCAAGGACATCACCGCGTCTCAGCTTAAACATGGCTTTTGTTACATTTCCAACAAAGCGTGCAGTATGAAAAAGCGATTGTGGTTTTTCAGGATTACCACTAATGGATATTGGGACTTCACCCACTCCAAATACGTATAACATATTGAACTGACCTGCAGAAAATGGGAATCCATCAGCCCCATTCGTTGATTCGAGTTCAATGGTATACGTATCGTGTGTTTCTTTCAACATACGGCGAATACGAAAGGGTTCTGGAATCATTGGTTGAGGGATGACATTCGTCATAGTGTAACTTTCTTCAATGAACACCATATACATCAAGAAGTTGTAATCGTGTTGCCTCAAGTCGCGAGGTAATGATATGAGTGAAACGCTTTAACAGTTCATAACCCAGGTCATGATCCTCTTCACATTTGTTGCGCAGGCATTTCCCGTCCAGGGCGATGGCTCGGGTGAGTTCGATAGCCCTCGCATCGTAGTGCCAGTGATACGGCGGAATAAGCCATGACCAGCCAAGCACTTCGCCCTCTCCGATAGTTTGAATGTTAATTGGCCCCCGGTCTGGCGTAAATATTTCAAGCGTAACTTTACCCAGAATAATTATGTAAAAGTTATTGGCCTCTTCACCTTCTCGAAGAATATATTGTCCAGCATCAAACTGAACACTAGTTGCACATCCCAAAATATTTTCAAGATGATGTGGTTTAATGCCTTTAAAGAAGGGATGTTCTTCCAAATATTGCTTAAGCGTTTGCATAGTTCTTCTCCTTTACAGGTTCGCTTTTACGTATTGCTTCGACCTCTTCTGTAATATCGATTGCAACTGGGCACCATGTTATGCATCGTCCACAACCAACGCAGCCCGACGCGCCGAATTGATCGATCCATGTAGCGAGTTTATGCGTTATCCATTGGCGGTATCGGGATTTTACAGATGGACGGATGCTTCCGCCGTGAATATAGGAAAAATCCATCGTAAAACATGAGTCCAGCTTTCGCCAGCGTTCAGCATGTTCACCTGTCAGATCAGTTACATCTTCAACGGTTGTGCAAAAACACGTTGGACAGACCATAGTGCAGTTGGCGCAGGTCAGACATCGTTCTGCCACGTTATCCCAGCGGGGATGTTCATAATTTCTGTAGAATAATTCTTTAATATTAGTAGTGTCCATTTTGCGCCCCATCTGTTCCGATGTTTTATTCACGACAGCATCAGCGGCACACCGTTCCTTTTTGCTGGCTTTCGTATGCGGCATTTCATCAAGAATATCTGCCCCCAGTTCAGTACCTGCTTCTACGAGAAAATAA
>JAHFOY010000166.1:0-1844 GCA_023261485.1 Planctomycetota bacterium
TTGTGTTTACTTTAAATGGAGAAGTTTCCCCGAAGGTTTTTAAGGGAAATAAGAGCATAATGAAAACAATTGCAAATAGACCCTTTGTAAAGAAACCTGCTTTCATGATATATTCTCCTTTAAAAAAATCTTTATTTACTTTTCTCCATAAGGCTTTTAATTGCCTCTGAAACTATCCTCTCATGCTGTTCGGCAGTCTCTGCCCTTCCGTACTTTTTTACTATGCTTTCCCATTCTGGCATTCCGTAATATTGATGGCATCCTATGCACAAACCCTCTCTTTCGACGAGATTTCTCTCTTCCTGGTTCAAAGGTCTGTCCTCAGGGAGTGGCATATTTTGTATCTGTTTTCCGCTTCTTACCACCAGTTGATCCAGGGCATAGGGAAAATCTTCTATCTTTGGGGTTTGCCACCTTCCGGTTTTTATATCGGGAAGATCTCCATATACTCCCTTTGATAAATCCTGGAACAAGGGGCTGTCACCCAGTATCTTTTCTGCGCTTCTTGAATTACCAGTACCATATCCTGTGGTCTTGGGGTTAGTATGGCAATCTTCACAGGTTCTGGCAACCAGACTGATTGAATGGGGATGCATAGGCGCTAACGTGGGAGAATTGTGGCCTGTGGATGTTGTATAATGTTTGTTGAACGCTTTGATATTTCCTTCTTTATCGACAAAGGTGTAAAAGACCTGACAACCGGGGGCAAGTGGGGAGACCTTTTCTCTCAGGTTAATCCCCAGTATCGGACTTTCCCACCTCATAAAGGATCTGTTTTCAAACGATAGATCTCCAAATTCTTTGATTATTGTCTGTCTGCCTGTTGCGGGATCTACTTTCTTGGAAGTTGTTATCCAATCCGTACCCTTTACCCTCCTATCATATTGCATGTGGCATCCAAAACACTGGGGCGCCCACGTTGCATGACAGGCGTAACATTCCAGCTTTTCTATATGTTCGTGTATAATTGACATGGCGACCTTGCCCTGTTGGGTTTTGAATGTATCATTCGCCCTTATGTCTTTGAGTAAAGGTATTTCGTGTTTTTTCCTTGTGTATAAACTAAATACATACGCCCTGCCTTCTTCTCTGACCCAGTTTGCCTTTACATTTCCCCGTGAAGTGAGGAGATATTCCCTGATCCCGTCCTTATAGATTCCTCTACTGCCCTCCAGAATAACGGGTGTTCCATATCCCACAGGGAGTTCCCAGGGATATTCTTTGGGCGTACCATGACAGTCATAGCACGTAATTTCCACTTGATAGACAGTTGCGGGGTATATATTGCCATCTCCATGAACGTCTATCGAGGTGTGGCAATCAACACATTCCATTCCTCTTTCAAAATGCACATCTTTTCGTACATGTAAATATTCTTTCGTAAACAGGGTCTCCTGGGGTTTTGCATGTTCATCAAATGGAGGTGCATGACCGTCATTAACATAATCATATTCAAACATGCCCACGAAGGTTGTTCCGATTCGTCTCCCCCTGGTATGACAATGGGTACATTGGGCAGCCGGTATTGCATTTGTAATACGATGTCTCAGTGGATGAGGACGAGTTCCGTTGTTTTTGATATTGGGATCACTTCCTTCGTATTTGCCATCATTTCCGTAGAGTATATGGCATGCGGCACACCCGGAGGCCCTTAAATCTCCCCGTTCGTTCCTTCCCTCTCCCCAAACATGACACCTTGCACATTGTTTTCTATAGGTATCAGAAAAGCCTGCCTTTTCTTCTGAACCAAAAACCTCAACACCCTTTCCAAAGTCAGGGATCTCATCCACTTTTTCAAGCCTTCTCAGATAGCCTGTGTTTATAGCCTTCCCAATCCATTCTTT
>JAHFOY010000166.1:1854-5240 GCA_023261485.1 Planctomycetota bacterium
CCTACCCTCGGAATAGGGCCATCGGTGTCTACCATATCAAAGTTTCCATATGGAAAGGCGCCTTTGGGTATAACTCCATTCGATGAGAGTGTCTTACTTGCTATTCCTGTCATCAGCGAATGGAGAGACATAGACATCCTATAGGTATAATCTATTCCCAAAGTCCCGGAAGGCTCCAATGAAGGAGGCTGTTGAGATATTAATTCACCTCCAACAGGCTGATTGAGAGGTTTTCCCATCAATGTAGTTATACTGCCTTTGCTATCATGGCATTTTGCACAACCCTTTCCCTCGTGAAGCACCCACATGCTTGATGGATTTGGGATAAGGGAGCTGTGGGCTTCTTCCTTTTTGCCGGATGAGGGGTTGCCTTCGTGGCAAATAGCGCATTCATATCCCTTCCCTCTTCCGTATTTTTGTTTGGCAAAGCTCAAGAGAAATGGCTGCATTCTGTCGTTGATAGTTTCGATCCCACTGTGACACGACAGACACCCTTTTTCTTCTGTTGGTTCTGTGCCTTGTGCTATGGTATTTACATGGGAAGAACTCATATTGTTGCGTAAGTTTAAGCCTCTGCTACACCCTCCAAGCACACCACCAAAAATGGCAGCAACTACTATTAAGATCAAATATTTTTTGATCATGTATTTCTCCTTCGATCTCATTTCGGTTAGCGGTTCAAATATATGTGCTGACTTAAAGGGTATTTTTTATACGTCAGTTACAATTTAACAGTAAATTAACTCCGTGTTCGTTGCTTTTGTATTGATGGGCATGGGACTGTACCAAATGAACAAAACACGCAGCAGTGTCCTGTTTTGGGTCTTAATCTTAATTTACAATTTTCACATTCGTAAAAATATTGACAGGCATCTGTAGGCATTGTTTCTTCCTTTTGATGCCCACAGTTAGGGCAAGTTATTATGGATTTAAAAATAATCTCTTTTTTCATTTTAATTTATAAACAGGAATGATAACTGAAATTTTTGAATATTTCATCAGTAATTCTTTTAAATTTGTTTGCTCATGGTTACTTGAGAAAGGATTGAGTGATTGCTTTATTTATTCAACAGTTTGCTCAGTTCGTCATCGAATTCTTTTTCTGATGCGTAACCGACGTGTTTGCTGGCTACTTTGCCGTCTTTTCCATAAACAATTGTTGTAGGGTATGCCTGTAGATCGTACTTCTGGGCAATATCACCTCCACCAAGATAAACGGGATAATTGATGCCCATTGTTTTCATGAATGGGGGAACCACTTCTTGTCCCTTTTCATCAAATGCAACACCAATGATCTCCAAACCTTTATCCTTATATTTCTTGTAAAGATTAATAAAACCTGGTATTTCCTTCCTGCACGGTGGACACCATGTTGCCCACAGGTCAAGGATCACCACCTTGCCTTTGTTGCTCTCAATCAAGGTATTTAATTCAGCAAGTTTTATTTTCTTAACAGTATCTCCAGCGTAAGAAATCGTCGGGGCTGTAATAAGGCTTACTGCAAATAAAAAAGCAAAACATTTGTATTTAAACATTTTTTTATTCACGACACTCTCCATTCTGTTAAAAAAGATTCATAATATAAAATGTAGCGCCGATCCCTTGTGGTCGGCGTTTAGGCGGGGGATAAACCACCCGCGCTACGGGTTCCGACTCATTCGGGTTGGGAGTTAACTAAATAGTCAGTTTTCCTAATAACCAATACGCGCCGCCGCTAAATACAGCGGCAGCAGGTAAGGTTGTGAACCATGACAAAAGTATTTCCAGTATTTTACGAATGTTAGCACACCTCGTAATTAACCCTATGCCAAAAAGAGAACCTACGGATACGTGCGTTGTGGATACCGGCGTGCCAAGCTTGCTGGCAAATATCACAAGCATGCTGGTGACGAGGTTTGCTGTAAAGCCCTGACCGTGATTTAGTTTTGTAATTTTATTACTCATTGTTACAGCCACTTTTCTGGCATTCAAAAGTCCGCCTACGGCCATACCAAGAGCAACAGCCAGCATGCCCCAGTGTATTGACAAACCCTTGATTAATAACAAGAGGGCTACGATCTTTGGGGTATCATTAATGCCCCGCGCAAAGCTCACAACTCCAGCAGAACAAAAGTGTAAACAATCTAACAATTTCTGGCTATTGATACCCAGAAAATGTCCCTGATAAATTTCCAGACAGTTTTCTTCTGTATCAATTGCAACACCAATAGTATTGCCATATTTTACCGGAAGGGCTGCAGCATGCCCACATGATGGAATTACTTTTTTCTGCTCACCAACACAAAGACACCATCCCTTTGTTATGCCAGAACGAATACGAATACTTCGGAAAATAATATAAAGAATACTCCCGAAAACTATTGCGATAACAGGACTGAGTAAAAGTGGAAGAAAAAAGGCGCTGCCCAAAACGGCAAAATTAACCTGTGAACCTACGGCTGCAAAACCAGCGCCAACCAGGGCACCTGTCAGACCGTGAGTAGTTGAGATGGGAAACCCTGTAATCGTTGCAACCATAACGGTAATAGCAGCGCCAATCGCCACAGCAGTAAGAAATTCAGGAGCAACAGCGATACTTTGGGGGACTAAACCTTTACCGGAAAAGGTACTTACCAGGCCATGTGCAAAGAATATCGAAGCCATAGAACCCGCAAACGTTGTAATAGTTGCCCACCAAAGTGCATATTTATAATTTGTGGTCCTACTGCCGAAGAGCGTTGCAACTCCTTTAAAGTTATCATTAGCGCCATTTGAGTATGCAAGAAAGCATGTTGCTAGAAAAAGGATAATTAAGATTAACATCAGAAATCTATCTTTACGTTAAGTGAATCGAGAAACTTGTTAAATGCTGTAAAGAGTTCCATTACACCCAGGGCTTCAACGATTTCAGAATCAGTAGCTCCCGCATGCTTTAGTTTTTCGAATTCTTTATCAGCTATCCTGTTGGGGTCTTTGTTTGCCTTCCTGACAAAGGCAATAAGTCCACGTTCCTTTTCTGTAAATGTTGATTTTTCAATTTCACCCTCAATCATTTTAATTTCTTCCTCTGGTGTACCAATTGCCCTGAGTGCGGTAGTATGGGCCGCTACACAATATGTGCAGCTATTGTCCTTTGAAACCAGAAGTGCAATAGCTTCCTTCGTTTTTCGGCTCAAACTCCCTTGCATCATTACCGCCTTTACTTTATTCCAGTTGGCTTTCAATAAAGGGGGAAAATGAGAATAGGTTTTGAATAAATTTGGAATCATGCCAAAAGCGCTCTCAATTTCTGCAAAAATTTCCTGCGTTTCCTTTGATACTTGTTCTTTACTTATAATGGGAATCCTGGCCATTTTTAACCTCCATTTTTCATGGTGATAATGAGCAATATCTTGTCCCATTTTCAG
>JAHFOY010000167.1 GCA_023261485.1 Planctomycetota bacterium
CTTTGATTCCGGAATGTGTGGCGTCTCTGTAAAGATTATCTGCAAAAGATTTCCCAAACTCTTCACGTCCTGTGGTTTTTGGCGGTGGTTTTGACAGATAAGGATGCGAAAGGAGAGAGGTCAGAAGATTGTCGTTAACACTTCCCTTTGCAGCGAGTTTACCACCGTCGTCAAAGTAAGATGCATTGTTTGTGACAATCTCGGCAATGCGATCAATCATCATGTTGCCAGGCCCCGTATCAAAAGCGATAATGTCGTTGATATTACAATTCTGTGACAGGACGGTAACATTGGCAATTCCCCCGATATTTTGCAAGGCACGCCCCTTCTCTCGGTTTCTAAAAAGGATGAAATCCACATAAGGGACGAGTGGTGCTCCCTGCCCTCCAGCCGCTATATCTCTCGGTCGAAAATCAGCTACTGTTGTAACGCCCGTTTCCTGGGCAATGACGGAAGGCTCGCCAATTTGAAGTGTTGAACCAAGATTTGGGAGATGGTAGATCGTCTGCCCGTGAGAGCCAATGAGGTCAACATCTTTGATGGGAATGTGCGCCTTATTTGCAATAGATTTGGCCGCATTTGCAAATAACTTTCCGAGATGAAAGTTTAGCTGGCAAACCTTGTCAACCGCACCTGTTTCAGGGTTACAGGTATCGAGGATCGCTGTGCGTGTGGTCTCCTCAAAAGTGTAGGTTTCGAAGGCGAGGATGTTTGTTTTCGTATGCATCCCGTTTCCGGAGATTTCTACAAGGCAGGCGTCTATGCCGTCTGCCGATGTTCCCGACATAAGGCCAATGACCTTTTTGGGATTTTTGTGCTGTAACTGCAGAAGTTCATTTAACATTAAAACCTTCAACCACAGAGTTCGCAGAGAAAAGGCTGATTTTTCAGAGATTTAGCTTTTAGTTTCAGTGGTGTGGGCTGGACTTGCTTTTGTAGATTTCACCCTCGCGGTCTGCATCGCCAAGCATTCCCTTCGCACGATATACTTCTTCCAGCACCTTGTGTACGTCCACGAAGTCAGGGTCAACTTCAAGCGTCTTATTGAGAGATGTCTCTGCTGTATCAAAATCACCCTTTTCCTTATATGCCAGCCCAATATTGTAGTGAAAGGTTGCCATGTCCGGACGTATCGTTAATGCCTTTTGCCAAACAGAAATGGCGTCGTCGAATTTGTTGATTTTTGTATAGGCAATGCCCAAATTATAATAAATCTCTGTCTTTTGAGGGTTAATTTCCAATGCCTTTGTCCATTCTGCAATAGCCTCGTTGAATTGCGCCTTTTTTGCATAGAGGATGCCCAGATTGTATCGCGAGTTCACAAGACCCGGATTCAGGCCAATAGCCTTTTGAAATGATTTCGTCGCGTCTTCTTCCTGCTTCTTGTGGATGTAAACAAGCCCCAGCCCTTCGTATGCCTCGGCGTAATGGGAGTCGACATCGATAGCCTTTTGAAAGAGGGAAATTGCTTCGTCTGGCTTTCCTTTTTTATTGAGGATATTCCCTTGCCCAACAAGGGGTTCTACCATCGCCGGGTTGAGTTCCGATGCCTTTTTGTAAGCAGTCAGCGATTCGTCGAGCATGCCCTTTTCGTAGTAGAGTAAACCTAAATTGTAATGGATTTTTGCGTCGTTTGGGTCAGACTCCAGCAGTTTTTTGTTTTTTTCAATTTCTGCGTCTACCATCGATTTTTTATGGACTGACGGCATTTCCCCTTCCAGCTTGATGGAGGCGGCATGCTGTGTTGTTTGTTGAGTGCCGGATTCTTTTTTGCCGCACCCAATGTTACAACAGAAAAAAAGCAATACGATAGAAACCAGGATAGACGTTTGTTTTTTTAAATGTGCCATAAAAATCCTTTTCTTTTGTGAAGATGTTTTATAGATTATGTAATAATTTGCCACGAAGCTTGGTGACTGAATAATTATTGGATTTATTATATAGTGTAATGGACAATCGTCAATCTGAATCTACGGATCATCGGATAAAACAGTCAAATACGCAGCCTCAGGGTCTTACCCGTGCTATGAGTTTTTTTGATGTGGCCTGTCTGGGGATCAATAGCGTGGTAGGCGCAGGTATTTTTTTATTGCCGGGACAACTCTTCAATTTGGCAGGGAATGCGGCTCTGTGGGTATTTCCTCTGTGCGGAGTTCTTTGTTTCGTCATTTCCCTGTGTTTTGCAGAGATGGGGGGAATGTATAACAAGACAGGTGGCGCATACCTGTATGCCAGAGAGGCATTCGGGCCATTTGCTGGTTTTTTGGTGGGCTGGATGATGTGGCTTTCGTCTATTATTGGATGGGCCTCGGTCGCAAGCGGTTTTGGACTTTATCTGGAATATTTTCTACCGACAGGAAATGGATGGCTGAGCAGGACAATTATTGCGATTTTGATAGTAGGGTTGAGTTCCGTCAATTATTTTGGAGTTAAGCAGGGGGCAAGGACAATTAATTTTTTTACCATCGGGAAACTCGTGTCTTTGCTTATTTTTATTGTTGTGGGATTGCTTTTTATGCATGGGGATAATCCCTCCTTATCCCCATTTAATAAGGGGATGCAGGGGGGACTTCTTGACGGAAATTTTAATGCGGCGGCTATTATGGCATTATATGCCTATACAGGATTTGAATTTGTCGTGGTGCCAGCAGAGGAGATGCGGCATCCTCAACGGGACATCCCGCGCGTATTGTTCCTTGTGCTGATGATTGCAACCGGGTTATATATCGTTGTTCAGATTGTAGCGATAGGGACGTTTCCCGGACTGGCCGCGTCGGATAAGCCGCTTGCTGATGCGGCGCGATATTTTATGGGGACGGCAGGCGGTGTGATCATTGGTGTGGGGGCTTTGCTCTCTATCGGAGGCATTAATGCCGGCATTGCCCTTACGAGTCCGCGCAGTCTTTATGTACTTTCAGTCGATGGATTCTTCCCTAAAATATTTTCCAAAATACATCCGGTTTATCACACGCCATACCTGGCTATTATAGTCAACACGGCCTTAACGCTTTTATTAAGCCTGACAGGCAGTTTTAAATATCTGATTGCAGCCAGTGTTATGGTAAGCATACTCCAGTATATTCCTACCTGTCTGGCAGTCGTTGTGTTAAGAAGATACAGGCCGGAGATGGAGAGAAGTTACAGAATACCCGGCGGGTACTGTATTCCCATCTTTGCATTGGTGATTTGTGGTTGGTTGATTTGCCATGTGGATTTGAAGGTCGCAGCGGCAACCGCTATCGCAATCGCAGTATCGTTGCCATTTTATTTCAAGAAAAGAACGATGGATTTAACCGGCTTCAATAGAAGATAGTTCTGCTTCTATGGCGGCGAGGCGTTCACGGATTTGAATTGCAATATCAATCTTATCATCAATGCGTTTAATTTCAGTCTTCAACGATTCTATTTTTGTATCAATTTTATCATCCAGATAATATCAGTTGTTTGTAATTAGTCAAACTAAAAAAGACTTGACAAGCGCACATTCTTTTAGTTTACTCTCTTGGCGTACAGGAGTTTCAAAGTTTGTAGTTGCAGCGCGAACTTTAGTTCGCTTATATCCTATGCGAACTGAAGTTCGCACTACATTGAATGTACAGGAATTTCAAACTTTTAGAAACCGTGACTAAATATGCGTTCCATGACGGTATTAGGGTCAAGATTCTTGATTTTTGGTTTTGTTTCATGGAAAAGAGACGTAATTCCATGTTTGTTGGTGTAATTTACTGGGATCATAAAGCCAATATGACACATATCACAATCTTCTTTGACAGGGCAGACAGGATCGCCAGCGTTTTTGTTTTCAAGGAAACGTACCTCTCTTGGTGAGAGATAGAACTCGTCATAGCAGTAAGTGCATCGTACCAGGACGGTTTTTTTCTTGTTAGAGAAGAAGTGGAAAATACCCATGTGCAATTTCCTCGTGTTTAGAGACAAGGGAATAATAAGAAGGCGGTACAACGGCCTTTAGTAGCAGGATGGACTTGCACAAAGGACATCTCAGGGGGTCGTATCTATAGGCAGTCTGTATCATGGTTCTCCACGAGAGGTAGACCTTTGAAGTGATAACGTGTTTCACGTTAAGGAGTTTATAGACCAGGGGTAAGAGTTTTCCTCTGAGCCTGTTTGCCAGGAAGCCATAGTAACGGATATTTCTGAAGTTTTTATCTGGGATGTGGCAGATGAGCCGTTCGATAAAGTCCAGTACAGGCAAGGCCATAATTTCTTTGATATTGGTATAGTGATCAAGATACTCAAAGGTAACGGTATTGCCGTCATAGAGTTTGATTCTGGTTTCACCAATGGGAGGTCGTTTGAGGTATTTACCGAGATACTCGACATTGGCCTTCATGTTGTCTGATTGTTCATTGAGATGGACGACCCAGGTTTTATCGTAGAATTGAGCTGTCCAGGAACAGAACCCATTGTATGAGGTAATATGCTTGAGAGAGGAGGGGAGCGTAATACGCCCATTTTTAAATTCCTCTCGTAAAAGAGCAATGATTTGGTATCTCCATGTATTCTTGAGTGACTCATGGTAGAAGTAAATTCCTCTGATCCAGGAATCATATGTAAGAGAGAGTCCTCCAACAGTGGAGGAGAGGTGGATATGGATATTCTTTTTGAGGTCTCTGCCAAAGGTGTGGATGGCAAGGAAGATACCTGGAAGAAACCCCTTTCGTTTAGCCCACTCTTTAATGACGTTTGCAGCAATAAGGGGAATAAGGTTCATAAGGTAGCGGTTGAGCCAGAAGAAGTCCCAGAGTTCGGAGGGCATAGTAAAGGTAATATGTTGCCAGGTGGTTTTGGGAAGGGTATTAAAGCTGTTTTTGATCCAGATGTCGGTAGCTTTCTTACCGCATGAAGGACAGAATCTGGATTTACAGGTGTGTGGAACTTTGATGCTCTTTGAACAGGTGGGACAGACAAAGTGATGATATCCGAGAAAAGAAGTTCGGCATACAAGGAGTTTTGAGACGTTGATTATGATGCTGAGCCGAATCAGGTGTCGGTACTTAACAAAAAGCTTCCACCAGTTCCCATTGTCCAGGAATAGAGTTCTGAGCTTTATGCCGTTACTACTGACATATTCCACGTTTATCATTTATACTTTACTGAAAAGATAAATTCAAATAAAAAGTCGTTGGGTTTTGTCTTTTAAA
>JAHFOY010000039.1 GCA_023261485.1 Planctomycetota bacterium
ATGACATCGGTGATGATGAGGGTGCAAAAATATATTATGACGAGGCAATTAAAAAATTTGGCGAAATAATAGAAAAGTTTGAGGGGATAACGCCTGTGAATGCGCAATATCGCATCGGCAATCTGTACGAAGAATTGGCTATGTTGTATGAGAAAGAGCAGTCGGATTATTATAATAAGGCGATGGATGCCTATACAAATATCATAGACGAACAGAAATCAACCGAAATGTTTGGTTATATCGGCGGTCTGATTTTCATAAAAATAGTGCAGGCAAGGGAAAGGGTGGAATACTTAAAAAGAGAATTGGTGAAAAATAATGGTGAGAAGAATAAAGTATTGTAGTGGGTGACCAAAACATCAATTATTCAAACCTAAATCCCTTTTCTGTAAAAACTTTCACACATGCATCAACCACACGCGGATCATAAAGAATACCCTTTTTATTTGAGACTTCTTCTAATGCTTTATCAAGGTCTATGGCCTGGTGGTAAGGTCGTGGAGAGACAATAGCCTCGACTACGTCAGCTACACATAAGATTCTTGCTTCCGGGATAATCTTCTCTCCGGATAGCCCGGAAGGATATCCTGAACCATTCATCATTTCATGGTGCTGAAGCACGGTTTGGGCAATTGGCCAGGGAAATTCTATATTTTTCAATATATCATAACCAACCGCAGGATGGGTTTTAATCAGAGCGAATTCAATTTCTGTTAATTTGCACGGCTTGCTGAGTATCTCGGAAGGCACATAGATCATGCCGATGTCATGTATGATCCCGGCTACATGTATTCCCTTTATTCGTTCCTCAGAGAGTCCAATTTCTCCGGAAATAGCACAAGCAAGCTGGGCAACACGTTGTTGATGTCCTACGGTATACGGATCTCTTTTTTCGAGAGCCGCTGACAATGCATGGATCGTTTCATCTAAGGTTTTTCGCAACTGCTCAGTACTATGCATAAGACTGGTTTCGCTTTTTCGCAGCGCCTCTTCAGCGTGCTTACGTCCTATGATACCCGATAGCGTCCTTGCTACTGCATTCAAAAACTCCTCCTCTCTTTCATTACGGGGATGGCCTTCTTTTAAAAATAAGGTTATTACACCGTAGATATTTCTGTTGTTTATGATGGGTGTGCAGTAGTGGCCATGCGGCAATATACCTTCATAGAGAATTTCGTGGCGCAGATCAATACCATCTGCAAACTGTATCTTCTGTGCCGAGGCAGCTCTACCGCACAAGCACCTGCCAAAAGGGACTTGTGCGCATGTATTTTGTATCGGTTCGGCAAGTCCCTTCTGAGCTTTCATTACCAGGACATTTGGGTCATTTTCGACAAGGAATATACACCCACTCGATTCAAAGCTGAACCAGGTAATTGAAAGAATGATGTCCAGGGTGCGTTTCAATATTTCATCAAGAGAGACATCCTCAAGTGAAAGATACAAAAGGTCATTGATTGCAGCATGGATGTCATAATTCTGATGAAGTTCCTCCTCGATATTAAACCTCTGAACAGCCTCTCCTATTATAGGAGATATGGATTCAATGAATCCCATGACCTTTGGCGATAACTTTCCTTCGCTTTTGTCTGCCAGATGAATTGTTCCGAGTGTTTCCATGCGGTGACGTATGGGGATAACGGCAACGCTTGCATACTCCATATTTATACACACACCTCTAAATCTTGCACGTTCCTCCGTTGAAAGTCCTGCGAGAAACCTTTTTGTGTTATTGCAATAGAATGATCCAAACGATGTCATTACGGCTCTGTCCTGTTGTTCGACTTTCCCGGAAATTATCCGAATGCAGGCGCATTGATCTTTATTAACGGTAAACCAATTTTGCGACTTCCAGAATTCATGGTTAAGGCCTGTGTATGACTCAGAGGAGATAATACCATTTTTATTGAGAACTCTTATGCCCACGCCTCCACAGCCGGTACAAGATAAAAGAAGATCAACTACTGCATCCAGATATTCCTTTCTGGCGGTCTTATTCGTAAATAGTCCCAGGAGGGCATTGATATTCTTTGTACGCTGCTCTGCTTCCTTGCGATTAGTAATGTCCTTGGCAATTCCGGCGATGCGGTAAACAGTTCCAGATTCGTCTTTAACTGGAAATGCACGGTTACGAATCCATCGGATCGAGCCGTCAGGTTGCACAATCCGGTATTCTTCATCAAATTCTCCCTGATTTGCCTTCTCGAAGAACAAGGTGCTTATGCGCTTACGATCCTGAGGATGAATGGCATCAATCCAGTCTGTCGGATTCTCATACAAGCTCTTGCATGTATGTCCCCATATCGTTTCGTACGCCGGGCTGATGTAAATCATTTCATGGCCATCGAGGGAGGTTACCCAGAAGACCTCTTGAATATGTTCAGTAATCTGACGGAAGTTCTCCTCGCTTGATTTGAGGGCTACATCTGTCCGTTTGATCTCTTCTATTTTTATTTGCAGTTCCTCATTTGTCTTTACCAGTGCACGCGTACGCTCTTCCACACGCATTTCCAGAGATTCATTGAGAGCCTTTAGCTCTTTCTCCATGCGCTTGCGCTCGGTAATATCTCTGGCAATACCCAGTATTCCGCTTATAGTTCCTTCCCCATTCCTCATGGGGTAGTTTTTGTATTCGCATAGTATTCCCGTATCTTTGAAACAAAGCTCATACTGCGGACTCTCCCCTCTCAACGTCCGTGTATAGTTGTCCATTGCCATTTTCTGGTTATCTTCGTCAAAAAGAGGTGCAAATGGTTTCCCAATGAACTCGTTAGGCTTATGACCGGTGAGTTTACAGAATATTTCATTTACATATAAAATATTTCCATTTGCATCACAAATGTAGGCAAGGTCTCTGACTTCAGAAAATAATATTCCAAATTTCCTTAATTTCTCTTCGGCTTGCTTGCGTTCGGATATTTCCATCTGAAGTCGTTTATTGATAGTCTTTAAATCGGCAGCGCGTTCTTCCACCAGAGATTCAAGGTGTTGGCGGTGACGCTCTAATTCTTCTTCCATCCGTTTGCGATCGGTTATATCGCGTGCAATGGTAGAGAGAAACTCGACTTTTCCATCCGGCAGCTTGTGCGCCAGGATCACCTGAGAAATGGGAATCTTACATCCGTCGCGGCTTAACAGCATAGTTTCTCCGGCCCAGACCCCGTCACGAATGGCGGTCTGTAACCCCTCTTTAATAATGATATCATTTGCCCAGCCGGGGTGGTAGTTGGGAATTGTCGTCTTCGATACATCCTCACTTTCTCCGATTCCCATCATCTTCCGCCCTGCATGGTTTACATATAACACCTGCCCTTTCGTATCTGCGATAGCTACGAAGTCAGTTGTTGCCTCCAGGATGGCAACTAAACGTGATTTGGCTTGTTCAGCCCTCCTGTGCTCGGCAATTTCTTTTGCAAGCCGCTCAGTCATAATATTAAAACTGCTTGCAAGGATACCGATCTCATCCTTACGAAGTATCTTAACCCTATAATTCAGATCTCCGCATGCAATTCGATCTGCTGCTACCGTTAAATCATTGATGGGTCTCGATGTTGAAACAGCAAACATGATTCCCATACTCGTAACCGTAGTACCTATAACTACCGCCAAAATTAATACAATACTGCCCAATGTCTTCAGTGGTGCAAATGCTTCTGTCTTATTTATTTCTGCCAGAAGTATCCAACCATATTCAGAAATATCCATCGAAATGCCAACAACAGACACACCCCTGTAATCCGGATAGACGCCAACCATATCTTCACCACTTTTTAGAATCTTGCGAACTGGCCCTGTGCCTACGATCTGTTTGAGCACAGCAGTATCTACAAACCTGGATTCTGTAAACATTATTTTGTCCTTATTGACCAGGTATACTTCACCGCTCTGCCCCATTCCAACGCGATTTTTGGTAATCTCGTTCAGCGTTGCGAGGGAATAGCAATTGACGATAACACCTATCGGATCGACACCTCGCTTAGAAAAAACAGAAGCAGATATACATATGCAGTTTGCATCAAGAATGGTAGAATAATGAGGTTGACTTACATACGTTGTACCACTGCTCTTCCTTATTCCCTGAATAAATACATCCTGCCCTGAAATATCCCCTCCAATTAACTTTTTATTGGTGGATGAGACAATCTTGCCGTACTTATCTACGAAAGATGAGGCTATAAGATCGTACGATAACAACCGTTTATTTATTGAAGTGAGATGTTTATTTAAGCTCGCTATTGCATGTTGTTGAGAAGCCCTTCCGAGAACAATCTTCTCGATGTATTTTCTCACGAACTCATCAGTGCTGAAGTCTATGGTGCGTATTTTTATTGTCTCCATCAGAGACAGAATATTAAGCACTCTCGATTCTGCGACGGTTCTTAATTTCTCAAAGATATGGTGTTTTATGGTACTCCTGGCGTGGATGTAATATATCGTTGTAACTATGATACCGGGTATGAGAGATATGGATAGTGCAAAAATGAGTAATCTGCACTTAATTGATTGGCATATTTTCATGTTTAAGTAATTTCAAACCAGTATAAATGACTCCTCTAGACATAGTTCTTTTGCCATGTCCTCGGAATAATGGTTAATGCGCAAGACATAATTGCCCCTATCCTCATCCCGCACCGCGCATGCCCTGTCCAACATGTGTAATGCCTCAATAGACCTGTCGTATGCTTTAACCGCTCATAAATTAGCCCTTCGGCAACTTAGAACATGGGGGTGGGAGCCGTCTCCTGACGGTGACAGACAATTCACAATGGCGTGCATGTACCCGGTAGCCAACAGGAGTTGGCTACTACCGATAACTTTGAAATTCATGGACATTTAAATATGATGGTTGGGTTGGCCGGGTAAAGCGAAATCCTGGGTATCGAACTCTTAAAGCAATTTTCCGATGGGGCCAAGGTCTATGTTGAGGTCTTCTGTTTTTAAACCAAACTGAGATTTGAGTTCCTCCATTTTTTCCGTGAGCTTCATGAAAGTAGTCCCCAGGTTGTTCACCTCCTCCCTGGTCAGTGTCCCGCTATCGATGCGCCTGATGGCCTGGCGTTCCAGGAGTTCACGTAACAATTCGATAATGGTTAGCACTAATTTTGCAAGCCCCTTGCTTACGTCTGTTTGATCGATGTTGATGTGATTCGGCAAAACGGTTTTCTTTTTTTCAGACATAATACGGCTAAATATATCAGGTGAATCGGTTTCGATATTTGGCATGAATCCTCCAGTTATGTTAAATACTTCTTTCCTATGTTAGTATTTTAAATGTTCAATGTTCGGGAATTTCAACGTTGCAGGGGGCAATTCATGAATTGCCCCCTGCAGGTTGTATACAAAAACTGGTGGCGAGTGACAAGAAAAGAGCTACCAGTCACCAATAAATCGTTTATCACCTTACTCAAGTGGTATCTTCAATTTACCTGAAATTCTCTGGGTATACCTTTTTTGATTCTGATAGTCTTGATCAGAGATTTGAATTTCTGCGTTCCCGCTAAAACTTATTTTATTTTTTTTGATTCAAGTATTTCTATACGCTTTTTGAGCGCCTCTAATTCATCCGGATTTTGTGCCGTATTCAATTTGGAATTGAAATCCTTGTTTGTTGTCCACCAGTCCATACCCAACTCCTTCGCCTTCTCCACAGAAGCAATCACGAGACGTATCTGTATGGTCAGGAGTTCAATGTCAACCAGCTTAATCTTAATATCCCCTGCAATAACAAGTCCCTTGTCGAGGATTCGTTCCAATACATCGGCAAGTGTCGCTGAGTTAGTCGACTGTGTTATGGCAGTGCGCTGTCTTTCCATTTATATCCGCCTTTCTGGTCAAGTTATTCTTTGAAAAACCCACCCCTACCCCTCCCAGGAGGGGAATTGTGAAATCCCCTCCTGGGAGGGGTTCGGGGTGGGTTTCCTTATCTTAAAAATCTGTCATATGGTTTATGCCTGCCCGCCTTGCAGTTTCTACGGATGTCAGTAACGCCCTCAGCCCAATGTAAATGAGGTCGATGTTCGCTACTGATATAGTAATATCCCCGTGAACTACCACGCCTGTATTGAGCACACGGTCGAGCGTCTCACAAAGGGAAATATGTTGTTCCTCCAATAACGGAGAAGGTTCATAATTGCCTGCCCTCTTTCCAACCAACACCTCTCCACCTTCAGGGGCATAAACAGATGAAGGATGAAATACCTCTTTTTCCGCCAGTTCCCGTTCGAATTCACCCTCTCCCATACCCTCCATCAAAGGGATGGAAGTCTGGAGAGGGTGAGATTCAGGAGGAGGAATAAGGAAAAAGCGTTCCCGCAAAAACGAGTATACTTTATAAAGAATACGTAACAATTTATACAAAATATCCATACAATTCCCTGCCTAAATGTTGTAAGTTATTTATTCCGGACACCTCTTTCCCCTGTTTATGAATGGTGTACATGGTTTTACCGGGAAACAGGCGGTTAAAGTTATCGAATATCTTTTTTTCATATGCAATTCTATTGATACACAGGGCACATTCAGTAGCGGTCGGGTTGGGATGCACCATATTCAGAATCATTTGACTCATCGGAATCTTGAGATTGTTTACGGCCCGGACAAGATCACACGTCTCATTGTAGGCCATTTCAGTAGGAATGGCGATGGGAATAAAGAGCGATTTTTCACCGTCACGGAGTAGTGTTAAAAGTTTTTTGATTTTTTTTGACAGATCAACCAGGAAAGCCGAAAGCCTGGGCATACGGAATACATTTTTATATTTTAAAAAAAGATTAAAAAAGAATTTCAGCCAGTCTAAAGCCAACTCCGGCATTTCAAGGAACCGTATCAGATGCCCTGTCGGCGCCGTATCCAGAATGAAAAGGTCGAATTTTTCTTCATCCATGTAATCAATAATTGTGGCAATGGCCATAACCTCGTCTATACCAGGCGGGGTCATATCAATAAACGATTCTATGATTTCCTTCTCGAATACGACTTTTAAAGCTGTTCCCTCCTTTACAAAGGCAGCCATGAGGTCTTTGATTTCCTCCGAGTAAAGGCTCTTTAATTTCTCGTATTCTTTCTCTGCATCCATTTCACGTATATAAAGATTATTAAGAGAAAGGCTGCCGCCTCCGGCAACAATTTCCAGACAATCAGAGAGGGAATGGGCAGGGTCGGTTGAAAAGAGCAAAATATGATTTTCGGGGTACAGGTCTGACAGTAACAATGCAGTTGCGGCGGCAATGGTTGTCTTACCCACACCTCCTTTACCACCAAACAGTAAGAATTCTATCGAAGATTTGGGTATGGGAAAGCGATTCGTAGATTCTTTTATTTCCAAGTCTGATGCTTCCTCTGCAGCAGAGAAAGGGAGAAGGGGGGAAAGGGAGACGGGAGAAGGTTTTGAATCTCCGTTTTCCCCGTTTGTCGATTCTCCCATGCAAAGAGAAAGCGGGGGTGTAATGCGGCTTGTTGCGCTATGATTCCGGTAGTTGGCATCCACCATAGCCTTTGCAAACATCAATAACGATTCTCTTCCGTGAATTTCTTCTTTGTACAGAGGCATCATCAGAAAATTATATCCATCGAGACGCCGTCTTATTTCGTCTACATACTTCTTTTGTAGTAAAAATTGCTCGTTACAAAAAGCACAATCGCCAAATGGGTTAATGCGATTAATGATAATGTTTTTTACTGGAATCCTGTACTCTTTCAAAGTGGATAAGAAACGCGTTGTTTCTTTGACGCTCAGGGCTTCCGGCAGCATTACCGGCACAAATTCACAAGACTTACTACGCAGTGCCCGTTCAACTCTTTTTGCACCATTTGAAAATGCCTCAATAAACGCATCGGTATCATCGGGCTGATAATATCTCATATACAACTTCGACATATAACGATGCTTTTCCATCATTAAGTCCAGCAATTGCGTCCACTTCTTTATGAGATGAGGCATTTGCAGGAATTTGATGGTATGTCCTGTTGGTGCGGTATCGAGAACGATGATATCATAGGTATCGTTTTCCAGCAGATCAACCAGTTCAACCATTCCCATGAGTTCGTCTATTCCTGGCAGGGAGGTGGAGAGAAGCGCCGATATATCTGTACTGTCAAGGAAGGTGCCTCTTCCCATGATTTTTTTAATGGTATTGCTGTGCTTTTCCATGAATCTTTGGAAAGAGACACGTGCATCTATTTCCCATACCGTGAGATTCTTAAAGGTATCCGCAACCATTAAGCTGTCCATGAGGGAATGAGCAGGGTCAATAGACGCCAGCAGTACACGTTTTTGTGGGTTTTTGTTTGCAAGATAGAGTGCCGTTGCTGCCGCTGAGGTTGTTTTTCCTACACCGCCTTTACCTCCAAAGCAAATCAGGGACAGCTTTGGATTTGTAAGGAATGAGGGCTCTTGTGCAATGTGTTCTATCTTCTCATTCAAAATGTGTTTAACATCATTGTTTTGCAATGTCACAGTATTCATATTGACGGTTAATGTTTAGAATTATAATATCATTGTCATTCCGCCACACTCCGACTTCGCACGGTGTGACGCCATTACGGGTGGAATCATGAAACCTACTTTTTACTTCTTTTTTTATTCTCTTTGATTACCGCTTCTTCCAGCGCATCTTCGTCTTCGCTCTCGTCACTTTCTTCTATTACCTCAAAGTGTTTCTTCTTGTATTCCTCAATCTGTTCTAGCCGATTAAGGAGTTCTGATTCCTTTTGGTCAAATTCCTCTTCGGTGATTTTGCCGGTTTCAAGCATCATGTAAAGTTCTGAAAGCTCTGCCGTGATATTCTCCTCATCAAGAAACTCTTCTTCTGCAGCCTTATGAATCTGTTTGAAAATATAAAAAAGACCCTTTACGGGTGAAAGTAAGATATCGTCGATTAATAACATAAATTCCTTTTGTAAGACTTTATTAACTACAAAGAATAAGGTACGATGTACGATTTTAGATTTACGATTTTGGAATGCGGGATTAAATCACAAATTGTAAATCTGAAATCGTAAATTTGTCTTTGCGTTCTTTGCGCCTTTGCGGTGAATAAACGGTTATGCCGTCTTCAGTTTTATATCAACGAAATTGTGGGGCGCCCATGGCCCATTAAAATCAAAAGCAAAATTGTCATCGAATTCCTTTGCCGCCTCAAAGACCCCATTTTCAAACTGTTCCAGTTTTGCCTTTTCCACAAGGCATGCCAGTTTCATTATTGTTATTTCATCTTTGGGTTTATTTGCCTTTATCTCACAACAGTAGTTTTTCAGGATGCCCTGTACCGTTGCAAGGTGTTTTTCACGGTCTTCATTCAGGACAGTTTCAAACATTCTTCCCAATTCCAGCTTTTCTTCCTGCGTTGCCCCTGTCGGTTTTAAAAATATGTTGTCTCTGAATAACTCAAGAGTGCGATGTTTCCTGACCATATACTCAAAGATGTTTTCGACGTCCCAGGCAATCTTTAAGCCCATTTCGACCTTGCCTTCCAATTTTTTCAACTGGTTTATAAAACTATCATGATTTAACTTTAATATCTTTTTGAGGCCTGTTTCATTGTCTGCCACAACACCGAAAGATACTGGTAGAATGGTTGATATCTTCATGACTTCTTTTATTACATTATTGTGTGCGCTAAGATTTTTTCGTTCCGGGCGAAGTTTACCCTTTGGTTCATCGCTTACAACGGCGGCAACACCGTTATCGGATATTACAAATACTTGATTTCCGTCAATACCGTTTACGGTTAATCCGAGCGTTGCTCCACTTCTTGTGAAGCCGTAAATATATTTTCCATTATCAGACATGGGCTGTCTCCCCGATAGTTCTTAACAAAAATATTTTGACATTTTTTACTAAATTATACGATTTCTGAATTGCGATTTACGATTTGGGATTTAATAAATCGTAAATCTAAAATCGTAAATACAATTCTCATTTACTTTGTGGTTAAATTCATTTTGGATGCGGCTATGCTGCGCTACGCAATCCTGGTTTCTTCCGATACAGGGCGAGGTGTCTTGACGTACTTCAGAGATTTCAGCTTGCCTTCCTGCAATTTAACATCCAGTATGCCTCCACAGACCCAGCATTTAACATCTCCCTCGTAATCGTCATAGGTGTCATTTAAATCGAAATTATGGCCGCATAGAATACAATTTATTTTCATCGCTAAATCTCCTTTTCGTTTTAATATTTGAGCACGAGTCCTTTGTTCTTGTTTGTATTCCCCCCCATATCTGCGGTTGTATTAATTCGGCTTAAAAGGGTTTTTGTTTCGGCTTCTATCTCTTTGAGGCGATTTTTAATAGCTTTGATGCGTTGGCGAGAGTTTTCCATTTCCCTGATGCGATGAGCCTTTTCCATTTCAAGGCAAGAAATTCTCATAAATGCCTTGTGAGGCAAAAAAGTCCGGTCTACGGTACCCGCATGGGTCTTTATATCATTCATACCTTTTCGTTTCATAGGCATTTTCATTTTCTTTGCTCCTTCACTCTCCAGTGGCTGAGCCACAATATGTTTCAGGAATAAATGACAGTTTTTCCATATTATTTACATGCCTCGTATCACATACTTTTTGTATTATGTCAGATATCTTTTCCTGCATGATCGTCTTTCCATCTCGGGTAATCTTGATCGTATTGGTGTTGAGCACATCCTGACAGATACGGCGGAAGACCGGGTCGCTCCATGCGGCGCATCCGCCGCGATGGGCAAGTATACGGGCAATCATGATGCCTGCCCTAATGCTGGGACGGTGATTGTTGACACCCATATTCCTTAGTTTCCTGATGATATCAATAATTGTCTCTGCGTCTTCCCGTGAAATACCTGACCTGGCCTCCACGATCTTAATCTCTGTTTCCCGATCAAAATGATGAATTTGTATTGTTACAAAACGGTCTATAAGCGCGTCCTGTGCCTTGTGGGTGCCTGCGTATTCCTCAGGATTTGATGTGAAGATGGCCCGGAAATCGGGATGTACTTCAAGATGTCCGCTGCCGTACCTGCTTCGCTTCGGTGCGCTTAAAATCCCTTCTTGAAGAACACTAAGCAGGACGTTGTTTGCTTCGGGCCTTGAGCGATTAAATTCATCATAGATGAGTACGTGACCGTTTCTGCATGCGCTGGTAAGGCGGTTGTCTGCCCAGATGGTTTGCATCTCCTCTTCAGATTTCACCACTGAATGGATGAAATTATCGTAGAGCTTTTTCTTTCGGTAACCATCATGCTTGCCAATAAGGTCTGACGTCTTGAACTCATCATCGCCATGAATCAGCGTTACGGGTCTTTCAAGCCTTGAGGCAACGTGGAATGCCAAAGTCGTTTTGCCTGTTCCGGCAGGACCCGAAAAGTGAACGGGATAGCCTGCTTGAAGATAGGCAATCGCTGATTCAACAATTTCCTCTATATGTGGAGTAATCGCAAATCCGTTGCTTGGTTCAAGAGATACTCCCGATTCATGAGACTGCTGGTGGGTTTCGATTACGGCTGTGTTCATTCACGCATCTCCTTATTATTGTTGTCATTCAAAAATTGTTATTTTGCAGGAATAATTCCACTGCCACGGCATTGCAAACAATACATCGCAGAAGCTGATTGGTCATCGCCGGAACCACCGCACACCGGGCATATACGAGTATCCTCTCCACTAATCGGTAAAACGCCTTTCCCCATACATGCAGTGCATGTCAGTGTCTTGACAGCTCCTGTGCCACTGCAGTGGGCACACCGTCTGTAGGGCGATAGTGTCTTGACCATACCTTTACCCTTGCAAACGCAACATTCAGAGAGGTGAGACATAATGCCAAAAGGGTCCTTCCCGCTGCCCCCGCAAAATGCGCAGGTGACGCTTACCACTTTCCTTTCCTGTGAAATACCGGGCATTCGATTTTTTCCTAAAACGATTTTCCTGATAATCGATAATATCGTAGCCATGGATGAATATTCAGCCCCATTATAATTCATGAGAAGGTGGGGAAAAGAAATGGCATTATTATGTTCTTAGCCACACAGCGCGTATGCAACCTGTACCGATTATTTCAAGGCTGCTCCTAAAATTACCTTTTACGAAAGGCTTTTCGCCCAAAGAAGGCTTCGTGGGCGCCATTCATGTCGTTTCTGAAATTAGCAATGAACTGCCTTGTCCCATCTGTCTCTTGTTTAACCGCATTTTGAATCCCTTTGATAAAATTGTCACGAGTCTCATTCATTGTCCGGATTTCATCCGCAAGTCTTGACATTTCATCGGTAAAGTTACCCATAAAATACTCCTTTCTCTAAGCCAAAGCGCAACCGAGACGGTTACGCTACCAGTTCGAAATTCCCACAAATCGAGTTAAAGATGGCCGTCATTCTTAAGATGACGGCCATCTTATTCCCATTCATACTGCTAAGCCGGTGAAGCAGCAGTTGCCGTCAAACCAATCGCCTCTGCGTACTTCAGATACGTTTCGACTGATGCGATCACAACCCTGGCCTCTATTGAAAGCAACTCAATACCTACCAGTGACACCTTTACCCATGCATCGACCACAATACCCTTGTCAAGTATTCTATCTACAACTTCAGCAAGACTGGACGAATCGGTGGATTTTTGTACCTTTGCCATGTTATTAATCTCCTTTTGTTATAAGTAAAATTTCCGTGTTAAAGTTATTCGAACTCCTTTTCTTCCTTCGGCTTTCCCCGGAACAGGCTATTCGAATGAAAGTTGCGATATATCCGAGGTCACTCTCTTAGAACAAGTATCTGTTAGTCTAGGCCGGTGAAGCGGCGGTTGCCGTCAAACCAATCGCCTCTGCGTACTTCAGATATGTTTCAACTGATGCGATCACAACCCTGGCCTCTATTGAAAGCAACTCAATACCTACAAGCGACACCTTTACCCATGCATCGACAACGATACCCTTATCGAGTATCCTGTCTACAACCTCAGCAAGACTGGACGAATCTGTAGATTTTTGTACCTTTGCCATGTTTATCACCCCCTTTCATTTTTTTCCAAATATTTAAACAAAATACAGAACACACATTTAATAGATTGGCTTGATGTAAAGGAATTTCAACGCGGGGGTTGGAAATCTTCAACCCTTACGTGCTGTATTTAATTCGTGATACCGGCATCCAATCTTGTTGTTATCGTTTATATGCCAAAAGCGTGCCTCGCATGCGTATCAAAAAAATGATTTTTTAATAAGTTATATCTGCTTAAAAAAAGGAAAGTTGAAGACATCATTTATAAGGCTGGCAAAATGTAATGAAGGCTAGATACGTCTTGAAAGGTGAAGATTCTATGGTAGGGTTGCCATAGTTGTGATATGAATTCCATAACAAAGCAAATTTTCCTAGAGTTATGATAATCAAAAAGAAAATAAATACCCGGATTCTTTATGGGAATGTAAATACCATGTCGTATGATATCCGAAGCATTGATTTATGATTTTGGAGGGAGAAGTTGGCAAATTGGTACGCGATATTATTAAGCAACTATGCGAATGGAAGAACTTATAAACCTTTAGGGAGGGTTGTTGGCCTGATAACGAAGAAGATATGAAATGATAAATTAAGGTTTTTCAACCGGGTAGCCTTCCGCCTGCCATTTATTAATCCCGCCCTCCAGGTTATACAACTCTTTCAATCCCTTGTCTTTTAGTATCTCGCAGGCCTTTGCACTGCGTTTCCCGGCTGCACAATGCACAATTACTTTCTTATCTTTGGGAATTTTGTTGATATTTTGCTCCAGTTCCTGGATTGGGATGAGATTGGCATCTTTTATATGCACCTCGTCATATTCTTCTCTGCTGCGTACGTCCAGCACAAACACATCTTTTGCCTTGTCCTTTAGCTCTTTGGCTTGCTTTGGTGATATGTTTTTTACCTCTGTTTGTGTTTTCAACGGCGTTTCTCCTGCATTGAGATTTTTAAAGGCGGCGATACCTGTAATCATATTCACAAATAAAATTGTAAGTACAACAAATATTGCTTTACCTATCTGGTGAGGAATTATTTGAGTATTCATCCGGTTACCTTCTATAAAAATATTTATTGGAAATTTGTCTTTAACCAATGAACGAAGGCTCAGCAGTACCTATCTATCTATGAGCCAACGTGGGCATGGCAAAACTCTTCATAATCGATGAGTTCCTTGATGGTAGCCTTGTCGCTGCATACTGGACAGGTGGGATTTTTATGTATCTTGACCTTTTTGAAGTCCATGTTCAAGGAATCGTAAATGAGCAATTTCCCTTTTAGTATTTCTCCCTTGCCCAGAATAAGTTTTACCACTTCTGTGGCCTGGATAGAGCCTACAACTCCTGGCAATACACCCAGGACGCCCGCCTCCTGGCATGAAGGGACGAGACCCGGCGGGGGCGGCGCTTCGTACAGACAGCGGTAGCAAGGTCCCTCAAAGGGCACAATAGTAGTAACCTGTCCTTCAAACCTGAAGATAGAGCCGTGAGAGAGGGGTTTCTTGAGGAATACGCAGGCATCGTTAACGAGGTATCGGGTTGGGAAGTTATCGGCTCCGTCAAGGATGACATCGTAGTCCTTGATAATATCGAGGATATTTTCTGAAGTGAGACGCTCTGTGTAAGGAACTACTTCGATATCCGGATTTAGCGCCTCCAGTGTCTCTTTGGCAGAGATTGCCTTAGAACGCCCTATATCTTTTGTGGAATGCAGGATTTGTCGCTGCAGATTTGAGTGGTCTACAATGTCGCTATCGGCAATACCGATCTTTCCTATGCCCGCTGCGGCAAGGTAAAATGCCGCAGGAGAGCCTAGCCCTCCCGCGCCTACCAAGAATACCCTGGCCTTTAAAAGCTTAATTTGACCTTTTCCACCTACCTCCGGAAGGATAATGTGTCTCGAATAACGCTTTATTTGATCTTCTGTAAATGGTGATGACATCTTGTTTTTCCTATTGGTTTTTTATTATGACGATCTTTATACATAAAAAAGGTCATGTACGAGACATGACCTTAATCCAAAATAAATTACTCATACGTGCAAAATTATAACAGAGGGTACAGAATCATTCAATAGATTTTACTTATCTGTACATCAAAGAAGCACGATTATTTTATACTTGGACTAATTTGATTTTAGAAGGATCATCTATACCCAAACCTAATGTGGCAGCAGTTGAGATATATTTGGGTTCACGTTTTGCCTGCTTTAAAGAAGGAAGCCTCATTTCACTTCGTTTTTCCTCGATTATATTGTGGCATATCCGATCAAGGGCAACAGGGTCTCTCCCCACGATAATTCCGTTGTAATTCCATGTCCATTGCGGTTTGTAACCCGGTCCGCCATTGTATTGCGCCAGAAGGGCATCGCACACAATCAACCTTACCTTATCAGTAATATAGGGATGGGTATTTAACTCCGCAATAAAAGGATTGCAGTTGTTACCGTGATACTTATTGGGATTATGGATGACGCCGAAAAAGTTTTTCATGGCCACGCTGATACCGGCCAGATCGTGGTCTTTCAGGACGGGGACGTTAATAATTGCGGAGCACAGTTGCGATACTATTTTGCTAAAACACGTTCCTACACTGCCGGCGAATTGCGGTTCGGACTCGTAACCGCCGCCTGGAAGTTCATCGGTACCAAAACACCGAACACCGTCGGTCGTTCGTCTGATGCGGAATCCGGAGGTCTCGAGTTCCCGGTTAAACCGCTCGAATACAATAATATTTTTATCTTTAACGCCCGCAAATTTTAAACCCTGTAGGATAGACTCTACAACCGTAACGTGAGGAGACATGGTTTTCCCTGAGAGGCAGTTTAATTTTATACCGACAACATCGTCCGGTTTAAAAAGGGTCTGCCATGCCTTTTCTTGCGAAGGGGTGTTAGTCAACTGCATCACGGCTTTGTGCAATAAACCCGAAATAATATTTTCTCTTAAATTTCCAGTTTCTGCGAGTATGCTGTTATCGCGCGCGATAACCACGACAGGGTTTATTGTAAGTATTTCTCCACCCCATGAAATACATGAGGCATTTTCTATTATTGTCCTTCCAATGATTGTGGATGCACAAATACCGCCACCTATATGTAAGGCTTTTTTAATAAACCTTCTTCTTTCCTCGTTTATCTTCATTGATTTTATGATAGAAATAAGCTGACAAAATGTCAATGAAGTTATTCTCGAATAAGATGCCTTAGTGGTAATACCTCAAGCATTTTAAATACTCACTTGCAATACCATATATCTTTTGTTTTAATACAAAACAGTACATAATGATCAGCCGTAGATATGGTGGTATGCCACCGAATGAATCTTTTAGAAAAACTCTAAATATTAGCGGTACGCTGTCATAATTAATGAACAATATAAGAACTATTCTGCGTTTTGTATTTCCCCTCCTGTCGCTGGTCTTTCTTGGTTGTACAACGGTAAGGTATTATCCAACCAACTTCATAGAGTCCTTAAAACATCCTACAAAATTTCCTGAAGTATATTCATCTACGGTAAAAAATATTGAAGAAGTTGCAGAAAAGAACCCTCTTGGCAAAGATGAAGAAGTGAAAATCACCGACGTTAGTGAGAATAAAAATTCAAGCATGCATCTCGTTCAAGTCCGTGAAAATGGGGAACTGCATCCCCATTATCACAAACGGCATGATGAGGTCGTTTATGTAAAAAAGGGGAGTGGTATTGCCACCCTTGACGGCACCAGGTATATGGTGAAACCGGGTTCTATTTTGCAAATTCCCACGAAAACCGTGCACAAGTTCCTCAATACCGGCAGTGAACCCTTTGTCGCTGTTTCCATTTTCTCTCCTCCTTTTGACGGCAGGGATGAAAAAAGAATCAAGGAGAAAAGAAAGGCAGACCGGGTTAAAATGGAAGAAAAAAGACTAGCTATGAAAAAACCTGAAAAGGTTACGGAAGTGAAGAATGTCTCAGTTGCTAAAGAATCCGGGGATAGGGAAGAAAAAAAGCCTGCATTTAAACCGGAAAAGGTAAGCGAAAAGCCCGTAAATGAGGCTTTACAGGACGAATTGAATACAGTGGAAGAGAATGAAAAAACTTCGGTTCCTGCCAGAAGATCGCCTACGTCAGAAGGTAAAAAAAAGAAAGCAAAAAAAACATCAGTACCTGCCGAAAAACCCGCAATAAATATCAGCGATTTGCACGAAAAACTTACGAAGCTGTTGGAACTCAAAGAAGAAGGGACGATTTCCGCTTCAGAATATGAGGAAAAGAAGGATGCACTCATTAAAGGCGAAGACATCGGTGAATTGCCTGAGCCAAAAGCTCCCACGAAAAAGAAGACACCGATAGAAGAAGAACCCATTGTAGAAAAAGCAGAGGAGGAACACATACCGGCAGATGAAAGCATTACTCATGAAGATCAGGACGCTCAATTGAATACACCCGCTTTATCCGGTGAGACTGAGCCGTCGGTGCACGAAGTCGAGTCGGAAGAAAAAGCGCCTCAATCTGAAGACAAATTGAAGATGTTAGAAGAAATGAGGCAAGAGGGCTTGATTACTGAAGAGGATTATGAAAGTAAGAAAAGTAAACTCACGGGCATATCAGAAGAAAGACCGGCTTCTGTGCCGTCTGAAAACACGGTTGAAGATAAAAGCGAAGATGAAAGGATAAAAGAGCTTAAAGAATTGTACAGCGAAGGGCTTATTACGGAAGAGGACTATAAACATAAGCTTAATGAGCTTTCCGGCGCAAACCCGCAAGACCTTATTCCCGCTCCTGACAAAGAAGAAGTCGAAAACGACAAGTTATCAGAGCTCAATAAATTGAGAGAAGAGGGGGTAATCTCCGAAGAAGACTACGAGTTCAAGAAAGCACAATTGATGGATCAATAAAACAAATATTTACCGATATTTCATTAATATCCTATTTTTCATATTTTCACTTGATATTTCCAGTCAAATGGAATATATATATCCCCTAAAATATTAATCTGAAACGACATTTAACGTATTTTGCAAAGAATATTAAGTCACTTTAATTTATTACACAGAATAAATATATAGAATTTATGCGTGATGTACTAATCTCATAAACGTTATTAGAAAAGGAGGGCAAATCAAGATGGCGATAAAAAGGTTTTTGAAGTTGTACGTCGTTATATGCATGGGTATTTTGTGCTTCCCTTTGCTGGGGGTGACAAACACTGCCAGTGGGGTCGAAGCGACAGGGAATGAATTGGAAAATCGTACGGTGGATCAACCATTGCTCGCAATGAATGACAGCCAGCACGATTGGAACTCATGGTCTACGATAGAGAACGCATCGGACGTAAATCCCGGAAGCCATAAAATTATTCTTGCCAGTAATACGGCTGAATCGCATACAAAAGCGGGCGCCGAGTCTGCTTCCCACCAGGCTGAAGCTGCAGGCGCAGTCTCTGCGGCGCTTGAGGATTTTCTTGAATTGGCGAAATACGGCAAGGCCATACATGTAATGGCTATGTTGATGGTTGGTTTCGGTTTTTTAATGGTGTTCGTAAAGAGATATGGTTATGGCGCTGTCACTGCTACCTATATTGCGGTAAGTATTGTTATTCCTTATTATATGTTTCTCAAGAAAATGGGTATTTTTGGGGAACCGGCCGAATTAAAAATGGATCGATTAATCCTTGCTGAATTCTGTGCGGCGAGTATATTGATTGCCACAGGGGCATTTTTGGGCAGATTGAAGATGTCCCAGTATATTATCATGGCATTGATATTCGTTCCGTCTTATATGCTGAATGAATGGATTATGTTAGACAATGGTATGGGCATTATTCCGAAGGGACTACTGATTGATACTGGCGGTTCCATTGTTATTCACCAGTTTGGGGCGTATTTCGGACTAGGTGTGATTGTGAGAATGACTACCAGCGAAGACTTTAACAAAAAAATCGAATCCGATAAGATCAGCAATCAATTCTCGATGCTTGGGAGTATGATGCTGTGGATATTCTGGCCGTCATTCTGTGCTGCACCGGCTGAGATATCAAGAATGCCTATTGCTGCTGTAAACACAATTCTTTCATTGTGTGGCGCAACGGTGGCTACTTACATTGCAAGCACGATGATCAGGAAAAAGATCGCCATTGAAGATATGGCCAATGCAGCCCTTGCCGGCGGCGTGGCAATTGGTTCTTCCTGTGCCCATACAACGCCAACGGCTTCTCTTATTTTGGGTTTCGTCGCTGGTGTTTTAAGTGTGATTGGTTTTGCTATCATTCAGCCTCGTGTACAGAAGGCATTAAAAGGCATTGATACCTGTGGCGTCCACAATCTCCATGGTATGCCTGGTATGTTGGGTGGTTTGGCAGCTATCTTTATTGCCGAGAATGTTGTGCCAGGATTACAAATCAAAGGTGTATTTATAACCTTTATTGTTGCATGGATAACAGGGCTTGCAGCGGGAACCGTGGTATCCTTATTTGGATATAGAAAAGATTCTTACAATGATGCCGTAGAATTTATCGTAGAAGAGGAACACCACTAAGAAGCCTTTTCTAAACAGATAGTTTTCAAAAAGCCTTCTGCATTTGAAAAAGTGCAGGAGGCTTTTTATGTTTAAGGAATTTTAAACTGGTAGCGCAACCGTCTCGGTTGCGCGAATAAGAAACGTTGTCAAAGGCAGCCTCTACATCAACCGTGTTTTAGGTTGACTACCCAGCCATTTTCTGATAAAGATATACACTTTTATTTTGATGTTGCGTTACAGATGTATATAAAAGGATAGGTAAATGTTAAGTTTTGTATCGTCTTTCTTTCTCATTGCTATCGCAGAGATGGGCGATAAAACTCAATTAGTGGCGCTCTCATTTGCAACAAAGTATAAACCGACAAAGGTCTTGATAGGCATTCTTATCGGGACGCTTGTAGTCCATTTGTTTTCTGTGGTAATCGGTGAGAAGGTAAGTGCGTTCATTCCCTTATTCTATATGAAGATTTTAATCGGACTTTCATTTATTGGTTTCGGTATCTGGACTTTAAAAGGGGACTCCTGTAATGAGAAAGAAAAAAAAGGAAATAAGTTATGTCCAATATTGACCGTTGCTATTGCTTTTTTTCTGGCGGAACTTGGCGATAAAACCCAATTAGCGACGATCTCGCTTGCCGCTCAATATCACTCTTTCCTGGGAGTTTGGCTGGGATCGACATTTGGTATGGTTGCAGCGGATGCAGTTGCAATAGTTGTCGGTATTATTGCCGGGAAAAAACTTCCTGAAAAATTAATAAAATATGTTTCAACGGCCATATTCATTATTTTTGGCGTCTTAATTATTATTGATGCTATTCGATAGGTTGAGATAATGACAAATTATTTGGTAAAATTTGTGAAATGAACGAGAAATCTCCGATAAATCATGCTCAACGTGTTGGCAAAGTAGCAAATCTGGTGATATTTCTGGGCATTCTGGGTATCATCCTGAGTATTGTTGCGTTGACCATCAGCCAGGGTTTAGCTCAACGCGGCTACGGTTTCGGATATATTGTGATAGGGCTGTTCATGATGGGGCTTGGATACGGCATCCGCTACCGCTATAAATACTGTCTTTATGCTGCAATAGCGCTGTTTACGATTCTCTCGTGTAATTTCCTTTTCAGACTCTTAGCCCATCACACTTCTTATCTAACAATAAGATTTGTGTTGTGTGCCTGGGTTTCCTATCGTCTCTTCCAGTCCGTTTCTTCTATGCGAGAACTCATTATAACAAATGCCTTTCCCGATAGGGATAACCGCTTTATGCGGTTTTTACTGAGGAAGAAACACTCATGACTATTCTGGATGAGATTTATAAATATAAATTGAGTGAGGTTGCCGAAAACAAAAAGCGTATTTCTGTTGAAACGCTAAAGGAACAATGTAAGAAAAGACAGAGTGCAAGGCCATTTGGTGCGGCACTAAAATCCGATACTAATATCAGGATAATAGCGGAAATAAAAAAAGCCTCTCCGTCTCTGGGTATTATCAGAGAGGATTTTAATCCTGTCGAAATTGCCCGTATTTATGAAACCGGTGGCGCTGCGGCCATCTCGGTCCTTACGGACGAGAAATTCTTCCAGGGCAGCCTGTCTTATTTAACCGGGGTGAAAAAGTCTGTGAATTTACCCATCCTGCGGAAGGATTTTATTGTTGATGCTTATCAGATCTACGAGGCGCGGTCAGCAGGGGCAGATGCCGTACTGCTCATC
>JAHFOY010000168.1 GCA_023261485.1 Planctomycetota bacterium
ACAAATCAAATCTACGCAGCGCCGGTAAAGCTGAGCAGAAAAGTTGCACAAAAAGGTCACGTACGGGCATTTGTTATCAACAGCGGTAATGCCAATGCCTGTACTGGAGAGCGAGGTTATAAAGATGCCGAAGAAATGGTACGACTTGCAGCACACAGTCTGAAAATTTCTGAGGATGAAATCCTGGTCGCCTCTACCGGTATTATTGGCAGACCACTCCCAATGGACAAGATCAGTGCTGGTATTAAAGCCGCTGCTTCATCCTTGGGAAACACACCCGCACACGGCAATAACATGGCGCGGGCCATTATGACGACGGACACAAAACAAAAAGACATTGCCGTTCGGCTGAAGATAAGTAATAAAGATGTGGTTATTGGTGGAATTACAAAAGGCGCGGGGATGATCGCCCCAAACATGGCAACCATGCTCTGTTTCCTTACGACAGACGTCTCCATGCCAGCCCCGCTTCTCAATGAATGCCTCAGAAATGCCGTCGAATCCTCTTTCAACCGTATTACCATTGACGGCCACATGAGCACCAACGATACCATAGCAATCATTGCAAATGGGGCATCCGGAGTAAATATCACCTCAAATAGCCCGGAACTGCCGTTATTTCAACAGGGGCTAAATTATGTAACCAACTACCTGGCAAAGGCCATTGTGAAGGACGGCGAAGGCGCTACGAAATTCATTCAGATTGATGTGATGGGTGCAAAGTCACGCAGCGATGCAGCAAGGATTGCCAGATCAATCGCAGACTCACCGCTCGTAAAAACGGCAATCAACGGAGAAGACCCCAACTGGGGACGCATTGTCTCTGCCGCGGGGTATGCGGGCGTGACGCTGGATGAATCAACAACCAACCTATTTATTAATGATATTTTGATCTTTGCCAAAGGCATGCCGACGCAGTGTGACCTCAGTAAGCTGAGCACATCCATGAAAAATACGGATATCAATATCCGCCTGGAACTTGGTTTGGGGGAATGCAAAGACACCATCTGGACATGCGACCTATCGCATGAATATGTCACAATTAATGCCGAATACCACACCTAATTTTTGATTTATCTGTGCAATCTGCGGAATCTGTGGTTTCTTTTAATTATGTAAACGCACTATATTCCATCCCAAAGGCATCAGCCACTGCCTTGTTTGTAACCCTTCCCTTTATCATATTAATTCCTCTCAGTATGGCATGATTCTCATGGGCTGCACGTTCGTAACCTTTGTCGGCAATCTCTAAGGCGTATGGTAACGTCACATTGGTCAACGCATGGGTTGATGTGCGTCCCACAGCACCTGGAATATTCGCCACACAGTAATGAATAACATCATATACATTATAAATAGGATTGCTGTGGGTGGTGGATTTGCTGGTCGCTATGCATCCTCCCTGGTCGATGGCTACATCGATAATTACCGCGCCTGTCTTCATGGTTTGAACCATATCCTTCGTTACCACATACGGCGCCCGTGCACCTTCGATAAGCACAGCGCCAATCAGCAGGTCAGCGTCTTTAACCTTCTCCCGTATATTGTGGGCATTTGACATGAGCGTTACGACGTTCTTCGGCATGATGTCATCCAGATACCTGAGCCTTTCCATATTGACATCGAGAACCGTTACCCTTGCCCCAAGCCCTGCGGCTACTTTTGCTGCATTTGCACCTACAATACCGCCACCTATAATAACCACCTCCGCAGGAGCTACTCCCGGCACTCCGCCCAGAAGTATTCCGCGGCCATGCATGGGTTTCTCCAGATATTTTGCGCCTTCCTGAATTGACATCCGCCCTGCCACCTCGCTCATGGGCGTCAGAATTGGGTGTTGACCATGCTCGTCCCGAATTGTTTCATAGGCAATGGCCACCACCTTTGCGTTTAGTACGGCATCTGTCAATGTTTTTGAGGCGGCGAAGTGGAAAAAAGTGAAAATAATCTGATCTTCCCTCAATAAAGGGTATTCCTCGGCCAGCGGTTCTTTGACCTTCATTATGAACTGCGCCTGGTTGTATATTTCTTTGGGATTATCAACTACCTTTGCCCCAGCCCTCTTATATTCCTGATCAGGAATGCCGCTTCCCACGCCGACGCCTTTTTCTACAAGCACCGTATGTCCGTGTTTCAACATTTCCTCTACACCCACAGGAATAAGAGCTACGCGGTATTCGTCAGGTTTGATTTCTTTTGGTATGCCGATAATCATCTGATTTTCTCTTCAAAAAGGGTATACAGTCTGATAGAATCATTCGTAATTATTGAACCACGAATTGGCACGAATAAGCGCAACAGAAAAGAGATTACGGTATGTTCGTGTAAATTCCCGTTCTTCCGTAGTGTACAGTGGCTGTAATTTTTGTCAACTAGTTTTTGGGATTTGCAACAAATCGATTCACCGCAGAGAACGCTGAGGTCTCAGAGTTTAAAAAAAGAAAAACTTAATGACTTTGTGTCTATTTTGAAACTCCCGTGAATACTGTCAAAACCATGAAGACGTGCGCCTTTATTACGCTTGGTTGCAAGGTCAATCAATATGAGACCCAGGCAATCCGGGAATCCCTTGCTGCCAAAGGATTCGTCGAGACCGAACCAGAACAAGCCGCAGACCTTTATGTAATCAACACATGTACGGTTACATCGGTCAGCGATGAGAAATCACGTCAATACATTAAAAAAGTCAGGCGGAAAAATCCACGAGCAACAGTCGTCGTTACCGGTTGTTATGCAGAGGCGGATGCCGAGACCATAAAAAAAATGGAAGGGGTGGACTACGTGATTACCAAGGCCGAAGAGTCGTGTCTGGCGGAAATTGTAAGTAGCGGCACGGTGCGCCTTACCCCTGAACAGAAAAGAATCATGCCTTTGGAAGGCTTAAATGACCATGAAAATCACCCGCCCCTTAATCCCTTCCCACTTAGGGGAGGGGAAACGAGGGGGATAACAAAACTTCCCGCTTCTAACGAAGGTGATGTCGCAGACTCAAGTTCAATTACCTTCCCAAAATCCCCCCCTTCACAAGGGGAGATGATTCCCCCCTCCCTTGATGGGAGGGGTAAGGGGGAGGGTGAAAAGGGACTTTCAGATGGAAAATCCCTTTTCAAACGAACTGAAGATTCCATTTACAATCTCAAGATAAGTCATTTTGCCGGACACACCAAGGCATTCCTGAAAATTGAGGATGGATGCGATATGTACTGTTCCTACTGCATCATCCCTTATGTTCGGGGCGGTATCAAGAGCAGAAGGCCACATGATATCATTGAAGAGGCAAAGCGCCTGATCCAGAACGGCTATAAAGAAATTATACTGACGGGCATTCATCTGGGGGCTTATGGCAGGGATGCGCAGGGAAATCACTGTTTGTTGGACGTTATTCACATGCTCAGTAATCTTTCGGGTCTGGAGAGACTCCGGTTAAGCTCTATTGAGGTCAACGAAATAACAAACGACTTAATCGACCTTGTTGCCCATACAAAAAAGGCGTGCCCTCACTTTCATATTCCGCTTCAAAGTGGAGATGATTTTATTCTGAAGAGGATGAACAGAAAGTATACGGTATCACAATATGCAGAGGTCTTAGACAACATCCATTCGAAGATTGATCTGCCGTCATTCACCACAGATGTCATGGTGGGCTTTCCAGGGGAAAAGGATGAACACTTCGAAAACACTGTCAACCTGTGTAAAAAGGCGGGATTCAGCCGGATGCACATATTCCCTTTTAGCGTAAGAGAAGGCACTCCGGCGGCAAAGATGTCAGATCAATGCCATCCTCAAATTATCAAACAAAGAAAAGCCATGCTGGAAACTACGGCGGATACCCTGGCTTTTGCCTACAAAAAACAGTTGTTGAACAAAGTTGCAGAGGTGCTTGCAGAAGTTGAAAGGGATACAAAGACAAATAAGTTATGTGGTTACTCCGAAAGATATATAAAGGTTTTATTTAACGGTCCCGACACAATCAAAAATACCATCGTTTCTGTTAGAATAAAAGGGATAACACCCTCTGTTGTAATGGGTACTCTTGTATAGTAAACGAACTAAATAAGTTGACATTGAGTGCTTGTTATCCGAGCATATTCACATTCGTTCAGTGTAAACTCCATGAGGAATTTCAAAGTTTGTAAAAAAGAAAATTCTAACACACCCCAGAGTCCCCTCTCGAGAGGGGATTGAAGGGGTGTGTAAAAATATTTTTGTTCGGTTCGGGAAATATCCTATGAAACACTTAATACATATCACAACCAAACTTCTCACTACTATTGCCATAACAGGTTGTATTTTTTACACACACCCTTCCTTCGGCCTCCCTGCCGACGATGTTACACCACTGGTGGATGGGGACTATTATCCCCAGGTTCATCAGGCATTGATTACTGCAAAGCAGTCAATCACGTGCGTCATGTACATGGCCGATATCAATCCCAAATATAATCATGGCTGGGAATATAATCTGGTCAACGACCTTATCGGCGCCCATCGGCGTGGTGTAGCAGTAACGGTTATATTTGATCAAAACACCATGTTTTGGGAAGAAGGCAAAAAGGGTAAAAAAACAGAACGAAGGAGTCAGGATGCTTATGAACTGCTCAAAAAAAATGGCGTTCCTGTGTATTACGACAGCAAAGACCGCGTCACACACAGCAAGATACTGGTCATAGACAACTATATAACCATTGTGGGCAGTACAAACTGGACGTACAGTGCATTAAAAAAGAATCACGAGGCGTCCGTTCTGATAAAGTCGCGCAGTGTGGCAGAGTCGTTTCTCAGTAAACTCAGGACAATCTCAAAATACCAGCCACAGTGATAAATATAAAATGAACCACAGAGACCGCGGAGAAAAGTTCAAAGATTTACTGGGTTTTGAATAGTTTATTGGACACGGATGAACGCAGATTGTCAGGATGGTTTAGTGAGACAGGATAAAACGAAATCAAAAAGGAAAATATCCTGTAAATCCTGTCTAAACAACAGTTCAGACAAATTTAAGCGGCAATAGTGCCATAATTTCTCAGTTCTTGATAAACCGATTGGATTTTTTCATTGTTAGGGTCAAGTTCTAACTTAGATAAAAACAAGTTAAGCA
>JAHFOY010000169.1 GCA_023261485.1 Planctomycetota bacterium
AAATCAACGCAACTTAACGCCCCATTTAAATGCCCCTCTTTACCGTCATGAGCCATTTTAATACAGGTTGCTCTGATACTTCTGGCTTTATTTTCAAGCATTTGAATATCTGTTTGACGTAAAATTTCTTTATTGAGACTCATAAGCATGATAAAACTCTCTTATAAAAATTAAATTTTTTGCAATACCCGGTCGGTATACATTTCAAGTTCTTGAGATGGGATTATAGTTTGACTGCTTCGCTCTTTTTCAAGATATGAATAATCTTCTTCAAAGTTATGATAGATAATTTGGCTTCCAGAAAAATCAAACTTAAAAGGCACGTAAATTAAATTATTCAATATTTTTCTAACGTATTCGTGTTTGTCCGGTGTAACAAAAAGTAAGAGAAATCCCCCCCCTCCCGCTCCAGTTAACTTGCCGCCAATTGCACCTGCAGCAAGCGCTTTTTCATAAATTTCGTCAACGTGGGGATTAGAGACATTAGGACTCAGGCTACGCTTGGCCAACCAGGATTCGTGCATCAATTCTCCAAAAGCGGTAATATCATTGCCGCTATTAAGGATCGAAATACTTTCTTCTACAAGGTCTTTCATAATACGAAGTTGACGTTTGCGGGTTTCAATATCATTGACATACGTACTTGCAACATCAGCAGCGGTACGCTTTATACCGGTGTAAAACAGCATCAGGTGTGAATTAAGTTCATTAAGTCGCTCTGCTGTCAGGATTACAGGCCGAATTGAGATTTCCCCGTTTGTTAGAAATACAATATGGTTGAATCCACCATGTGCGGCAAGTACCTGATCCTGCGACCCTACGGTTTCTTTAATAATATTTTGCTCAATAAAAATACTTTCTTCTGCCAACTGCTGTTTGGTGGGCATATAACCTTTAAGGGCGTATAGGGCGTGAAGTAGTCCAACTGTGAAAGAAGAACTTGAACCCACTCCGCTTCTGGCAGGGAGATCGCCAACGTGATGTATCTCAACACCACGATCGGCTTTCAAAAAATTTAAAATATGACGCGCAGCAGGATGATTAATATCGTTAATATCACTACAATTCTCAATTCTTGACCAAATAATACGGAATTTATGCTCAAAAAAGGGAGGAAGATAACGGCAAGTAATATAACAGTATTTATTTATAGCGGTTGCCAGTATTGCCCCACCATGTTTCTGGTACCATGCCGGATAATCAGTTCCACCGCCAAAAAATGAAATACGGAAAGGTGTTCTGCTTATAATCATTTTTCCTCCTTAATGGATACCCACAATATTACTCTTTAAAAAATGTCCAGCCGCTGCGTAATCTTGAGGTATTCCAATATCAAGAAAATTTCCTTTACTCTGAAAGCCGTAAAGTCCCTTGTTAATCCACAATGGAAACGTCTCGCGCTCCAATGAAATATTAGTATTTACCGGTATCGATTCCAGAAAGGCATGATTTAAAAGGTACACCCCGGCATTTATTAATCCTGGTCCGGTTTCCATGCCTTTTTCTTCAAAAGATATAATTTCGCCATCCATCGACAACTGAACAGAGCCGTAACGGCCAACATCTGACACTTCAGTCAGAAGCAAGGAAGCAATGGCCTTCTTTTCAATGTGTCCGTTCAGGAAATAAGGAAGGTTTGTTTGGCAAAATGAATCACCATTTAAGACCAGGACTATGTCCGATTTTAATAGTGGTAATGCCAGCCTAAGTGCACCGCCGGTTCCAAGAGCTGACTGCTCCTGAGAATATAATAGTGTAAGGCCTTTGTAATACTCACCGAAAATTGTTTTTACCTGTTCTCCTAAATAACCTGTACATAAAACAACTTTTTTTACTCCTGCTTGGCTTAACTGTTCCAAAAGGTAAGTAATAAAAGGACGGTTATTTACTTCTGCAAGAACCTTTGGTCGTCCGGATACCACCGAACGGAGACGTGTCCCAAGCCCGCCGGCTAGAATGGCTGCTGTAATTTCCGATAATTTATTCAATGGTGTTAGTCTGTTATGTTCCGTAATGTAAATTCTTCTTTCTTTAAACATTGCTATATCTACTGTTTGTAATTATTCTGTATCCTTTAATGAGTTCTTTTATTCCCATTTCAAGCGAATAGATTGGTTTAAAACCTGTCTTTTCTATTTTTTCATTTGATACTAAGTAGTCTCTCTTATCAGGGTCTTCACCCACTGGGGACTCTAAATACACAAAATCAGGGACTTGTTCTTTTATCTTTGCACAAAGTTCTAATTTAGATAGATTGGCATCTGATAAACCTACATTGTATGGTTCATTTTTCATGGCATCAAAATTGTCTATGGCATGAATAAATGCCCTTGCAACATCACGAATGTGGATGTAGTTTCGTTTAAAATGGCCTTCAAAAATCACTACAAATCTGTCTTTAACAGCCCTGTATGTAAAATCATTTACCAATAAATCAATCCTCATTCTTGGAGACATGCCAAAAACAGTGGCTAATCTAAAACTTATGGAATTTCCTTTATCGAGTACAATCTTTTCCGCCTCGACCTTAGCAGTTCCATACAAAGAAATAGGCTTTAAAGGAGTTTCTTCAGTGCAATACACCCCTTTTTGTCCGATGCCATAACCGCTGTTTGTTGTGGGTATGATAATTCTGTGATTTTTTGAGGAAAGTTTTACTATGGAGGCTACCGCGTCTCTAATGGTAGTTATTGTTCCTATTTTATCTCTACTACAAAGTGGGGCGCCTACTAATGCCGCCAAAGGTATAACATAATCGGCTTTTTGCAGAAGCGGCTTTAAAACATCCTCATCTCTTGCGTCTCCTTTTACAATATCAAAATTTTCATACACACAACACTCAAGCAAAGAATTCTGCTGAAACATAAAGTTATCTAATACTGTGACTTTATGTCCTAATTTTAATAACTCAGGAACAAGTATTGAACCCAAATACCCTGCTCCGCCAGTAACTAAAATACCGTAACTCATCGAACTATTTCTCCTGTCAGCAAATGTGAGACTCTATATGATAGGGCACTCTTCAATTCTATTCCTGACTATTTTTGTACCCAATGAGGAGTTTTGAAACGAGGAAAACTAATTAATCACAAGACTGACCCGATTTCTCTTATAAGATGGTTGGGGAAGTTCCGCCATTGCGTCTTTTATGTTCTGTTGTTCCGGGAGTATGGCTAACGATTTATTCCAAACAGCCCTTGCCCTGACTGGATTTTCAGTAATTTTATAACAATGTCCTAAGAGGTTGTAAAGTGGGGCTATTTCGTCTGCATGCATTGTCTCTGACAAAATGGAGTTTATGCTATGGTTTACCTCATAGGTTTCAATACATTTTTCCATGAAACAAATGGCGTCATGGTATTTTTTTTGATTGAAATAGAGTTTTCCCAGGTTGTGCATTGCATTGAGATGAGAGATGTCAAGTTTAGCTGCCATCACAAAAAATGTTTCTGCCTGTTTATCCATGTCCAATTCAATGCAACATTCACCCAGCAAATTATATGCATCAGCATTATTTTTATCTATGAGCAATGTCTCTCTGAGATGTTTCATAGCCTTTAGATACTTTTTCTGTATTTTATAGATAATGCCGAGGAGATAATGTACTTCCGGAGTGGACGTATTATTTTTAAGTACATACAAAAGGGTATTTTTGGCAGTAGCACAATCATTATTTTTGATAAGCAACTTAGAAAGGTTTATGGCAGATGGTATATAATCTGGTTTTAATCTGAGAGATTCGTAGAAAAAGGATTCCGCATCTATTATCGTATCTTGATAACTACAACATAATCCCATAAGGCAGTAGGTTTCATAATCGTCAGGTTTGGCTATCACGACTTCCTTAAAATGTGAAAGCGCCGCATTATATTCTTTGCGTAACATATAAACGGAGGCAAGATTATAATGTGCCTCTAATAAAGTAAAATCGACCTGTAATGCTTTTTTAAAATTGTCAATTGCTTCTGTATATTTTTTGTTTCTTGTGTAGTAAATTCCAAGGTGATTGTAACCTTGTGCATAATTAGGATCCATTTTAACGGCTGTTTTTAAATATGGATAGGCTTCAACCCAATTACCTTTTTCAATGAGTTTGTTTGCACAGGTGGCGTTAGTTTCAAAGTCACTATGGTTATTCATGGGATTCTCAGTGATTGGAACCGATTTTAATGAATTATGTTTCATTACGTTTAACATGACAGCTTTCCTTTATAAAAAATTTGAAGAGGAAATTGGTTTTTTGGAATTGGTAATATCTGTATTTCTTCTCCATCGCGAGGCTACTTCTATTAAATCATGTTTTGATACTGTTGCAGCTTTCTGGTTTTCTTCCTGGATTTTATCGTAAATTTCTTCTCGATGAACCTTAACAGTTGCCGGTGCAATGATGCCCAACTTAACCTGCTTCCCCTGGCAATCTAATAATGTGACTTTTATTTCATCACCTATGGTAATGCTTTCTCCCAACTTCCTTGTCAGTATAAGCACAGTGATTCACCTTTCTGAAAGATAGTAAATTAATTCCGAACAAGTGGATGGTGTAAACTGTAAAAATCTTCTGTCAGCACAATCTGTTTTCCCATTTTATTTTTCATGTTAATGAGTAGCGGTCCTTTCAAATTTAGCGTTACATCTTCCGGCTTTTTCCCCAAGGTAACTATACAAAACATTTCAACGTCTTTTTCTTTCATGAGATCAAGGGATGCAAGATCGTCTTTGGATAGAGAGGGTTTATAATCCGAGAAAAAGAGCGCCGGATTAAGGATGGGAAAAGCAACCACTGGATCTTCCACGGAAACCAGCCATTCAAAAGGAAGACATTCTTCAATGGCTACAATGACAAATTGTTTTAGTTCCTCAAATCCCAATAATCCTTGCTCAAGGGTTATTATATTTTCCTTTTCAATGCTCAAGTTGCCGAATCTATTTGTTGATAAATTTACTTTACTGCCTTCCGTCAGTGGCCTTTCTTCCATTTTTAACATGTTTTACTCCTGTCGTATATAAGGTATAAAGAGATAAAATTATTATTAAGGTTTAGCAAACATTGTGCCATGAAAATT
>JAHFOY010000170.1 GCA_023261485.1 Planctomycetota bacterium
TGATCCATCCACGATACTGGCCCTGTGGTGTTATCTCTCCGTGCAACACCAGTACTCTATGAGGTTTTACATCATATTCTATAGTAATAATCCCCATAGGCTCGTTTGGTATTAACGGGAGGGTGTCCCCAAAGATATTCTCCAGTGCTGCGTTAGAATCAAAGCATATGATTATACTTATTTTGTGATGGCCTGGTAATATTTCTGCCCATCCATGGGTGGATGTTTTCGATACCTCAGTCAGCACTTCCTGATATCATCCATGTACAAGGTTACCGTCTATTTTAACTCCCCAAATCTCGCTATAGATCCGTTTGATTCGTTTATCCCCTTCCCCTTGTATAGCACGTTTCCCTTCGCCTATGCGGTCGGCTATAATGATCAATGCAGCATCCTTGGCATGGGGGGAGCCTCCGACAGTCTGTCCCCTTGGTGCGCACCCACCAGAAATTAAAATTAGAACGATAATAGTCAATGTTGAATAAACTGATATATCTCTTGTTCTACCCCTTGATTCCTTAATCATACATCTCCTCCCTTTCTTGTGATGATGAGATAATAAAACAATCTAGATCTCTTCTTTCATTCTCATTTGCCGTTGCTTCGTTCTTCTACAATCTGTAGAAACAGTCAAGTAAAATGGGTTAACTGTATATAATCAGAGTCACGGGGGGCAAATCTTTACAATTGACAAAATTGTCAATTGTAAAGATTTGATAATATGAGAGGTGATTTCTCACGAAACTGTTACTATATGAGCGAAAGTAGCCATAGAGAAATCAATTTAAGAAAGGAGAAATCACCATTCTGGTCCCAATGAATGGTCCTTTTGGGGTTCTGGTTAGTAAGTCGCAACCGCATACGGCACACCTGTCCCCACTTATCTTACCGAGTAGTTTCTTCCAGAAAGTCATAGCATACCCCCATACGTTAAGGTTTCTTCGTGGTATAATACGGACACAAGTGGTCAAATCTTTATTGTTGACAAATAGTTTGTCTAACTAAACGATTTGACCACTTTATTTTTTGATTCACTACCCTGCCCTATACTCTTGCTCTATCCATTCCCTCGCCTGGACTTCATTCGTAAACATACGGACTTGGTCTTGAATCATACAAGCACCAAAGACTACTCTTATATCTTCTGCATGTGGATGAGGATGAAGTGGATCAACGAAGAAGATTACAAAGTCGCAACGACCGGCAAGGATTTCTGTAGCAATTTGAATATCCCCACCTTTTGGCCCTGACTGGCAACAAGTAACAATCAGATTCCCACCTGTTGCTTCTGTAACATCACGTCCAGTAGTTCCGGTAGCCAGTATCCTGCTAAATTTGGACAATTCCCTCTGATATTCAACTGCAAAGTCAATCATTCTAGTTTTCATATCGTCATGCGCAATCAACGCAATAGTATTCGGCTTTTTTTGTGCCGATTTGTAGTTAAGCTTTAAATACTCATATGCGCCTTCTTTATAAGGTTCCGGCATTAACTTATCTCCATCTGGAAATTTTAAAACCGGTGGCACTGGCTCTTGGTTCCATTTTATGTCTCTTGATGCCCCACTGTCGAACCATGACATCACCGAACCACTATTCATTAAGCGTTTTACCTTCCAAACGTCGCACAGACGCATAAGTGCAAGATTTTCCTGGTTCAACCAATGCGGTTCTGCCGGATCCAAGAATGGCCAAATGATTCTGCATTGACGGTTCACAACAAAATTCGCTAACGTAGTAACACCACCTTCACGGCGGGTCGGAATACGGGTGCTGTTTTTAAGAAGAAACTCTACAACTTCCGCCTTAACTGGATTAATACCCTTGTCCTTATCATCTCCAAGAACAACTCGTTGAAAAGTACCACCTGTGAATATAAAGTGAAAATTCTTTAGTCTTTCTTGATTTATTTCGTATAGATTTTCGATGGTTCTAGCTAGCTGATCGTTTTTTGTGATACTATCATAGCTCGCAAAGATACCAATTAGCGTTTTATCCTCTTGTTTCTTGGGGGAGCGTTTTTTCCTTTGTCGAGTAAACATCATAAACCTCCTTCTTTAAATATAGTTTGTTTTCTCTGCGTTTTTCCTACCTTTTCATATCCAAACAAAAAACGCCTTTCCCAGATTTCTCCAGAATAGGCGTTTTATGTGCTATTATAACTGTAAAACTAAATGTAATATTAGGTGTTATTTGGCTTGGCTTGCAAGAAATATACCATTACTCTACTCCCAACAATTTATTTGAAATATCCAAAAACCAAAACTTTTACCACTGAGACACAGAGTACGCTAGCGAAGAATGTAAAAAACAAATACATGTTTGGTTTTGTCTCTGCAAAAAAACCTCTGCAATCGCATTGGTCTTTGTGATAGGCAGTTTCTACCAAAAACAAAAATATATGTCAAGAACTTTTTTGATATTGCAAAATATCGGCTCATTTGTATAATAATTTCAATGTAGAGACAGGTTTGAAACCTGTCTCTACAAAAAATGTTTTTGATGTCTTAGTGGCGAAAATAGTTGCCTAATATCTATTTTATATCGTCGTCTTTTTGGAGTCTAACCTATGATCTGGGGAAAAAACACGTCATTCAAATATGGGTGAGCACACCCACTGAAGTGGCGGCGCCATTTCCAGGTTGGGTGGATAAGGTATGGACTCTTTAAGGGCTACCCTTAGTACTTTCCTTAAAATTGCAAGGGTACCTTTTGCCTTGCAATGCACTTATTGTTCAACAAGCAGTTCCAACCTCCATCCATTTCAATTTCATCCTTTAGGAAAAGATACCGCCCCTTCGTCCAATAGTTAATTGGATAATCTTTTTATTTAGACACAGATTCCCGCAGATATACGCAGAGCAAGGGCGAACTGCCGTTCGCCCCTACTGCATTTCTCTGTGAACTCTGTGTCCTCTGTGGCTAACTTAACAGACTTATTTAAAATGGAGGGTATAATAATGGTATCTTTATTAATCGATGGAAAAAAGGTCGAAGCAGAGTCTTCTCAAACTATTTTACAAGCCGCACAAAAAGTGGGAATTCATATTCCTACCTTGTGTCACGACCCACGGCTAGCCCCTTCCGGGGCATGCCGCATGTGTGTGGTAGAGGTAGAGGGTGCGCGATCCCTGGTTGCTTCCTGTGCAACCCCTGCCTCAGAAGGCATGAAGGTCTCTACCCAGAGCGAATCCGTAGTACGTACACGGAAACTCAATCTGGAACTTATTTGGTCTAATCATCCTAACGACTGTCTGACATGCGATAAGACAGGTGAATGCCAACTTCAAAAACTTATGTACGATCACGAGGTCAAGACCTCCAGGTTTGTAGAACAAAACCCGCCATCAAAACCGGACGATTCAAACCCGGCGATCTATCGGGACATGAACAAATGCATCCTCTGCGGGAAATGCGTAAGGATTTGTGATGAGGTACAAAACCAGCATATCTGGGCATTTTCAAACCGCGGGATGCAAACCTCAATTGCAACGGCCTTTGAAAAACCCTTAAAAGATGCTGGATGCGTGTTTTGCGGACACTGCGTTTCCGTATGTCCTGTGGGTGCCCTTATGGACAAACCAGCCATACAAAAGGGACGTCCCTGGGAAACAAGGAAAGTGCGCACGGTTTGCTGTTACTGCGGTGTAGGATGCAGCCTTATGCTCCATGTGAAAAAAGGAGAAATTCTCAAGGTAACGGCCGATACTTATTCGCCACCCAACTATGGCAGTCTGTGCGTCAAGGGAAGGTATGGATTTGAGTTTTATAAGAGTCCAGACCGTTTAAAGACCCCGTTGATCCGCGAACGGATCGACCAGCCATTCCGAGAGGCAAGCTGGGAAGAGGCTATTAGCCTGGTAGCAAAGAAATTACTGGATGTAAAACAAAAATACGGCCCGGACGCCTTTGGGTGTCTCAGCTCTTCAAGAGGCACTAACGAAGAAAATTATCTGGCACAGAAATTTACTCGTGCCGTGATGGGCACCAATAACATGGATAACTGTGCACGGGTGTGCCATGCCCCATCGGTAACAGGACTCAGGGCCGCCCTGGGAAGCGGAGCTGCCACCAATTCCCTGGCTGATATTGAAGGCGCTGAAGTGCTCATCGTCAGCGGTTCCAATACGACTGAGGCCCACCCCGTGGCTGCTTTAAAGATTAAAAAGGCGGTACGGCAAAACGGGGCAAAGTTGATTGTAATAGATCCGAGAGAAATAGAACTCGTCCAGTATGCAACCGTGTGGCTGCGGTTAAAACCCGGAACCAATGTGGCTCTTATTAATGGTTTGCTTCACGTCATTTTAAAAGAAGGGTTGGAAAACAAGGAATTTATCCAGCAGCGCACCGAAAACATTGACATGCTGCGACAGGTAGTGGCACAGTACACGCCCGAAAAGGTAGAGGAAATCACGGGCGTTCCAAGGGATGATATCATCAAAGCGGCAAGAATTTACGCGGGGACAAAGAAGGGCATGATCGTCTATGGGCTGGGGATGACAGAACATAAGGCCGGTTCTCATGGTGTAATGTCTCTGGCCAATTTAGCCCTGATTACCGGCAACGTAGGTCGTCCTAATACAGGAATCAATCCTCTCCGCGGACAGAACAATGTCCAGGGTTCATGCGACATGGGGGCATTGCCAGACGTCTACACCTGTTACCAAAAGGTAGACGACTTTGCGGCCAACAAAAAATTCTCAGAGGCATGGGGTTGTCAACTTCTTACAAAACCGGGACTGAAGGAACCACAAATGTATAGAGAAGCCCTGGCAGGAAATTTAAAGGCAATGTATATTATTGGATACGATCCAGCAGCGACACAGGCAAATATACATCATGTGCAGTCGGCCATGAAAACGCTCGATCTTCTTGTGGTTCAGGAAATTTTTATGACAGAGACCGCCAGACTGGCACATGTAATACTGCCCGCCGGCTGCTTCTTTGAGAAGGATGGCACCTTTACCAACGCAGAACGAAGGGTCAGGCGGCTTAACCAGGCCATCCCCCTGCCCAAAGGAACAAAACACGA
>JAHFOY010000003.1 GCA_023261485.1 Planctomycetota bacterium
TTTTTCCTATCCGGGCTTCTTATGACTTTGACTTCCATAAATTCGTTTCTTCTTGCCCTGACAGGGTATATATTTGATGTTATTACGCGCTGAAGTTTTATTTTTTTTATTAGGCTGCAGACGGCATAAACTAAACTCCTTATCGTAGCACCCATCGCCATATCACCACAGCGAACGGCGCAGGGTCTTCGATTAGAAAAGGGTCACGTATAGAATCAGGAGGTTGCTTCGGGAGCCTATCGGCGCCGGAGATTAATATTTTCAAAGTGATAATTAGTCGGCGCCTCTGATGGAACACGGAGCGCACGGATTAAAATTATCCGTGGAAATCCGTCAAATCATTGTCATCCGTGTTTCGGTCGCGGTGGAACTAATTTTCAAACTCACCGGCGCGCAGAAGGCATTTGAAAAAAATCTGCGTTTTTGCTTTCTTGACACGTATGGCAAAGCCATACGTGAATGCGCCCTTCCGAGGCGCGACTCTGGGCGCCTTCATCTGCGGTTCGTGATTTCGATATGCATAGGCTGCATCGGATTCATATCGTCGCGCCGAACAGTTGAAAATATTTAACTCTGAGTTCGTACGAGTTCGTATAGGTTCGTTGTTCATTTTCCCTCTCTCCTTTGCACTCTTTGCGTGCTTTGCGGTGAATAATACCGAGGTGGCGGCATCGGATTTCTTATCGGGCGCCGCAAATTAATTGCTCATTATTTATAATTTATTATTTCAACTTTGTGCCCTTTGCGTTCTTAGCGGTGATGCCCGCGCTTTTAATATGTATTTATCTGCGGTTCTACTCAATTAGAAACCATTATTATCTTACCTGCATTTTAAGGTGGCGAGGAATTCTATTGAGTGTAACTGCATTTGCTGTTGAAAAAATCCCGTTGATAAAGGCAGGCGATGATATCGCGCGCATTTTGAACGGCAAGACTGAACTCAAAGAGCGTGACATCGTTGTTATCTCATCTACAATTGTATCCAAATCCGAAGGCAGGGTTGTTTCACTTGATAATATGACTGTGACCGAAAAGGCAAAAATTATCGCAAAAAGAAACCAGAATGACCCGAGGTTTGTGCAGGCAGTGTTTGATGAAAGCGAGGAAGTATTGCTTGAGTCACCCTTTCTTCTTGTCCGCACCAGAAACGGCAGCATCTGCGTGAACGCTGGGATAGACCATTCCAATGTTGAAGGCGAGAAAAATATCCTGTTGCTCTCTAAAGACCCAGATGAAAGCGCACGTCAAATAAAGGAATCCATTTTTAAATATACCGGCAAAAAAGTCAGCATTATCATCACGGATACCAATGGCAGGGCTTTCAGGATAGGACAGACAGGAGCTGCCATCGGGAGCGCGGGAATAAAAGCCACGCGGGACTGGCGTGGTACCAAAGACCTTTTCGGGAGAGTGCTTGAAGTGAAAAACGAGGCTGTCGTGGATGAGATTGCGGGTTTTGCGAATATCCTGATGGGAGAAGGCAACGGTGGCACGCCGATTGTAATAATCCGCGGCTTAGACCTGTATCATGAATCCTACGGGATAAAGGAATTGTTCAGACCCGAAGAAGATGACGTGATACGCAGGGCGCTCAAATTGATGTGATTAGAAATATTGCTCTTTTTTACGTTGCTTGAATCTAAATACTATAGTGAAGTTCTAAAATACCCGTATTTTGCACTTGAAAAATAAGAATTCACTGCAGAATAATTCACCGCAGAGAACGCAAAGCAGCGCAATATTTACTTTGCGAACTTCGCGCTCTTTGCGGTGATTGCCAACTGATGCGCTGTATTGACTGCGGAAATTTGTTATTGAATCTATCATAGATTGCAGTAAATTTTTTTCCTGTTTTTTTACTTCAAATCTAATCTGATAGGTTGTCTTTTTCATATCCTTATTAATAATTTCGTTGAGCAGCGAAGAGGTATCATCCTCAACTGATATTCCTATTTTATCTTTGGATTCATGGATCATGAAAAATACTGTATCTCTTTTTGTCACATCGATACCTTTTTCGCTATATTTCGCTGTTGCCACAGGAATATGGACTATAAGTATACCATCCCAACCTGTTTTACCAACGGGTATTAAATCTCCTATAGCTAAACAATCTTTAAATTTCATAACTTTAACAGGTAATAAAATGGGTTCCAAACTACGTTCCAAACCATGATAGGCAGAAAGGACCGGAGGAGTTATTATTCCAATTCTAACACCAGCTTCTATTGACACTTTTGGGACGACTTCATCAACAACTGTATCTAAAATACATTCTCCAATGCCCTTTGGCTTTACCTGATAAATTTCTATGTCGGGCAACTCGCTTCCATCAATAGAACTTACTGTTCTAATTATTACAGGTCTATAAAGGATTTCCGTATGACTTGTAATGGTGTATGTTCCTTCTGAGCCCGGAATCTTTGGTGTGGGGGTAGGAGTAACAAAAGTTGGCAATTTCAAAAAAGCGTTTATGGTAGTTTCCCCCGATACCTGAATAATATCGAACCAATCTACATACCCTAATTCTCTTTCTGTAATTTTTATGGTATGATTACCTTGTTGTACCGCAAAAGTTAGGGGCGTGATCCCTTTGTAGTCATTATCTATGTAAACCTCAGCACCACTCGGTTCCGACTTGATAAAAATCAGATGAGTTTTTATCGTAGGTGTAGGAGTTGTAGGTGTTGGGGTTGGAGTATGGGTAGGAGTCTGGGTGAGCGTAGGGGTTGGAGTTGTTGTAATTGTTGGCGTAACCATTAGCGTAGGTGTGGGTGTCAGAGTCGTGGTTGTGGTAGGCGTTGGGGTGGTTGGAGTTTGTGTCGGAGTGGACGTAGGCGTATCTATTGGTGTGAGGATTGCTGTAACAATTTTTCCACTTTGCGGTATCCAATAAGAAGTTACCCAATCTATAAAGCCTTGTTTGCTTACCCTAATTCTATATTCTGCAGGTTTTAGAGATGGAATTGTAACTGGTACATTATTGCCAGTCGTTTCTTTATAAACATCATTAAGGTACACATCGGCGCCATAGGGGTTAGAAAAAACTTTAAGCCACCCATCGAGACTGGGACATTCTAAAAGAGCTAAGACTGCGGTAGTTCCGCCTGAATAAACCGAGTACGACCATATATAATCTGAACAGCCAGCTTTCGTTACTCTTACTTCATGCGTTCCGACCTGTATATTGCTTATAATCAGGGTTACACTAGACGTTTCGCCCTTGTAGATTCCATCCACATATACGGATGCTCCAATCGGATCAGAAATCACCGAAAGTGACCCTGTCATTTGGGCGCTTCCGCTTGATAACATGGTGGCGACTATTAGAACGATGATCAACCATATTACTAATTGTCTGATATTATTTTTAATCGGCATTCTTTGCCTTCCAACAACTATTTTGACTTATCAGATCTTCAATTGTTCAACGGGTTCAAATTTCCCCGTTTTTTATGAACCCAAGTTCCACTAAACAAATTGTTATTGATTTTTCATGAGAAATAATTTTCGGTCTATTAAATGTATAAATTTATTAATATAGTTCAGATATGACTACATCATTTATTTGATTTTGAAATATCAAAGCTCAGTCAATTTGAACTGCTTTGTATCTTTCTTCACTTCAAAGAAATCCCTTGCGACAGCACCCACTTTTTCCCTGTATTCAGGCGGCGTGAAAACCCCGAGGCGCCAGTTATCAAGCTGCGCTTTTTCAAGAGAGGCGACAAGGCTTGAGGCTTTATCAATAGGTATCATTTTTCCGTTTACCATGACCTGCGCTTTCATTTCAGCAATCTCCGGCTTTTCAGGGATGTCCACAAGCACATATCCGGGTTCGACGCCAGCAGTTTGCGCTATTTCAGTTTCAATTCTTTTGATATTGTTCCTGAGTTTTACAACATCTATGCCAACCGAATCAAAACCGGTATAAAGCGCCCGCTTGAACAACTTTCTCTCGTCAAGCCTTTTCGCAATCCCGGATGCGTAGCCACCTGCATTTTTCATCTCATTCATAAACGTTACATCATCCATTCGCTGCAATATCTTTGGTGAAAGCCCGTTCTCAATCATGTATTCTGCCGCGTGCATGCACATGGATTCCGCAATCCTGCTCACATGATGGAAATAAACCGTGGGGTGCATCAGGAACCGCGATACAAGAAGCGACTCGGCAGCCTGCAAGCCGCCAAGATTCAGGACAAGCTTATTCTCATTGAACCTGAGTTCATGAATTAACCTCACATGGTCGATAAGACCGAACGCCACACCTGTATAGTGGGCATCGCGCACAAGATAATCCATCCTGTCCACGTCTATTTCGCTGTTGATAATCTGACCCGGATAGGTCTCGCCTTTGATATGCTTTGCAACAGCAGACAGTGATAAGGAATAATCCCTGAACACATCGGAAATTTCCTCTTTTCTTAACAATTCTTCAACATCATCATGGCGTTTCCTAGTATATCGTTCGATTAACTCTTCTGTTGCGTGGGAAAAAGGCCCGTGCCCGATATCATGAAGCAATGCAGCCGCCAGCAATTCATTGCGCTGGGGTTCATCCACCTGTTTAACCATCTGCCTGGCAAGGTGATAAACGCCCAGCGAATGCTCAAACCGCGTGTGGTTTGCCCCTGGATAAACAAGATTGGAAAAACCAAGCTGTCTTATCCTGCGGAGTCTCTGGACGTGCGGGGTTTCGACAAGTGCCAGCGCAAGGTCATCAAGCTCAATATAATCATGTATCGGGTCGCGGATTACTTTCATAATATTTATTTTATTTTTTTAGTTCGAATGGATTAATAACCTTTAGCCACGGAATCATATCAAAGTCACTATCTTCTGTGTAAATGCTGAACACCTTGTTTTCTTTCATCGTCGCCGCAAGCAATGCATCCCAGTAGTGAATATCATATTTTGTGCAAATATCAATCGCAGATGCGACTGTATGAGCACTAATATTAAGAACATGCCAGCCCTGAAAATCTATTATTAGTTCTATGA
>JAHFOY010000171.1 GCA_023261485.1 Planctomycetota bacterium
GCTGCTTAACTTGTTTTTATCTAAGTTAGAACTTGACCCTAACAATGAAAAAATCCAATCGGTTTATCAAGAACTGAGAAATTATGGCACTATTGCCGCTTAAATTTGTCTGAACTGTTGGTATACTAAGACGAGCAAAACAAAGGATTATTGGACAAATAAATTATCGTCTTAATTACTATTTTTGGGAAAGTTTATGCAGATAAGCCCACCAATCAAGCCAAAAAACAAAGCACGCAGGAACAGGGAGTTTTTGTCAAGTGGCGAGATTGACAAGCTGATTAAGACGGCAAGAGACATCGGTCGGAACGGACACAGAGACGCAATAATGATCTTGCTTATCGTCACGGCTTGAGGGTCTCCGAGCTTGTGTCTTTGCGCTGGTCGCAATTTGATCTCAAGCACGGGTTATTTTATGTTGTCAGACGCAAGAACAGCATTGACAGTTCATACCCACTTTATGGCGTGGAAATGAGGGCACTCCAAAAAATCAGGAGAGAGAGTCCGGGCGCTCAATTTGTCTTTTTAAGCGAACGCAACGCGCCAATGACAGATTCGGCTTTTCGGAAGATGTTATATCGAACAGGAGAGGCAGCAAAATTGAGCTTGCCGGTTCACCCGCATATGCTAAGGCACTCTTGCGGGTTTAAGCTGGCCAATGACGGCCAAGATACTAGAAGCATACAGTATTATCTTGGGCACAAGAACATACAAAATACGGTACCTTACACACAAATCAGCCCTAGCCGGTTTAAAGGGTTTTGGAAGGATTAATGTTTCGGCTAACCAGCCGCATCAATAAGCTTGCCGCGCCAGCGCCGCCGAGCTTCTTGCGGTCTGGTTGAGCCGATTGTTAGCTATATTTTCTTTCCTTAATCCGTGAAAAGGGTTTCACCTTTTATCAGCCAAGATATACCGAAGGCAACAAGCATAATAGTTTCAAAAGATAGTACAATCTTGTATTGTTTTATCATTTCTTCGCTCAGAGACAAAAGAAGGAGGGCAACAAGTGCCATAGACAATAAAATGATAGCTCCACAGCAGACATAGATTTTATTCCTAAATTTTTTATTTTTTGAAAATGTCGTTTTACTTTTGTCACTTAATGTAAAGAGGAATATAGAATTTATAGCAAGAAGTAAGAAGAAAAATGATGCAAATGTCAGATGAATTATGTTTGAAATGTGCGATTCAATCTGAAAAATACCAACAAAGTTATCTAAGTCGCTTTCAAAGTGACAAGGAAATATTGCAATACACAAGCCAGAAATTCCACTTGCTGTTGTTATTAAGGTGTCAATTTTTTCATAACCTTTATATGTAATTAAAAACATAGATACGCAAAAAAGTAGACCAACAAAAAAATCTCGCATATTTGTATAGTAATAATAACTGATAGATTGCTGCCAAGATAATCCGGCAAATATTTTACCGCCAGATATGCAAAAAAGTGGCAGAAGCATACCAAGACCACCAATTAATCTTCTGAGCCATATATACGAGATAACAATAGAATCATTTTTATCTCTTAACATAACATTCCCCGTAGATTTAGTGTCCTTATGATTACAGCTAACATGAATTAGCCGTGCTAAAAGCCATCTTATTTTACGGCTATTAGTATAGATAATACAACCCAATTTTATCGACTTGGCAACCCCTTTGCCACTATCCGAGCAACTGGCGGTAGCACCCATTATGGCTTTGTTACCCTTTTTTTATTTGCTGAGGGGACCTGATATGGAGAGCAGAAAGCCGTTCTCTGATCGTCATCACAGGAAGGGGCATGCTTAAAACTTCCCAAGTGTGCGATGCGACACCTGGCTTGTTGCCAGTAAGTTTCAAGAGAGCGCTGCGCGCAGATGCTTTGTTTCTGGTCAAAAAGACAGCCAAGGCATCGGCGTCGAGTTCCTGATCTTTTATCAAGGCTGCGGAGGGCGGAAGGGTGCCGCCCACGAAGGTTAGAAGTTTGAAACAGTCCCACACGCGCAGCAGCATTTTGAAGTTGGTGTCTTTTCGCGCTTCATCCTCGGCCAATGCGCGAGCCACCGCGAAAGAAACGGTTCCCACTAAATGGTTCAAGTAAATGTGTGCGACCTCATGGGCGAGCACCCATTCGATCTCCGTATTGCTGAGGAGGTCGAGGAGTTTTCGGGATATCTTTATCTTACCGAAAGGAATGAGGAAATTTACGCCCTGAGCTCCTGCAAGGATTTTATCTTCCGTCGAAATCTCGACAGCCACTATCGATAATTTGCAGCCCAGTCGAGCAAAGAGGCGCTTAACGAAGCCTTGTAGCCGCAAGGGGTCAATAGGCATTCGCCGTTTGATAATGTTTCTCTTTCTAATCTCCGTTGTCATATCTATTCACGCGCACAACAATTTATTAAAAGTTTCTGGATAACCTTACTTTTTGGATATTATCCTCAATCTCATTACCATTTCAAGTAAAAATTGTCTTTTGCTCTTTGCTCCGCAAAAGACACTCCGCAAAGAGCAAAAGCGCTCACCCAATTTCCATATCAACCCCTCTCGTTATTCCCTTTAACCGGTATATCCACTGCGCCTATCATTTTCTAAAAGACCGAAAAGCATCGCCACAGTGGATGTTCATTTAAGCAATTTCTTAACACCGTTAAAAACGCATGCAGCAATAAAAACTACCCCTGCCAGGAGTATCGTTATTTTTACTGCGTCTAAATACATTATCGTACTCATAAAATCCCTCCTTTCTTAAGATTAATTAGCAACTTTGCCTTTACTTATATAATAAATATAGAGGATAATTATTTAAAAATTTTCAACCAATAAAAAACCCCTAGAAACCATATTTCAGGCTCCTAGGGGTCATTTGTATGTGAGTACCCTACCGCTTAAATTTTACCCTTGTATTATTTATAATGATTCGTTTATTCTTATTTCCCTTCGCACGTAATTTTTCCAACTACATATAACCGTAATAAAACATTTTTCATCGGTTTTGTCTATGTAAAAATGAAAAAATTTAAATTGAGAATCTTTTGTTGAATCAACCCTTTCCACTTTTAACCTGTGCTAAAGCTTTTTTGTACTTATTAAAACCTTCTATAAAATAACCGATACCATCAATTATGGCTGGTCTACATACGCCTAATGCATTGATTATTTTGTCATCGCTCTTTCCCCATTTGCTAACAATAAGATACGTGCTCGATTTATCGCTTGGGCTGATTTTTTACCATGTTTTACATACTTTTCTAATTCTTCTTTTTCTCTTTCGCTTAATTTAACGTTATGTATTCTTTTTGGTATACGACCTCCTGTCTTGATAGAAGATAGACTAGGTTTGACACGTGCTGGCAGAGTATGACAATATTTTTATGCGTTTAAGTTTTTTGAATTAAAATTGTTGACAAAATATTTCAATCCTTTATACTGATTACGTAATTACGGAATAAAACCACGCTATAAAAAATATGTTTATTAAAGGAGAAATAAAAATGCCTGTTGTTAGAGTCATAAGACATGGACAAATAACCCTTCCAAAAGAATTCAGGGACACTTTGGGTATTGATGAGGGACAAATGTTGGAGGCTGAATTAGAAAACTCTCGTATAGTTTTAAAACCCCTAGCTTTCGTAGAAAGAGGGGCAGTCCTGTCTTCAAAGGGAAAGCAGAAAGTAAAAGAGGCGTTAGGAGACATTAAAAAGGGTGCGGTCTCAAAAGCTTATGATGATGTGGACGAAATGATTAGAGATTTGGAATCCTAACATGGCACAGTTACAGTGGAGCAAGTCGTTTAAAAAAGATTATGGGAACTTACCGGAAGAGATGAAAAAGAGAATACAAAAACAATTCCGGATATTAAAACAAAATCCCAAACACCCCTCCTTGCAAGTCAAAAAAACACAAGGGGTCGTTATTAAGGGTTATACAGATGTCTTTGAAGGAAGGATTAATAATAATTATCGGTTCCTATTCGTAATCGAAAATGATGTATTTATTCTTTTGCGCTGTGGCAAGCATGATGATTTTTTTTAAAACTGGAACGGGGACACTTCCCATGTTTCTTAAATCATCTCACAGTTTCAAGATAAATACGGAAATTATTTTTAATTATACCATCCCGTGCGGTTCTCAAGTCACAAATTCTTCGTCTTCCCGCTTGGGTTTGCAAATGCATCTGCTAAATCCAATACAGGTTTGAGTTTTTGGGCGGCTTGTTGACTTTACCTTCTATTTCTGGTACTTTCTGTTACTATTACTCAACGCCTAGTCCAAAAAGAATTAGATACGACAATACGTTTTTTTCTGTTTTATCTTATTTTCTCTGCGTCCTCCGCGTACTCTGTGGTGAACTGTTACCCAAATTCATGCCCAGTTTCATTGAATCTCTAAGTTGTATTTTCAAAGTCAATTGAGCATGATCATTGAATAACAATTCATGGCAACAGTCGCCTTTTTATCCAACACAAATTCCCTTGCAAAATTCCATCGCTTGTGCATATAATCAATTCTACTGCACAAAATAACTGTCTTTTGTGCAGTCAGACTAATTTAACGTTCAGGAATTTCAATGTAATGCCGTAGCGCGGGGGTTTATCCCCCGCCATTGGCCGACCACACCTGTTCTCGACTACGATCGGGGAAGGGATCGGCGTTACATTATAAAGTCGTTTTGCTTTGCAAAACAAAACCTAATTTGTTGATAAGGCGAAGATGAAAGACATCGTGTTAGGTCATAAGGCAGAGCGGGACGAATTTCTTGGGGCACAGTATGTTCAAAGAGAGGGACTGCAGAATGCCCGAAAGAGCATGAAGAATAACCTCATCAAGGTCATTGTTGGGCCGAGAAGGGCAGGTAAGTCCGTATTCGCAATACAGATGCTTGAGGGGCTGGATTTTGCCTATCTGAACTTTGATGCGAGGGTCTCCTCGGTATCTCTGACTATGACGACCTCCTGAAGGCCATCAGGCAGGTGTATGGAGAGACAAAATGCATCCTCTTTGAT
>JAHFOY010000172.1 GCA_023261485.1 Planctomycetota bacterium
GGTAAAAAAACGACCGGAAGAAAAGCGGCTGACCTTAATGATTGCGGACTCCGATGATGTAACAAAATACGTAGATCATATCTCTGATACCGCGAAAAGGCTGATGTCTCTTTTCTGGCCGGGGGCGCTGTCCATTATTTTCCCTTTAAAGAACGGTTCGGACATTAGCATACGACTTCCCGATAATGCCGTGGCCAGGGACTTGATCCGCACGGTAAAACTACCTATCGTAACTACGAGCGCCAATATTTCCGGCCATCCTCCTGCTACAGATGCGCAGCAGGTGCTCATGGATCTCGGAGGAAAGATTCATACGATCCTGGACGGCGGCTCGACACGGCTTCGTTCATCTTCCACGGTGCTCAAAGTGAAAGATGACACTATCGAAATCGTTCGTCACGGCATTATTACAGAGAATATTATCCGAAGTTGCCTTGAAAATAGTTTAGCAAAGGTGTAATATTTAGTTTTTAATTCTAAAAAGTTTTTTCATGGAAGATATTAATACGATAATGAAGATTGCACTAGCGTCAGATCATAGGGGTTTTGATTTTAAAAAACGTGTAGCATCCATGCTGACCCAGATGGGGCACACCGTTAACGATTTTGGGACTACCACAAGCACTGAATCGGTAGATTACCCGGATTACGGGTTAAAAGCAGCCCGGTCCGTCGGGTCTGGAGATTGCGAGAGGGGAATTCTGATCTGCGGTACCGGGATTGGTATGTCCCTTGTGGCAAACAAGGTAAAGGGTGTTCGCGCTGCGGTATGTCATAATCTTTATACAGTAGAAATGAGCCGCAGACACAATGATTCCAACGTATTGTGTATTGGCGCCGACGTGGTAGATCAGGAACTTTTGGAACAAAAGGTTAAGCTGTGGTTAGAAACTCCTTTTGAGGGCGGCAGACACGCCCGCCGCGTAGATAAGATTATGGACGTTGAAGACGGCAGCGGGATTTAGTCCAGGGTAATTGCCTGTGCTCCCTTGGGTGTTACAAGCGTAAATATCTTCGGATCAAGTTTGCCATTCACGACGATATTAGAAAAGGCAATGCTAAAGGTCGTGTCGTATGCAGGCCAGCGAACGTCGATCCTTTGGGGTATCCTGCACTCCCCGTATGTTGCATAATTTGTAAACACGGCCTGCAGCCGTATGGAACCATCCGGATTAAACAATTCACATCGAAACACCTCTCCGTTAACCCTGTCGACCAACAGGTTTCCCTTAAGATTCACATCCTCTTTATCCATTTCCAGCATATGAATCAGCCAATAAGCCGGCCAGGTTTCCAGGGTTGGTTTTTCTCCTTCTAAAATTTCCTTGTAATTGAATAGGCTTGCCATATCTCCCGGGAAGATGTTGACGCCAAGCGCCTCGATCCTGTGAAAGGCGTTGCATGTGCCCGAGTAAACCTTGTTTTCTAAGGGAACATATAACCAGAATTTATTTCCGTCTGAAGATATATCAAACAACGTTGTGGCAAATTTAGAACCTATCGCCCGTAAACTGTTTGGGTTTTGGTAAAGTATCAATCCCGTACAGCGAACGGGTCCTTTGAGGTCTGGAGCAGTAAGGGTCATTGCTATGTTTGCGCGAAAGGTGGTAAGTTTGGAATTGTCGGAAATTATCGTGTCACGTATTTGTTGCAACGAGAGGTTTTGGGGCTTTCCCTGTATATTCCTTAAAATGGCCGATGTGTCCTCCCAGATCGGTTTCTGCGAAACCGGGGTCTTAAAGGCTGCACAACCGGATGCCAGAATTGCAAATAGAAAGAGGCCACGAATTAAATATATTTTTAACCATGAAACTGTATTTTTCATTTTATTTCCGAATTTTTGTTTTAAGAAAACGAACGAATCCAGCACCTCATCAAGGAAAGGCTCTGGAACTTGTTCAATCTCACTAATAAGGAACTCTTTTCCCCTCATAATTTTATCTCTTAATTATACAAGTTTCATATTTTTCAAAATTTCGAGACTTTACATTGACGTAAATTTGTATAAATATTTCTAATGAAAAACCAATCCGTGAAATCAATGTACTATCTGTAAAATCCAGGGATAAAATTCTTAATCCATATCTATTGGTAATATCTTCCAGGGTATGGACTATGTTTTTAATTTTTAGCATCTGCCTTTTTAATTTTGTTTATTTTTTCCTGAAGGGACTCGATACCTTCTATCGCGTGTTCCCACTCCATTGCGTCTTTTTCGACTTCCCATGAAAAGCCATTTTCCTTTACCAGATTCTTTTTTTCAAATTCTGTAAAATTCATTCCGTACCATTATGGGTTCAATTTACAAAATTGAACCCGCAAAGAAAAACAAATATAATACCTGATATTTCCTGTGCGTTGAAGTGTTTTAATTGTTCCCCTCAATGATTTTTACCTCTTCTATCTCCCTCTCTTATTCTCCCTTGCTTCTCTATAAGCCTTTAAAAACCTTTCCTGATATTTCACATTCGGGGGATAACGACCATCACGTTTTGGCAAAACGAAGCGTTGACAAGACCTAAAGTCCCCGCGCCCTTCTTCTGCCGGAGTCATGGTTCGACAGGACTGGTATAGGGGACTTTCGGAGGCGGTCTTTGTCATTCTTGTTTTTAATAACTCCAATCGGCATGACTAACCGGTAATTTATTCAATTCCGTTTTTCTCTGTTTCCAGTTCGGCAAATAGCTTTCCATGTACGCAAGGAACCGGACATTGTGATGTCGTTCAAGCAGGTGAACCATTTCATGCACAATAATATATTCCAGGCAATGAATCGGTTTCTTGGCTAATTCGAGGTTTACCCATATTCGCTTTTTCTCACTGTTACATGAACCCCATTTTGTTTTCATCAGTTTGACCCGCCAGTCCTTCAAAGAAATATTCATTTTCTTTTCCCACTTTTCAATCAATGCAGGTAGTTGCTTCTTTAATTGGTCACGATACCATTCGTTCATTATTTCATGTCGCTTAGAAGTGGGTGTTTCTGGTCTTACATAAAGGTCAATGTATGTCTTGCACCGCAAAACTACTTTAGGCAGGGCGTCCGCTTCTCTTACATTGAGCAAATACCTTTTGCCTTGAAAGTAATGGCTTTCCCGGTTTTTATATTCTCTTGGCGATAGCCTCTCCTGTCCTTCAAATTTGCGCTGGTAGCGTCTTATCCACCCTAATTTTGAAACAGCAAATAATCTTATAGCATCTTCATTCACTCGTATTGGCGCCGCAATACGAACCCTGCCTGTTGGCGGATATACCGCAAGATGTATGTTTTTTATGTCTTTGCGGACAACAGCAATTTTTATATTGGTGATAGTGATATGATCCATCTTAATAATCTTTTTGATTTTTCACCAGGTCAAATATTCGCTGAACCTCACTTTTCTCTGTTATGCCATATTGCTCCAAATCTTCTTTAACTACCAGCTCCACTTCCTTGAGTTTGATTTTCGTATCTCTCCAACGGTCTCTTTTGGTGGTCAGGATTTTTTGGTCTAATTCATTTGCCAATGCCTCATTCTCGTTAAGGTTGTCATACAAGGCTCTTTTTGCATTGGTATTTATTGAATCCGGATATTCCGTTGAGGTGTTTGGCTTTCTAACCCTCCTGGTCAGTTCTACAATTTCCTGCAAATATTCCTCATACTCCTTTGTTGCTTCCTTTCTCATTTTAATCAACTCATCCAAAAGCACGCTCATTTTCTCATAGTACATAGGGTTCGTCGGGCTTTCTTCAATGATCACCCTTCTCAGATTGTTTTCAATGGTTTCTGCCATAGCATCTTTGTTGCCCCTGATATTTTTTGGAAGGGACTTAACGGCATCCTTTCCTTTTTCAACCAACAAATCAATCAGACTCAAATCGTCAAAGTTGGCAAGCATTCGGCTTTCTTTTGCTCCAATGTAGCTGTCAATCAAATGCCGCATGGCAGGTTCGTATTGCTTCAAGTCAATGTAGTCGCCACTGGCCAACTGAATTTCTTTTCGCAGATTTTCAAAATGCCTGATGTCATTTTTGATTTGCCCGGTTTCTTTTGCGGTGTAACCGGCTTCTTTCATTTCATCAGCTACGTTGGCATAAGCCCGGATAAGCGCTATCGTGAGCTTGTATAATGAAACGCGTCTTGGTTCGGTGTCTTTCAGTTCATCTGGATTTCCGGTATTCTTGCCGCAGAAGTAACGGATATGAGCTAAAGTGTCTTTAGGCGGTTCTACGGTTTCGCATAATGCTTTTATAGCTTCAAGCGCTTCGTCCAGCCGTTCTTTACCTTTTTTCAAGCGGTCTTTCAGCAAGCCTTCCACATCCGATTTTTCATAGGCGTCAAAAGCGCCTGATGTGTAGTCCTTAAAGGTATCTTTTAAACTGTCAAATAAATCTTTGTAATCAATGATATATCCGTAATCTTTATCGTCTCCATCCAAACGGTTTACACGGCAGATTGCCTGAAACAAACCATGATCTTTCATTTCTTTATCAATGTATAGGTAAGTTGCAGGCGGTGCATCGAAGCCCGTAAGCAGTTTGCCTACAACTATCAGCAATTTCATTTGCGCAGGTTCATCAACGAATTTTGCCTTTACTTCCTTTTCAAATTTCTCGACCTTCTTTAATGCTTCTTCGGCATCTTCATTGAAATAATTGGCAAGCATCTTTTTGTAAATCTCGTATCGCTGCAACTTCTCGGTATATCCTTCGCCTGTTTCTTCTCCTTTTATGTCCGTAGTCGTAGGGACGAAAGAGGTGATGATGGCGCAATTTTTAAGCCCGGCCTTTTGAAACAGTTCATAATACCTGCAAGCATTGTAAATGCTATCAGAAACCAAAAGGGCATTGCCTCTGCCGTTTTGCAGCCGTTCCTTTTTTTCCATGTCCATCATTATGTCAATGACGATTTTTTCCAGACGGGATTTAGAACTGAATACTTTTTTTAAAGTCCCCCATTTCTGTTTCAGTTCTGTTTTGGCAAAGTCGGTGAGCCCACGGG
>JAHFOY010000173.1 GCA_023261485.1 Planctomycetota bacterium
AACGTGCCGTCGTTCGCATCGGTAATAGCCTCGACAGTACCTTTTTTAGCGGCAACTACCTTTTGACCTGGTTGGGGCAGGATATAGATACCCATATTTTTGGCGCCATTCCTGATTTCACCGAATTGCGATACAACCTGTCCCTTTACAGGCCAGATAAACCCTTTTGGTGATACACCGCCAGTTACGTTGCTCACCGGTGTATAGCTTGAGTGCGATGCGGAAGAGGCATAAGATTTTCCGGGATTAGGTATAGTAAGTTTTTGGCCGACTTCCAGGTCTTTTGTATTCGTTATATGATTGGCTCTTAGGATTGTTTCGACTGATACTCCAAAACTTTTCGATATGCGCCACAAGGTGTCCCCTTTTTTAACGACGTAGGTAGTTTTTTCGCCTGAAACAGGGGGTTGGTATACCGTAGTAGATTTTACTCCTTCAATGGTTTTGATTTCTCTTTCAAGTTGCGCCGGCGCTTTTGATTTTGCGGGTTGTAAGGCGCAACCGCCCATGAGAAGGGATAAAAATATACTGCCTGTGATAGTTGTTTTTACGGAAAGATGTTTTTTCATGGTAATTGGTGATAAATTTTAACAGTGCCTACATGTAAATTCAAGTGTTTTTGATTTTCGGATTAAATTGGCTTAAATCGTAGGAGACGGTTTGCCGATAAAGTAACCCTGCGCATAGTCAATGCCATATTCTTTGAGATAACTGATGATTGCTTCATTTTCTACAAATTCTGCAATGGTTTTTATTCCCATACCCCTTGCCACGTCTGCTATGGCCCTGACAAAGATGCGGTCACTCTGCGTTTCATGGAGTTTCCTTATAAAGGAGCCGTCTATTTTAATGTAGTCTACCTCCATCTCTTTCAGGTATTTAAAGGAGGTAAAACCAACCCCAAAATCGTCCAGTGAAATACTGCACCCTATTGAACGCAATTCCCTGATGAAATTAATAGCCATGTCCAAATCGCGAACGGCCGCCGTCTCTGTTATTTCAAAGATCAGGTGTTTAGGGTCTGCTCCTGCCGCTGCTATCATGGATCTCAGAAACTCCAGAAATTCTTTATCGTGCAAATCTTTTCCCGAGAGGTTCACACTGATGGAAAATATCTTGCCCTGTTTCCGTAAATTGGATTGAACCAGCAAGGTTTTTTTTATGATTATACGGTCAATGGCTGTAATCAGTCCCAACGTTTCGGCTGCATCAATAAATGCACCGGGAAGAGCTGTTTCCCCATTGGTATCATGCTTTCTTGCCAGCGCCTCATAGTGATGTATTTGATTGTCTTTCAGGTCTAATATGGGTTGAAACCACGGCTCAAAACGGTCTTCTTCGATGGCCTTCTGGATACGCCCTTTCCACTCCATCCTTGAGTGTATCTTCTCCAATAAGAGGTCTTGTGTATGGTAGATGTGCGCCCTGTTATGTCCCAGTTCTTTCGCATTGTAGACAGAGGCATCCGCTTTTGTAATAAGTTCTTTTGTCGTATTCCCGTCCCTTGGATAAAGGACTATGCCTATACTCGCGGTTAAATGGCCGGATATTTCCACGAATCGGAGTTTTTCCAGCTTCTTTCTGATTTCTTCGGCAGTCGCTATCGCTTCCTTTTCGTTTCTGGCCGGAAGATAGATTGCAAATTCGTCTCCTCCCATACGACCCAAAATACTTTCCCTTACGTCTTTATTCACATAGTGTTTGTCTATTTCAAAGAGGGTGGTTATAAGAAATCCGGCCACGCGATACAATATAATATCCCCGGTGCTGTGCCCATAGGTATCATTGATTAATCTAAACCCATCTATATCAATCAAAAGAAGAGAACCCGTCTGGTTATAAGTCTTATTATGAGACAACCATTCACTCAGTTGTTCCATAAAGCATGCCCGGTTGCGAAGTCCCGTCAGGTCATCATAAGAAGCGAGGTATTTTAAGCGTTCTTCCGCTTTTATTTTTTCTGTGACGTCTTCTTGCATTGCAAGAAAGTGGGTGAGTTTCTCCTTTTCGTTTCTAATGGGGGTAATCAAACCATTGACCCAGTAGTACTGTCCAGTCTTTTTCTTGTTTTTGAATATCCCACGCCATGTCTTTCCAGTAAGAATAGTGTTCCATAATTCTTCATACGCTGCATGGGTAGTTTCTCCGGAAGCGAGTATGCGGGGATTCTGGCCGATCACTTCTTCCCTGGCGTATCCAGTTACATGCTCAAACGTAGAGTTTACATATCCGATACGCCCCTTCACGTCAGTAATGAACACAATATTGATGCTCTGATCAATGGCCGTAAAAAGCCTTCTGATTTCCTCCTCTGCATGTTTGCGTTCGGTAATGTCCTGAACGGTTCCGTTCATTTGAATCGCCTTGCCGGTACTGTCAAAAACAACTTCCGCCTGTGCATGGACAATGCGCTCCGAGCCGTCTGGTAACACTATGCGATGATCAATGCTGTAAGGCGTTCTTTCGTATAGTGCCCTATTAACAGATTCCTTTACAAATTCTCTGTCGTCAGTGTGTACGGAATTCAGGAACGCATCATAGGTGTCACCAAAAGATTGAGGAGTAAGGCCGAAGATGCGATAAATTTCGTCAGACCATTTCAATTCATTTGTTATTATATTCCATTCCCAGCTCCCAATGTGGGCAATTCTCTGTGCATTGGCAAGGCTGGCTTCGCTTTTCCGAATGGCATCTTCCGAACGTTTACGTTCGAGTTCGGAAGACGTTCCCGCAGCAAATATCCGTAATAGCGATTCTGCGTGTTTTGGATTGTTTAGCTCTTTGCATGACATTGCAGAAAGCAATCCCAATGGTTTACCATTAGAGTCGAATAACGGAGCGCCCACATAATCCTCAACGTCCATTTTTGCCAGTGCGTGACCTTCCGGGAATTGTTTTTGAACGTCCTTTATATGGGTACACACACGATTGTTGATAATGTTGTCGCACGGTGTCCCGGCAAGTATGAAGGTAAAGTTGTCCACAATATTACCGTGTGCACACGCTGCAATAGTGCTTATTTCCTTATTATTGCCGGCCAATTCGCCAACAAACACATAGTCAACATCTAACGTCTTTGCAAGATGCAACACCAACGAACTGAAGAACGTCTCGCCGGTTGATAACGAAACCCCTTCTACAATATTCATCAATGTCTTTTCAAAACGTTTCTGCTCTGTTATATCTGTTGAGATTCCACAAACTCCGTAGAGAGTTCCATGAGAATCATACATGGGAAATTTTACGGAAATATAGGTATGCAGACCATCATCGTGGGGAAAGACTTCTTCCTGCATAAGAGAAGTTTTCGTTTCAATTACCTTTCGGTCGTTCGTCCTAAAGGCATCGGCCTTCTCTTTATCGTTTGGAAATAAATCATAGTCGGTTTTGCCAATGAGTTGATCCTTGGATACATGCAAGACTTTTTCGAACTGGCGGTTTATGAGTAAATAACGCCCCTCGGTGTCCTTTAGGTATATGGGCGTTGTGGTATTGTCGATAATTGACTGTAATTGCTCCTTGCTGTCACGCAGCGCATTTTCTATCTGCTTATTTTCGGTGATTACCTTTTCAAGCTCTTCAATCTTCTCTTCAAGTTTTGCGGTTACGACGCCGGTGTGTTTATTGAGAAACTCTTTTTCATCCTCGATTGTTTTCTTCTCAGTTCCCGCATCAGGCTTTTTTACTCTTTCAAGTATGGGTTTAATTTCTTCCCAAAATTCATCCGGCTTTTTGGGTTTTGCAATAAAAGCCTCCGCCCCCAGGGATAATGCAAGTTCCCTGTCCTTGCTGTCTGTATAAGTTGCAGAATAGAATACACAAGGAATGGAATTAAGATACAGGTCCTTTTTGATGTTTCGGAGGAACTGAAAGCCGTCAACTTTGGGCATCATGGCATCAGTAATAATCAGGTCAGGCTTGTGGATACTGGCCTTTTCAAATCCGTCCTGCCCATCCTTGGCCTCGAATACTTCATGGCCATGTATTTTAATGTAGCTCTTCAAGACATCCCTGACTTCTTCAATGTCATCAACGATCAGTATTTTCATACTTTCTGTGATTACAAAAAAGCGATTATTGTTTTTTAAGGGTATCTTTGCGAACGATAGGTTTTCGGTCTGAATCCGGCGACTTTTTGTTGCCGGTCTTGAAATCGGTCAATCGGTGTTCGCTGGTGGGGAAGTTATCACCTAGATAGGATTGGCGCGCAATGGGGTTGTTCAGAATTTCCTGGGTAGTACCGCTGGCCACTACCGTGCCTTCATTTATAATGTACGAGCGGTTGGTTATGCTCAGGGCTTCCCGAACGTTATGGTCGGTAATGAGCAACCCGATCCCCTTGTTTTTAAGCCTTAAGACAATGTCCTGTACCTCGTTGACGGCAATAGGGTCTACGCCGGTAAACGGTTCGTCCAGAAGTATCATGGTGGGTGAACTGGCGAGCGCCCGTGCGATTTCGAGCCGCCTTCTTTCGCCGCCGGAAAGGGTAAAAGCCTTGTTTTTTGACAGCGACTTTAAGTTAAATTCGGTAAGCAGTTCGATCAGGCGTTTGTATTTATCGCCGGAATTGTACCGGTGTGTCTCCAGGATGGCAAGGATATTTTCTTCCACCGTCAAACGCTGAAAGACAGAAGGTTCCTGGCACAGATAACCCATACCTTTTCGCGCCCTCAGGTAAATAGGCAGACTGGTAATGTCCTCGTTCTGGAAGATAACTCGGCCGCTGTCCGGCCGGATAGCGCCAATAATCATATTGAAAGAGGTGCTCTTCCCCGCCCCGTTTTGTCCGAGTAATCCGACGATCTCCCCGTCATTGACCTCAAAACTGATCTGCTTCACGACGGTGCGTTTGCCATATGACTTTGTTAACCCTTCTGCCCTTAATAAATTCATAATGAAACCTTTTTAACAACGAAGTCACAAAAAAAACATCAAATTAACCACAGATACACTAATGGCTCAGAGAGAAAA
>JAHFOY010000040.1:0-16206 GCA_023261485.1 Planctomycetota bacterium
AAGGAAGTTGTATTATGTTGTACTCTATTTTTATTAAATTTTCTTTGGAATATTTGTTAAAAACTACTGTCCAGTTACCGTCTGCAATTTTTACAACCTTGAAATAATCTGGAGTCCCTGAATATATATCAGCTAGTGGAAAATCAGCATCAAATCTATCTTCATCTATGCCATAAATTTTATAATTTGGGTTATTATTTACTGTTGTCCTATAAGCATTTATAGGAGAAATAAGCCTTATAATGTCGTTTGAGCCTAGTTCGTATTCTACCTTTACAAGTTTAAATGTTGCGCTTGAGTTTGTATCCCCTGTGTATACGCTATCTAAAGTTGCAGTATCAGTCCCGGCGGTATGACTGGAAATTCTATAAACGTCATATTCAACTATAAAATGATACCCTGCCATGCTTGTTACTATTATCGCTGAAAAGGTTACGGTCGAATTATTATTTGTAACAGATACTGAAGTCGTTGTTATTTTAGGTTGAAGAACTAACGTATATGGCGGATATTTTATAGCCCATTTAAAAGTAGTTCTTTTGGTAGGGTCAAGAGGACTAACACCCTTAATTAGTTCTAGTCTCGCTCTGTTGATATGTTCTATTGCCCTATTATAAAAAGAATCTGACGATGAGGTTGTTTGGCCAGAGGTATAGAGTACATATTCAATCATGTCTGCAACTGTGCTTAAATTAGCCATAGTTATTCCTTAAATAAAGTAAATAGTTGACCTGGTTCTTTTTCTTTGGCTTTGGCTTTGGCTTTAATTATGTTTGAACTCATTTTTTCTAATCCTCTTCCAAACCCAACCATAAAGCCAATTGGAGAGAAATTATGTCCGTTTTTTAAATACTTTTCTTTTTTAAAATGCCCCAAATAATCGTAATCCTTAGATTTTGTTATTTTTTTGATTGCATCCATTATAAATTTACTCCATAAAATTTGTTTAGATACGGATAGTTCTTGCTTGCATTTGAAAAATCTATCACTTCTCCAAAATATTCGGTCTGAATGGCTTCCGGGATGTTCTCAAGTTTAATTGCCACAAATCTTATGTGGTCTGTAATCGTAGTTGGTAGCGCCCTTAATTCATCCGCTAGAGATACAGGGAAATGGACGTAGACCAACCATTTTTTTGTGTTTAACTTTGAACGATAAATTCTGTTTGGAGAGGCTTGATAATACGCCCTTAAAATTAATTGTCTTGCTCTAGGTAACGCCAGATATGTAGGACTACCATCTACGGTATTAAAAAACGTTTGTATCTGGGTGAGGGTAAAATCGGACAAGTCGGCCTCAAGCCAGACACTTAACCATGTTCTGCTATCCGTCATATTCTTATCCATTAAAGCAGTTCTCCCCTCATTTGAGCCTCTATCGATGTTATTTCGTCTTGTGAAAGATATTTACCATTATATATTCTTGTCGGCCCAAATTTAACATGACCATAATAGCTTGAATCGTGAATTTTCCCTAAGCATAACGCTGTTGAATATGTCGGCGTTCCTTTTGCGGTCGTTCCTTCGGAACCAAGAATTCCATCCCATACATAATTATATTTATCTGAATCAGTATCAACCTGCATTCCAACTAGCATCCAATCGTATGAATTCCATGTTTTTCCTACGGAAACAACTGGAGTCCCAAAATAATAAAAAAGCAAAGTGGTTCCAGCAAAAAAATAGGCCGATTCTCCAATATTTGAGTTAACAGACAATAAATAATTCACGTCCGATGCCGCACATTGACCTGACGCATATGGAAATTGAATAAGAGACAGAACGGTAAACTTACTGCTTATATCCGTATTGGGAACAGTTAAACTATCGCTTGCCCTCGTAGCGGTTGCGCTAGATGTTACTATCGGGGATGTCGGCCCCAAAGAGGGCTTATCGTTTGAAATTTCACTCTTTTGCAATTCGGCGACATCAAAATACGCCCCTTTGCCAGCCGCATTGACGCATCTCAAATTAACCCTTACATTCCCGGAACCGGCAGAAAAGGCATGAGCAACGTAAACTCGTCTCCATCCACCGTCATCTATCTCATTACTGTTGGCAGAACTTATTTCTAAGCCCGTCTCTGCATCGTATAATCCTGACGCCCTTGTGGTTCCAGTTCCAATGTCTATAAGGTCGAGTAAAAAATCAGAACTCGTTACCGTTTGGCCTGACAGAGCCTTTATAAATACGCATAGAGTATGATACTTGTTGGCAACGGCAAGAGAACTATCCTGTTGAATATAATCGGTATTTGCCGCAAATTCTATTTTGTCTGCTAATTGAACTCCATCTATTCCAGCTGTATTTTGGGCAGTGACGGTTATTCCAACACTTTTAGTCCATGAGGCGTTATCAAATTCCCTTGAGCGTACAAGATGGTTAGTCGTGGAATGTTCTACGAGGATCCCCTCGTCGTTATCTGTGGTCAAATCATAGTTTTCTACCGATGGATTACCCTGTAATTGCGTGTAGTAGGAAACATTGGAGATGTAATTCCTTTTAGCATTCATTACTTTCTTTATAGAGTTTCTTGTGTAAGTAGGGGAACTTCCGGTAAGAACTGACGGTGTTACCTTAAACGCAGGGGTGGTACTCCCGGTGTACGATCCATAAACCACTTTTACGTTAGATATCCCACCAAGCGGGATATAGTTCGCATGAAATCCAGCCGCGCCTATTTCCATGTAGGTTCCAGTAATATCTTCTGCCGATGCATCTCCTAAATCATCGGTTACATTCGTAAGGGCAACATCGTCAACCCAACATTTTCTATTGGCCGTATTGTCTCTATCAATTTGTATTTTAACCCTATGCCAGGTTTTTGAATAAAGCCCGTCGTTTGATGTCCATCTTACATATTTATATGCTCCAGCGGTAGTCAATATAAAAAATACTATTGCCCCATCATCGTAAACATAGATAGCCCAAGATGAATTCCCAAGTACCGCCGGGCCTCCACCCATTATCTGGATAGGAGAAACTCCACCCCCTCCAGACCCCCAACAATAATAATCAAATTCAAAGTATCCATCTCTAATTCCAAATGCTTCTCCAACATTCCCCTTCAAATATGCTAATCCATTAAAGACAGCGAAATTACTTCGTGTATTAAAATACATATTAGGGCTAGTAACAATATGGCCGCCAGACCCTTCAAGGGTTAATGTTTTTGTACCAAGAGTGTTTAAAACGGTTGACGGGTCTGATTCAGTAAGCGGGAAATAAAGGGTTGCAGAATCTTCGGCTATGTTATCCTGTACTGGTTCCCGGAATAAGGCTCTCCAAGAATAAGAATTTGCATAATTATCTTTTATAACACCTGATAACCTGTCTCTTCCAATTATATAATTTCTTGGAAGATTTATTATTGTCATGATGTTATCCTTTTTCGTAATATCTTACATCTACAGCATTATCGGCATGGGACGTATAAAAATATGCTCCTATTGATTCTCCACCTTCTAACTCTAGCCCTGATATTTGGTCATCATAATTAAAATTGACAACATCATTGTCAGCGGCAGATTCTTTAAAATTGACAAGAAACGAAGCTACCCATAATTGGGTTGCCAAAACAGCGGTAGAAGGAGCAGTCGTTGCCCTTACACGTATTGCATAATATCCAGTGGTTAGACCGTCAGTTGCAACAGGAGCATCTGTGGCTATCAAAGGAGTCCAATCAGTAGGAATTGTAAACGCGATAGTTTTTTCTCCTGTGGATGCAAAAGCAGGCGCTTCAATGCATGTTAATGCAGTCCAAGCACCATTCCAGTATGTTATTTCATAAACTGGTGACCCTGCAGAAGCTTGAGAAATTTGCAAAGAAATAATATTGAACTTATTGAGACATTGTAGTACGAAACCATCGTTATTTGTAGTGGTCGTAACAGCAAAGTCTCCTGTCCCAACATCTTGTGCATCCACGGTATCTTCAATATATGATATTGTTTCAGAATCATCCCATTGTCCAGCCAACCATTTTGACGTGTGCAATATCTTGGTAGTCCCTATTGTATTATTTGCGGCCGCTCTATTATTTATAGAAGCGCCAAGATAACATAATTGTTTTCCAGAAGTATACGGTACAACTGACGTTTTTGCCTTATCTGGATAAGCAATCGTTCCAGACGTTTGGTTTGGTGGTCTATGAACTGTAGCCATTTATACCTCCTTGTTAACAGAAGTATCATTATCCAAGTTTTCAAATAAGTAAGCGAATTCTTTTTTAACGTCAGATGGAATTACATCTTTATATGGTGTGTTGTCTAGATAAGTAAATTTGTTATCGTCAGTGTCTATTTTTATAAACAAATCAGGATAACCTTTTCTTTGAATCATTCTTCTAGGTGTAGTTTTTATAAGGTTCCCTTTTTTGTCCCTATGGTGCACCTTAAGCCATGATAAATCTGTCATAATATCCTCCAGTTTTTAAAGTTAAACCGTTGGTTAATATCCTTCGGCCTTAAATTCCCATGTTTGTGCAGCTGGAGCTACCGTAGATGGACATTCGACGTGAACACCATCCGAGGAAGCCGAATAATCGCCATAACTCATTCTAATACATTCCTGGCTTCTATCGTATTCTGGAATATATCCAGATGCCGCTGTATCAAAAAAATGACAATAATTAATCTCTTTCACAAATCCAAATTTGGATTTAGCAAACGGTATTCCAGTTGTAACGGTATATGTCAATGCTCCATCTCCAAAAGCTACGGTTCCCCAAACTGTTTTTACTCCTCCATGTTCCGTTCGTCTCGTTATAGTCAACGTAACATTTGCTTCAACTAAAGCAGTCATATTAGCCTCCTAATTAGTTTTAGGGGAAGGCGAGTTTTAGCTCACCTTCCCTCTAAATTTTAAATTATGTTGATTCAGTCATATAGGTTGTTCTATTTCCCTTAACATTTTCAGCAAGTTCATATCTGACATAGAACGTAGCTGCTCCTGACGTATCCGCAGGAGTCGTATCATCAATCGAAATATGGTCGCCTGCATTTAGAGTATAGGGGAAAATAGTTGAAGTCGTATCAAAGACTCCAGTCCCGACAGCCTGTGTTTTACTGAACGTCAACACTCCACCGTCTCCGGCAGAACCCGCCGTGCTATTTACAGTTTTTGTTGCTTTCCAGACAGGGGCGTTAGTTGCAGAAACCATAACGGTCGTCTGAACTGCTCCAATTTCATGAACAACTATTCTTGACGGAGCAATAAAAACCATAGCGGCAGGAGTTCCGTTAAGAGTTAACGGAGTTGAAGAATGTTGCCAAACTTTCATTTTCTCGTAAGACATTTTTACCTCCCAAAATTAAGCAGAAGTTACTCTGATTATATTTCCTTCTCCGGCATTCGCAGTATCCCATGTAGGCCCGAAATTAAGAATGCCATACCATGAACATCCACAATCTCTACCGTAATCTTGAGGTATTTTCATCCTTAAGTGAGGTGGGACTGCAACTGCCATTTTAACCGCATTTACTCCAAAAACAACCGCCTCTCCAAGAACTGAACCAGTACCTACTCCGCCTGTAAGAACATTAGAGTTATTGACTTCAACAATTCTAACACCGTAAATCTTACCTATTTCACCTTTAAAAAGGTTTTCTGGAGTAGTGTATTTGTTCCATTCATCGAATTTCGGGTCGTCTCTAAGTCCGGTACATGCAAGAACCGATGCTAACATTATATAGTTACCATCTGTCCACGGTTTAGCGTGTAGCGTACCATAGAGATAATCCCTTATTCTTTGAACATGGTAAAAAGACAGGTTTGCCGTAGCTGCCGTTGAAGGCGTTCCATCGGTATCCCAAGTACCAGCAGCCGCTGCTGTAGGAATATAACATATCTTAGCGGTTTTGAATCCAGATGCCATTGCCAATTTATCAAGATAAAGGCTCATCTGGTCTTGAAGAACTTCTTTTGCAGTATCAGGAAGAGATATAGGAGAAAGTTCTTCTGCTTTCCCTGTCCACGTTACTGCCCTAGCAAGTTCTTTTACTGTGATTGAGCCGGTCGATAGCGATAGTGCATCTTCAGGAATTTCGATTGTTTCCGTCAGTTCAGCATCTGTAGGCTCTGAAAGATTTGAAACTCTAGGAAAAGTTATATTCTCTCCCTTATTTCGTCCGTAGCCAGAAATAGGAGAAACAAAGGGCATTACCTTTGATTCAGCTATTGCTGCTTTTACAAGTTCTGCCGATAAAGCATGATTCTTATAAACACCGGATGGCGCTCCACCGACCCAAGTGTGCTGTAATGTTGACATTTTTCCTCCGTCAGTAATAGTTAATGATTACTGGGTTTTTATGGAGGAACGTCCTTTAGCTTTATTTATTATATCCTGATGTGCAGCTATTATTTCATCTCCCAGGTCTTTTAACGTCTCTAATTTAGAAGGTTTTTCCGTAGATAATGGAGAAAAAGATTTTGTAACCTTTATGGCTCCATTTTGGAATCCACCATCAGGAACAGAAAATTTCTTACGAAGTTTTACTATTTCCTTATCTGATTCTTCCTTAATTCTTTCAAAGGCCTGGTTTAAGGTTAGTCTATCAAGTTCAGGTTTTAATCTTGAAGTAATTGCAGGAATAACATCATCTTTAAAAGGTTTTAAATGTTCGTTTTGGTCATAAAAGTTTATCCATGAATCCTTATAGACATCTCTTTTACTTATCCAATCGAGCAAATTTTGTTCTTTTTTGGTAAGTTCTTCCTGAAATTCTTTACGTAGACTTTCCCTGATTTCCTTTATTGCCTGTGGGACATTGCTATAAACCTTTTCTTCCCATTCTAAATCGTCATTTTTTGGTTTGAACTGGTTTATCCCTTGAATTTGTCCCTTGAGTTCAGACATAGAGGAGGAGATAGACTTTATCTCTTCGCTTTGTCTTGAAATATAACTGTCTTTGTCCGCTAATTGCTTGTTTAACTTAGCAACCAAATTAGCAAGTTCACTTACATCAGGAGTTTTATTCCCATAAGTAGATTGAGTCTCTCCATCATCAGGAGAGGTGCCCGAATCATCGGGATTATTTTCAGTTGGATTGTTTACGAGTCCTTCCTCTACCGTTAAGGCATCGGATGGGTGCCCATTAACATTGCCTTCTGTCATTATTTTCCCCTTTTCTTACGGGTTAAAGACATCCCTCAACCCATTGTCAGAAATACTAGATTATATTAAAATGTTTTGTCAATCTATTTTTGACATTATTTCATTTATTTTCATTTTATTTTTAATTTCATCTTTTGTCGCAAGCGAATTAATTAAATATAATTGGCCGGCTATCCCGTTTGCTTTATCGCTTGTAAGTGTTGAATTTATATATTCAAACATCAATTTTTGTACAAGCCTTTCCTTTCTTATCGCAAGTACTTTATTTAATTTTTCATCATCCATTTGTTACTCCTCCGAAATCATTTGGTGTTACGCCTGTTAAGCTTGAGGTAGTATCTGACCGCATTCCAAATTGTAGTGCATCTTTGGCCGGTTGTTCTCCTTTATTTTCATAGAGTTCTATGAGTTTCATTATAATTTTAAACAAGAGAGTTCTATCTATGTTTATATTACTGTCCATCATTTACGTTACCCTCCATTCTTCCCTGTGGCCCCTGTTCAGTCATAACTGTTTCAGGAGACATTATTGGTTGTTGGTTTGCTGAACCTTTTATGCCGGCGATAGTGTTGGCTATTCTATTTCTAAAATCTTCTATTCTTGCTTCTTCTTCGCTAAGTCTAAGTTGTTCTTCTCTAAGCCCTGTAGACATAAGAATTTGTTGTATTAATTTTGGTATAGAATATTTTCTTGAAAATTCTTGGAATAGAACCGGGTTTTGAGAAATTACAGAAAGGAGATTGGTATACTTTTGGAAATCTCTCATTTTTTGTACATACCCAGATATTCCTCTTACGGTAAAAGTACCACTATTTGCTCCTCTTAAAAATCTTTCTTCTTTGCTCATTGACTGAAGTGCGGCAGTTTTTTCTTCACCTATAATGGATATCAATTCATGGTCAGTGAGATTAGCATCGTCAATATTGTTTAGTATGGTGAGCCATGTTTTTTCGAGAAGAGGGACTATGCATTTATCTTCAAACTGTCTTATAAAGCTTGAAAATACTCCTTGAATATTTTGTTCAGACATTTGCGCTATTGTAGCTCGTGTGCTTGCGGCCGGCATTCCTCCCATTCTTATTTCGTTCAGATACATTGATTCACCTACAAGTGACTCAAGATATTTTAGAAATAAAAATGCATCTTGTGGAATTTGTCCGGTTTTACAGTTTTCAAGTACATATGCTCCGACAGGGACATCCTCGTTTATATACAGGGTTGTTCCCGATTTTATTCCTTTTGCTATCTGGGATGGTTTTTTTAACCAGTCGATTCTTAGTTGTTTGACTCCTTTTATTGCGTCCATCATACCATCAAGCATCAGGTTAAAACCTTCGATGTATGATTTATTGAGAGCGGAAGCTGCGTCAAGGAATCCTTTCCCGTCACTTGTTCCGGGTAAATCAATAATTGTTGAAACAATGAACGGGTCATCGTTATCTGCATTTATTTCTTCAATTTTTTGTGGTTGTCTTATGAGGTATTTGTCGTTTGCAATGCAACATACTACGTTGGTTAGCCTGTCTTCTGCTTCTCCGTCACTATTCAGTATTGTCCCCCAAAATTCTGTAAGCGTAGTTTTTTTCCTTGTTCCGTATCTTCTTGAGGAATCTTCAGTGTCTGATTTTTTGTCTTTTAAGTATTGTTCTGTTCTTCTTTCAAAATGTTCATCTATATTTTTTATAACAGATTCGTCATATATGTCTGGGTATATTTCAGGGAATGTTTTAAGCATATAGAGATCTATGCTTGATTCGTGTATGCGGTAGAGTCCTCCATTGGGATTAGGTGAAAAATCATCATAGAAATCCACATAGTCTATAAGTTCCCATTCAAGAATCCATCTTTTAACTGTTTCTTTATTTATTTTTCTTTTTAGTTTTATTTTTTTAATTTCTTCTTCTTCTATTGCAGAAAATACATCTTCTTTTGACAGTCCCTTATATCCATTGAACTTTGAATATTCTTTTATTCTTCCCGACGTTTTAACGGCCACTTTTGAGTCTAACCCTGCGTTCCTACCCATATTGGCTATAAAGGTGTGTGGCTTAACTGGTTTCAAAAAATATCGCATTAGTTTAAAAATAGTATCCTTGTCAAAAACAGGGTCATTGTTATATCCTTCTTCTACAACAAACCAGTCATCTGAATTAGAGGTTATTCCATTTTGAATTATAGAAGTAAGGTGTTCGGTTCCGTTTGACAGTTTAGGGATAAATTCTTGTGATTGTCCTTTTGATTTATGCGAGAAATCCATTTTGAGGTTATACATGTCCCAGTTAAAGGAATTTCTGGCCAGTCTTTTTTTTCTGAAATCATTTGATGCGTTACGATATTCTACGATTGTTTTAACAATATCATCGTCAGACATCTTCGTTTTCTTCTGTTTTGTCTTTATATCCGAATTCATAATTTTCTGTTTCCTCCAATTCAAAGTCTTCGTTTATTATGCATTCAGTACATATTCCAATTATTGCTTTAGCGCCTTCCAGCCTTGCACCACAAACATTGCATCTACCAATTTTGCGACCTGTTTGAGAAATCATATTTATCCTCTGGCAAATCGTACATAAATCCATCGTTTCTAACAAGTTCTTTATGCGAATAGCATGCAGTATGTTGTAAGCAGTCCTGAAGTTCCGAGTACTGGTCTTTTATAATATCTTCGGCTCGGCGCTCATATGCATTTTCTTTAAATCTATATCCTCCTTCAAATCCGGCTATAAGAATTTTGCACCTTGAATCCACATACAAACATGGTTCTCCCGTTCTTTGTCTTGTCATAAAATAATTAACGCCTCTCAATCTTTTTGACCAATCTGTGGTTCCTCCTGAAATTATAATTCCATGTTCCCTTAAAATACTTTTGCATGATTTCGTAACATCCACGACGCTTCTGTTACCTACGTATGTAGGGTCGGACAAATCTATAAAATGGAAATCTTTAAACATTTTAGGTTCTCTTGATAAAACAAGTGGAACAAATTGCTCTGCGCCCTTGTTGAATTCCATTACTTCACGCAATACGCGAAGTTGTCCATCATAAAGTTGAGAATAAAGGCATCCGGCCCTCATTCCAAAATCCCATGCTCTTATTATTGGAAGACCGGTAATTACCTTGAGTGGTTCCTTAGAAACATGGATAGTACTTCTCCAGTCTGAAAATACTTGCCATTCGTTAGATATGCTTCCATACTCACCGTATAAAAATCTATTTAGTTCATCTCCAGAATAAATCCTTTTTAAGTTTTCAACATAGTCGTTAGGTAAATTTTTTAAATTTTCAAATGTATTGTTGTGAACAGATATTCTGTCTATTATGCTTGGGTCGAGAGATGGTTCCTCTTCAAAAAATCTGTAAATCCAGTGCATCTTGTTCGGTGGGTTTGTAGCTATTAATCCGTAATTCGGTATCCCTTTTATTCTTAATCTTGACGTCAGTGTCTTAAACGTTTCAAATGGACACTCGTCAGCCTCATCAATAAAAAATAACCCGATATTCATCGAGTCAAATTCCTTCGGCTCCTTCTCCTGAACAAAATATAAAATCGACGGCTTTGTCAGTTCTTTACTCCGAATATACAACCGACGCTTCTGCTTGTCGTACCGAAGCAACATCTCCTTCGGCAACCAGTCCAAAAATAGCGTCATCGTCGATCTCTCCAACGCCGGGTAATCCTTTCTGGCTATCACCCCAACGTTGCCGGGAAACTCGTTGAGTAGACTCATTACCTCAATACATCCTGTCATAGTCTTCCCGGAACCCTTCGCCCCTACAAACGCCTTGTACCTACACGAAGAAGAATGAAATATATGCTGAGATGGATGCGGACTATACGGGTATTCAACCGTTCCCATCTGTCTCCTTTACCCCTTCTATTCTCTTTATCTCTACCCCATCCACCTTGTGCGAAGGTCGCGGTATCCCAAATACTATCTGAACGTTCTCCCCCTGTATCAACGTCTCCGGCTCATCCCTAAACCTACCCCTCGCCATGTTCTTCAATAACTTCCACGCCGTCGGCCCCTCTGCCTTACACTTCTGTATCAAACTCAACACGTGCTCCTCCATCGCCCTCTTGCACTCCTCCTGATATCCCTCGTCTTCCTTCCACCATGTATAAAAAATATTTGTCCTTATCCCGGCTATCGCCTTCGCACACTTTATGTCCGCTCCCTGCCTCAACGCCTCCAAAAACATCCCACGCCTCTTTACACTCCTATCATGTGACATCTCTCCAGACATACCTTCTTACCCCCATTCCTCCCAAATCCTATTCCCTCTCCATCCCCTCTGTCAAGAATCTTAAATCCCAACCCTTTAAATTCCAATGGATACTTGACACTAAAAATTGGTCGTAAATCGTACAGGGGATATCCCATGTACACACCCATACGCCTCAAAGGTATCTCCTACCCTACATATAGTATAGCAGGTAAAAAGCCATGTATGGTAAGGTATGGCGAGGTAATATATTGGTAGAGGGAAGGGGATGAGCCAAAATGGGCAATAGGTGCCGACGGGATGGTGATTGCCCGGATACCCCCCTAACGAAGGGCGTGGATATCTCGACGGGTATATCGTGACCGGCGCGTCGATCCCTCCCAGTACATGAGACACGGGGAACCGGGCTGGAGTGGGCAGGGATGTAGCGATATTATATCTCTCGCCGGGGCAAACCTATTGCATTTGGCGGTGGCGCTAAGAATATATCAATTAAATCAACAAGATACATGAACTCCAAAATTGAATCAGGACGAACGGAAAGTAAACAGTTAAGGGTAATCTATGGCAAGTAACCTTAAAATCGCTCTAAAGCCGTTTAAATCGTCCATTAAAACCCTCACCAAACGAACAAAAAGGTGCCACCATTAAACTCTATGCCTAAAACCATACCACGATATACCTATTATCTTAAAAATCAACCACGAGCCTGTAATGCGCTATAATCGCATATCCCTTATTCACCATCTCAACCATATACTACATAATAACGTATATATATTATATCAGCTCAAGCTCAACTCTCCTAATAACCACTATATTATACCCTATATATATTATATCCCGCCGAAGGCGGTTGCACGGGATTTAATTCATATTTCTCTTAATTTTCATATTCATGTGTTTACACAGCTAACAGGTGTTAACGCCTGTTTACACTTGTTAACAGAGGGTATGGTAATGTAGGGTAATGCGGGGAAATTATTGGGGAAAGGGGGCGAAAAAAAAGCAAAGAAAACCGATAAAAAATACTTGACAGGGGTAATAGACTGTGAGACGATGATCTCATGGTGGCAACGGTAATCAATCAATCAACCAATTATCGGGATAGGGGCCGGGCGCATACCTGCCTAGTGCCGGTTGCTACCATACCCGGCCCTGAATTCCCGCAATAAAAAAAGGAGATTAACATGCTAGGAAACAAAGTAGGAAGGCCTTGCACAAGAGAAAATCAGGTGATAGCAAAAAGAATTAAGGCAGATATGGCGCAGAAGGAATTGATGGTAGAAATTCAGGGCAAAAGAATAGCCTATATCATTAATGCAACTGATTTTGAGGATGGCAAAGGGTTTAGGGTAGGTATCGCGGTGGAGGGCAAAAAAGGCTATTACAAAACTGATTGGTGGTGGAATTGCACCTACGCGGAAGCTCAAAAACTTGCGGATGAAAAGAATTCTGGATTAGGATTAGATAAAAAAGAAGCTATAAAGATCGTGTTTTCAACGATGTCATTTTGAGTTAAGTGTGGATTACGCTCCCCACGCGGGGGTGTGGATTGAACACAAACAACAACAGGAGAAAAAAGTGAAAACAATTAGGAGAGATTGGATCAAAAGACAGATCGCTAAGGGGAATATGGAAATAAGATGCAAAATGGTCTTAACCGATGATTATGCTTACGATAATGACTCAAATTTCCAAAAAAGCGAATGGAAGCTTGCCAAAATAGAGGATTTTAATGAATCAGATTTTACATATTCCACCGGGCACGCATCTCAGGCAGAGGATAATCTTATCAACTGGACAATGCTTTGCAACCATTATTACCAGTTAAGATTAATTACTGATAAAAATTAAATGAAACACTAAAAATTACTAGAGGAGTAAAACATGAAACTTACAATGCATTGCAGGGATATTAACCCAATTTTACACGCATTAAACGATTTTTCATCAGTGAAAGATCATAGACCAAATTTGGAAGGCGTTTGGCTAGAAGCAAAGGGAGGGAAAATAATGGCGTACGCCACTAATGGGCGTATTTTGGGTATGGTTCCGCTAGAAAGTCCTGATATAATTCAAGAAATTGACATAGCGGAAGACGCTTGTTATTTTCTGCCTTCAACTCTGATCGAACAACTAAACAAGAAAAAACTCAAGAAAAATGAATATATACAACTAGAAATTACAATAAACGGTACGATAACAGTAAGAGAACAGATTTTTAGTGGGATGGATTGCCTCAAAGATTCGGTTTACACGGCAACGACTGACATTAATGACATGCCGCCTATACACGCGGTTTTAGATCCCCGGTTAGCGTTTGGAAATGGGGAGGCGATTAACACCGTAAGTTTAAATGCTTCTTACCTTTCCATGTTTGAAAATCTCTCAAGTGCAGTTTATCACAATAAATACGTCACTTTAAATTTTGACGGGCAAAAAGGCGCTATCAGAGTAACAACTAATTTTATAGATCGTGAATCTAAGGATATTGGGCTGTTAATGCCCGTAAAAATTAGTAATTAAAATTAGACTTATTAAGAGGTATTTAAAAATGCAAAAGATAATCATAGAAAAGGTTATAGCCAGGATCGATTACTTACCATCGTATGAATTTCTTAAAAATACAGATCACTACCCGTTTGACATAGATGTTACGGTATATGCCCGGACACCAAGGATGAAACGACCGACCGCATGTAAATTAGAGTGGTCATTCGGCAATGAAAAATTATGGTGCATTAGGCCGCTACATTCGTATTGTAGACCTGAAGCATTAAGAAACGCAAAACTCCTAAAGTCATATTTGACGGATGTTGAGTATAGATTCAGTGCCACGTCTTACGATACGGCAAACGTCCCTGCGGCCTCTCAACTACCGGAGACAGAAAAAATAAAAGCGTTAGACATTGCCAAAAAAGAAATAGGTAAAATTATCAACAGTGCATGGGAAAACTAAAAACGGGGGATTAAATGAAAGAAAAAATCAGAACATTGTGGTTGAGAGGAAAATCTATAAGGCAGATAGAAAAATTACTAAAAATCAAAATCTACATGGAACACGATTTGTCAAATTTAAGCTATAATGTTTTGTCTGGGCACTACACGTTTTGTCCCGTACTTTTTTCTTGACAATTTACTTTACAAAAACTAGGATTGCAAGTATGCAGTTTCTCCACGGTGCAAAAAAACAGATTAATTGGCCCGCCACCATACAGGCTTGTCAACTTCGGCCTGTTCTTGCGTTTGCACCACGCAAGAGGCGGGCCGGTAATTAAGGAGATTATGTACGGCAAAATATTTACACAATTTTTTGATAGCTCGATAATGGATTATGATATTTCGCTGAGATATATATGGATCGCCATGATTACGATTTCAGACGCTGACGGATTTTTAGACATGACAAAAGAAGCACTGGCGCGTCGCATCGACGCCCCGCTAGACGACGTAAAAAGGGCTATTGACGAATTTACAAAACCCGACTTAAAAAGCCGTAGCAAAGAAGAAGAAGGGCGACGATTAGTACCTATCCGGGAATCGTTTGGATGGAAAATTATAAATAAGGAAAAATATCGGCTGATAATATCGGCGAAAGAACGTGCAGAGTACATGCGAAAATATATGAGCCAGTACCGAGAACAACAGCGGATTAAAAAAGAACGAAACCCAAATCCTATAATTCCAACGACCCACCCTGAACCACTAGACGAACCCGGGAAAGAAAACTATGAAGAAGAACTTCTGAAAGAAACCGATGAACCACTGAACATCGAAACCATAAAAAAAGAAGGCAATGAAAACGAAGAGATTAAGCCGCCGCCGCAAGAAAATATAAACATAAAAGTATCTGATTTTATAAAAATCTACTGCGAGCAATTTAAAAAACGCTACAACGATTATCCGCAAATTACGGGAAAAGCTCGCGGAATAGCACAACGATTAGTGCAGGACATGGGATTGGAAAAAACCAAAAAACTTGTGATTAATTACCTTAAAATGAATGATAAATGGTTTTTGGAAAAAGCCCACAGCCTAGATGCGTTTGAATGTAACCTGAACAAGATACACCTTTTTAGTCAACCAATATCCATACCGGATAGAAAATTACCACCGGAGAAAGAAGCACTGGCAAAAAGAGAAGAGATACGAAAACAACTTACACCGGAAGAAAAAGCTGAACTAAAAATTAATCTCGAAAAATTAGGGATAAGAAACATCGGCAAAGAAATAACTGGATTAAAAAATGAGGGTGTTGAATGAGAAAAAAAACGATTATGGTTTATCTTGACCCAGAAAAAAACGAACTCATACGCGATATGGCGAAAGAATATAAGGTGTCAATAAATTCACTATTTGGAGAGGCGGTAGATGTAATTATACGAAACAAGGAAAAACTTGATAAAATTTATTTGGGAAAGGAGAAAAAATGACGGAACAGGAAGGTAAAAGAATTTTAGCTTTGATGAAATATCACGGCATATCACAGAGAAAAACAGCAAAAGATTTTAACGTTTCTCACAGCTCAATTCATTTGTTTCTGCAAGGAAAATTCACATCGGCAAACCTGGAGGCTAAATTCAGGGGATTTGTAGAAAAGCTTGGGGGCAAAAATGAAAAGTAAGGGCATCGGCTGTTCAGAACTGGGAGATGTTTTTAATCTCGATTATGGGTGTTCAAGAAAACTTTTTTATAAAAAATTAGAATTCCCCATAGACCGGCCACAAATTGACGACAGATTTGAACGGGCAAAAGAACGAGGGAAAGCCCTTGAGTTTCTAGCCATAGAAACACTGGAAAAGAAAAGAGGAATAAAAACTAGGATTGACGGCGGATTTTTACAATCCGCAGACTGCCCACTTGT
>JAHFOY010000040.1:16216-20063 GCA_023261485.1 Planctomycetota bacterium
ATAAGCGAATCTTATATTTTGCAGATTCAGGGCTATATGTATTTAAAGGGAGCCAATACGGGAATCTGGGCTATATTTCATCCCGACCCAATGGATGTACTAGATCCAAACGGCGAACGAGATAATAAACTGATAGATAAAATTATAGAAGGTACGGAAAATCTCTGGGCAAAAATATTGAAAGGTGAAGAACCACCTCAACTTGAACTTGGCGATTTCAGATGCAAAACCTGCCCGTGGATAGATACCTGCTGGAAAGAACAGGCCATGACCATAGATGGGGCTGGTAATGGTAGCGATCTAGAGGATATGACCGCAAACGATACATTATCTAAAGCCATTACAGAATATAAGGAAGCTCAAGAGAACCTGAAAATTTATGATGAAATCAAGTCAGGGGCGGAGGACAGAATAAAAATTATTCTTGGAAACACGGAAAAAGCTAGATGCGGAGATTCCAAAATCTACTTCAGGGCGCAATCAAGGAGCAACTGGGATTTGAAAAAGCTAGAGCATGATAAGCCAGAGTTGAAGGAAGCGTACAAAAGAGAGTCAATCTTTAAAACCTTGAAGGTGTATTGATGGAAGCAGAAGATACAAGAGAAGTGCCCGTTACGTAGGAATAGACAAGGGGGAGATTATGACTACAACAAACAAAAACTTTTATGAATGGGCTGGCGAGTTAGATACACAAGAGTTATCAGACTATGAATTGATTAGGTTGGCTGTTTCCCTTGAACGTAATGCACATTTAACAGAGATAATAGGCGAAGGCCAAAACTATTCAAGAAATAGAGCATTCAAAACGATGAAAGTTTATCCTACCCCGTCGCCAGATGATGATAACGACTGGATTATCTACATCTTTTCAGAAACAGGAAGGTTTAAGAAAGTGATAACAAAAGAAGAATATGAAAAGAAATTTATGATAGCAGGAGGCACATTATGACCGAAGAAAAATCACTAGACCTAAGACCATTAGACAAAGTAAGATCATACCTGTTCCAGAATAAGAAGTCGATAGAATCGCTTCTGCCTTCAACTGAAAACCCAGTCCAATATTTGGCACAAGCGTTTAATTTTGTATGCCAAAATCCGGTGTTAACCCAGTGTAGTATAGAATCGTTATTCCAGGCGGTTAAAGATGCGGCACAATCAAACCTCGCTCTAAACGGATACATGGGAGAAGCTTATATCATTAAATATGGTAACCAAGCTAAATTTCAAATCGGCTATAAGGGGATTTTGAAGCATATCTACAACACTGGCGATGTGACTTACGCCTATGCAAACCCGGTTTATAAAGGAGAACATTTTAAATATCAGTATGGAACCAATGAGTATTTGGAACACATCCCGGAGGGAAGAGAAGGGGATACCGATGCCGATATACTATATTTTTATGGGATACTTAAACTCAAAGATGGATATACTGCGTTTAAGGTAATGACCAAAGACGAAATTGACAAGGTGCGTAGAATAAGCAAATGCCCAAACAGCCCCGCATGGACTAATTTCTACCCGTCTATGGGGTGTAAGAGCGTACTTATCAGAGTAGCCAACACCATGAAGAAAGCAACCAAAGAACTTAGGGAAAGTATTTCAATCGACCAAGAGGCCGAATTTGGTAGCCTAAATCCTTCCACAAGTGAACGCCTTGAGGATAAAACAGCAAAGATGACCAAAGCCCTGAGTGAAAGGCTTGGAGCGCAACAGAGCCAAACCTCGGAGCCTAGAGCCAATAGTTCAGAAGAGATAGGAATCAAATCTCTCAAAAAGGAGAAAGTTATTGACGCAGAGCCTATGCAGGATGATATTGAAAGATGTCCCGATTGTGGTTATGAGGTGAGCGTGTGCGGATGCAGAAAACAACCATCTAAAGAAAAAGAGATAGAACAAATTGATTATACAAAAATTCCCTACCCTGGGAAAAAGAAAGAAAAATAATTATGAAAAAAGAAAAAATAACTAGAATGGGAATTCTAAAACTCTTTGGGTTTAGAAGTTTATCTCAAACACAACATTTTTTAAATAAGCACGGGATACTTTCTTGTGGATGGGAAATTAGAAGAGGTAAATATAGACTACTGTTTGACAAAATTAAGGTGCTAAAGGCCATGAAACACAAAAAATAATTATTTTTTTACTTGACATGAGTTATATGACGTTACATAATCCCAACATGGTGGCAATAATACAAACAAAAACATACGGAGTTATAGGGGCGGGGCATCGTACTAACCTACCTGCAAGTACGTTTCCACCATACCCGCCCCTTATACTCCATGAGGTAATTTATGGGTAAACTAACATGCAATATGTGTTTTATATCGTTCCCATCCAAAGCAGTAAAATATGACAAGAGGATCGATAAATATTATTGCCCAGATTGTTACGAAAAGCTTGAAGCGGCTGGTGAACTAGATTGCCAAAACTTGCTGGAATCTCTGAATGAAGACGACATAAAAGGAGGCTTAAATGATTGACATGCACCGAATCAAACTCATGCTAGTTGGCCTCGATATCTCCGTGTACGATTTTATGGATACCTCCGGAGGGCGGGAGAAAAAAAATTATGAGGCCATATCCGCCGCCATCAACGCGATAATAGAGGCGATCGATAAGATAGAGGTGGAGCGGTGCAAAAACTGCCTCCTGCCCATACAGGACAAAAACGGAACGAAAATAGAAATCGGCCAATTGTGCGCGGAATGCTCGATAAAATCTATCTAGGGGGCTGAAATGAATCTAGAAAAATTGAGAGAACGTGTAAGTTGGATAATCGAAAATCACCGGAAACACGGCCTGCTGATGGAGGAATCGCTCGAACTGGTACGCACCGGGGCTGATATTGCCCTAGTGGTGGTAAAATGGGAACTTGAAAAGGGGGGAACCAATGTTGACCGAGAGATTTCAAAATCTTTGCAAACTCATGGGGATCGCCGAACAAGCCGCGCGGAAACTCAACGGCAAAAATATGATAATTATTGAGCAGTGGTTCGTGGCAAAAACAGCGTGGCATTTTTCCAATATCGTTAAGGCGCTGAAATACCTTGATTGGTACATCGCAAAAAGAAAATACGCGAAAAGGCTAACAAATAAAAATTATTTGGAGGTGTAGAATGTTAGAGCCTCATTTTAACGGCCCAGAATATGTAGAGCAGTTGGATTTCAATCGGCTGTACAAACAGTGGAAAAACATTCGCGACCTAATGCTCGACGGGAAGTGGCGGACGCTAGGGGAGATAGAAGAGGTGCTCGGCTACCCCCAGGCGTCCATCTCGGCAAACTTGCGGCATCTCCGTAAATTCAGGTTTGGAAATTTCAACGTTTACAAAAGGAGAAAAACATATGCGGGGTCGGGGCTTTATGAATATAAACTCACAAGATAGATTAAAGTGCGAGAAATGCGGAAAGTTGATGTACCACGTTATGAACGTTAGAACAGGAGAGCAGTACGATGAGTGCCGGTGCGGGAATCGGATTCCACCGAAGGAAAAGGGGTGCCAATGACAGTTTACGTTAACGCATTTTTCGGGTTTTTTATAATCGTGTTTTTTGTACTACTTTTTACACTGGGAGAAAAGAGATGATAGAAATTAAAAATGCTTTTAATCTAAACGTAATCTTTAAAAGTAAAAAAGCCACGACAGTTAAAGAAGCGGTAATTGAGGCGTTAAAAAGCGATGCGAACTTGAGCGATGCGAACTTGAGCGGTGCGAACTTGAGCGATGCGAACTTGAGCGGTGCGAACTTGAGCGATGCGTACTTGAGGGGTGCGAACTTGAGCGATGCGTACTTGAGGGGTGCGGACTTGAGCGGTGCGAACTTGAGCCGTGCGAACTTG
>JAHFOY010000041.1 GCA_023261485.1 Planctomycetota bacterium
TAATTGGATTTAGCCAGCAGGACGCCCATATTGTTATGGGCGTAAGGATATCGCGGGTTTATCTGTAATGCCTTTTGATATTCAGAAAGGGCCTCTTTGAGCATCCCTTTTTTTCTATACGTAACGCCGAGATTATTGTGTGCATCGATATAATCATTATAAAGTGATATTGCTTGTTTTAATTCCTGAATGGCTTCGTCAAATCTCCCTGCATTCCTGTAAATATTTCCCAGGTTGTTGTGTGCCCTGAAACTATCGGGAGATAGTTTTGCCGTGTTTGTCCACAATACAGTTTGATCTCTCCATGTCGTGTTCCGGCTTATTGTCCTGAACGAGAATCCCGCAAGTATGACAATGAACAAAACGGCTGTTATGAGGCGGTATTTAAAGGAGAAGATTTTACTCTGATGATGTGCGAGTAAGCTGCCAGTTAACATGCAGAACCCGATTACCGGCAGACACAGGTATCGTTCTGCCATAAGGTTCTCGATAGGTACGATATTCAATACGGGCAGCAAACTGATAAAGAACCATACAACGGAAAAAAACAGAAATTTAGAATAAGAGAACAATTTATAGGTAATAGTGATAATAGTTGCAAGGAGAAGGATAGATACTATGAAAGAAATATCAAAAAGAGATGTGGAATAAGGTATGACATAATCTGCACAAAGAGTTACCGGAAGGATGAAGAGTTTGATATAACAGGCAAGTACTTTTGACATGGTGAGAAAGTTAACAAGGATACTACCTTCCGGGTATGATACATGTGATTCCACCGGATTATGCAGAACCACGAATCTCATCAGGAGATAAAAGATCGTTGCTAGAATATAGCCGATGTAATAGCGTGTGAGTCTATAGCTAAGGCTTTGCCCTTTAGTGAAAATAACGTCATATAGAATAATAAGCAGCGGAAAAGTAATTGCCATTTCTTTGGAGAATATCCCTAAAAGATAACATACCACAGAGGCAAAATATGCTGGGGAGAATGGCTTTTTAGGGTTACTCGTTTTAATGTACAGTAGAAAAGCCGCTATAAAAAAGGCGGCTGCAAGCAGGTCTTCCCGATAGCTGATGGCATTAACCGCTTCTGAAAGGACAGGATGGCATGAGAATATAAGGGCAGCTATAAAAGAAGTGGTTCTGCAGTTGAAAATCCGTGTTAACAGGAGGAAAAGCAAAACAGAATTAAGGGTTTGTAAAAGGTTGTTGGTGAGATGATACCCGAAAGGATTCAGTTTCCAAAAGGTAAAATCAATAAAGTACGACAGTGTTACTACCGGTCGATAGCTTAGCTCTCCTGAAAGCTTGAAGTAATCACTGTTAAAAAGAAGCGGGAAGTTGTTCCATGTTTTTACAAAATAGTTTGTAACGATCGTAAATTCATCATCGTAAGCAAATTGATTCGACAGGGAATTTAAATAAACGAATTGCGACAGACATACGATGATTAAAGCAAGAATAGGGAGAGACAGATTCCTGGATATTTTTGATTCTCTTAGCGCCATTTATAGAAAGATAATGCCTTGTTATGAGATTGTAATTATTAAGAAATATCAGATAGAAAGAAAGGCGTGAAGTTACTTCAAGAATTCATTATATGTTCCAATTCTTTTGAAATGATACAGTAGACTTGTTTTAAAGGAATACCTCTTTCCTCCGCAATTCTCTTGCAATCTTCATATTCGGGTGAAAAGCTTTTAATACTGCCATTAAATTTACCAATTTTCACTTTTATCTTGCCTAATTGGCTGTTTATTTCTTTAAATTCCCGCGTGAGTATCGTGCGAGCTACTTTGTGTTTTCTTATACCGAATGTGGTTGTTTGATTGAGTAAAACCAACTCAACCGCAGAGAGATGTAATTCCGATACAATAGAACTGATGATTACTCCAGGGCGTCCTTTTTTCATCTGAATCGGTGTAAAATAGGCATCCGCAGCGCCTGCCTCAAATAATTTATCCATGACGTAGCCTAATACTTCACCTGTCATGTTGTCGATGTTTGTTTCGACAATCCATATTTCATCAGATGCTATATTTTGTATTGCATCTCCAATCAGTATGCGTAACAGATTAGGGATGTTGGGATTGTCGTTGCTGCCCGCACCATAGCCTGTATGAAGGATTCTCATGTCTGGATTAGTACGAAGCCCCTCTCCCAATGTCGTTATTATTGCAGCGCCAGTGGGTGTTGTTAATTCTTTCTCTATATCGACAGATTTTAATAATTGCATCTTCAGGAGTTCTGCCGTTGCCGGGGCAGGAACCGGGAATGTCCCATGCTCGCATTTTGTATATCCATGTCCGGTTGGAATGGGGGAAAAATATATCTTTTCTACCCCAAGCTGCTTAATGGCAATCACAGAGCCGACGATATCAACGATTGCGTCTATAGCGCCTACTTCGTGAAAATGGACTTTATCTGGCGTCGTATTGTGCACCTTCGCCTCAACCTCTGCCAGCCTTTGGAAAACCCTGATGCTGTCATATTTGATGTCCTGATGGAGATTGCTATTTTCGATAATTGCTTTTATGCCGGAAAGATTCAAATGTGAATGATGGTGACGGTGCGCTGTGTGTGAATGGTTCTCCTTTTGAGTTATCACTACATGAACCTTTGTGCCACTTACTCCAGCGCGTTTTACCTTTTCCGCCGATATTTCATAACCATGAAGGTGGAGTAGCGCCAGTTGCTCTTTTAAAAGATTAATGTCCAGCCCTGCATCAACGAAGGCGCCAAGGATCATATCTCCGCTAATACCTGAAAAACAGTCAAAATAAACAATCTTCACTAAAATCCTCAATTCTATAAATATGCCATGAATTGCCACTAATTACTACAGATGCTAGCACACGTTATGTAGTGAGTCAATGAAAAACAAATCCATTTTTATTGACTTATTCACGTTCGTTTATATAATGCAATTTCTTAATATAATTAATGCTTTCGCCACCAAGCCACTAAGTCACAAAGTAACGTCGGATATCGAAGAAATGTTTTATAATTGTTATTTTTGTGTCTTCGTGCCTTATTGACAAATTATTTAAAAACTAAAATGGACATCGCTATATTTGGCGGGTCATTTAACCCGATTCATATTGGGCATCTGATTGCTGCGGAAGAGGTGTTTCAGCGCCGAAAATTATCAAAGGTGATTTTTGTGCCTACAGGGATATCTCCCCATAAAGAATCAAGTGATTTAATAGATTCTTTTCACAGGTATCAAATGGTAAAAAATGCAATAAGCGACAACGAGCATTTCGAGGTTTCCGACATAGAGATTAAACGGTCTGGGAAATCATATACCATTGATACAATCAGAATTTTAAGAGAAATGTATGGAGAAGAGCACAATTTGTATTTTATTATGGGGACCGATATGATAAATGAAATAAGCACATGGAAAGACATAAACATACTTTCCGGGAAGTGTCATTTTATAGTAGTCAACCGCCCGACGTATTCTATAAATGGAGTTCTTTCTAAATCGACATTTTCCCAGTGTGGACTTAGGATGAACAAGATATTTTCCGATGAAAAAATATCAGAGATCGAAAGACTAAAAGTCACCATACCACCAATTGGTATATCCTCTACGGATATCCGGGAGAGATTACGCGATGGACGGAATATACGATATTTGGTTCCGCAGTGCGTGGAAGATTACATTAAAGCCCATAATTTATACGTAATAAGCTGAAAGGTTGCGAATGAAGTATAAACAATATATTGCGTTTATAATATTTCTTGTTTTTTCAACAACTACAATCAGTTTCGCCCAGGGAAATATTGTAGACTATTTCCTGAAAAACCCTGAAGCCTGGGATAAAACGAAAAAATTAATTCATAAAGAACCTATAAAAGTTATTGTTACTGGTGGATTAGAAGGATTGGTATTTAACCTTGCAGAATTAACGGAAGGAGATGAAGTAGCCCTGGTTTTTATAGACACGCAGAAATCTGAAAAAATGAAACGTGAAGGTTTTTGTAAAGCAGAGGATAAACTATTACAGGGTAAAAACAGGGTCGTCTCTGTGAATACCAGGAATTCCGGGAATCGCATGCAATTTCATTATAAATTTCTCCTTCAAAGAAATATTAATAACGAAACGATAACAATCTATAATAATGGGAATGCCGTTCTGGAAAGCACCTACGATGGCAGCAAGCCGGTTGTAGACATCTCTAATTTATCCGGAATAGAACTCTGTGAAATTGAGATTCATGATTGGTAAAATTCTGGTGTAGGACTCGAAATTTGGGATTTTCATAGTTGCAGAAGTAACCATATAAAAACACCCCCCCTTGCCCCTCTCGATAGGGGAATAAAAGAAAGTCCCCTCCTCGGAGGGGATTGAGGGGTGGGTAAAATGAATATGCTATTTAGCGACATAGTGAATAAAAATCCTGTTAATCCTGTTTAAATTACTTTTACTATGCAAAATAGGACGCCCGCTGTCCTTATTTACGATGCCAGGTGCAGCTTGTGTCGTGGCTGCATGAAATGGATTGAATTACATGCCATACAAAAGGATGCCTTTGAGTTCATCCCATGCCAGTCAGATGAACGCAGAAGCCGATTCCCGGAGATGACCGACGAGATCTGCTTAAAATCCTTCCAATTGGTGCTTTCTCATAATCAAATCCTTGCAGGTGAAAGGGCATTACCAGAGATACTGAAACGATTGAAGGGTTTCAGATGTTTATCCGTCCTTTTCAAGACGCCTATCATCAGGATATTATTGTATGCTATCTATCGATGGGTTGCTAATAATAGGTATATTATTTCAAAGTTCATAAAACCCCTCGCAACCGCAGACTAAGAAGACAGGATTGCAGTGCAGCGTCAGCAAGCTCAGTGTCCTGCGATAAGGGAAGCCGATCTACCAATTTGATGCGAATATTCTCTGGTTATGCTACGCCAATTCCAAGAGCCATCGCCATCTGCTCTGGTGACAGTGGAACCCCGGTCGCAAGAATGTCAGCCTGCTGGTTTTCAGCCCAATCGACGGATTTGAGCAACAACCGCGGTAATTCGGCTCTGAGATCGACATCGCATTTCCTACACCGAACGCTGAAATCAGCGGTGCAGTTTCACCACGTCCGATGGATTTTATTGTTATGCCTCGTATCAATAAATTTATCTATTATCTATGTTTTCTGGATTAACTATTGCCGCTGCGATGTGCCATATTTTATCAAGCCGCCGGTCACGAAAACTTCTATAGTTATCTACGTCGAAAAAAAGGTTGGCTGGATTTGCAGAGACATCATCAATTAGTAAGTGCTTGCTGATATCTATTCCAGCAGTTTTAAGTCTTGAGAAATAGCTGGATGGCAATTCGCCACGTTTGCGTATATTGTCGGTTGCGCCAACAAATCGATAGTTGCCAAGGTGATTGACCTCAGAAGATGCAACACCAAGTTTTGTAATTGACGCATGGCGAGGATAAATGTGATCAATATGAGGTTCATTTCCTTTGTATTTCACGTCGAATGGAGATGCGCCCATTTGATCGACATACACGAGGTTGAGTAATATAAAACGTAGCCGCGTCTCTGTAAGATGGGTCTTTTTTAATTCAATCTGATTTCCCCTCCGCTCAAAATAATCCAGCACCTCTCGAATTGGGAAGCCGGTTGGTAAAGATTTACCAGCTATGCTATGAAGAGCATTAACGATGGTGTCGGTACTCTGTGAATACCAACCGAAGAGTTGTGCCTTGTAGTGATAACCACGCATAAACGCTCGACTTGTTTCATTGGGCTTAGGATTGTGATAAAGAAAATCAAATAGCGGGATTAAGCTGATGTAACTACGTATAACCTTATCTGCATATACTTTCAGGTCATTTACCATAAAATCGCGAAGTTGCTGAAATGCGCTCTCAGCGCGAGGCCAACCATCCTCCATCTCTCGCAGTAGTTTTTCCCCATCTTCGCCTGTAAACTTTTCTGCGGAGGCTTCTGCACCCCTTCCATGAGCAACAAGTAGGCACTTAAGAGGGAAAGTCTTATCGAATTGTAAGTTCGTGCCATTTAGGAGTTCAGTCGTTTCCTCAATAGATTCCTCTATTTCGTCCCAACCCTCTTTCATCGCAGCGAACATAAGGTCAGATGCATCGAGTTTCGTGCCGCCGGAGTTTACGCGAACAAAAATATCCAATACGCTCTTGTAGGGAAACTCGTTTGCAACGCCATCTAGTTCCTGTACCCAGAAATGTCGTTCCTCTCTAAGTAACGACACTAACTGGCTCATATTCCGCCGAACACGCTTTTCGCGAGCACGCTGGCCGTCTGAGGTTTCATGGTCTTTTACAGGCTTTTCCCTTTCACGGTCATTAAGCGCCTCATTTAATTCATCGGCCAATTCTTCTGCATTGCGTTGAGCGTGCTTGCCGAGAAGATCAGCAACTCGATACCAAGGAAGAGGAAGCGTATCATTTACAAATTTTAGTTCGTATAAAAGCCCCGTATCAGCTATCACATCTCCACTCTTGATATTAAAATATGCCTCTTGCCGAACGTTGTTTTCAGACAAAGTGGCACCATGAAAAATAGCATATAGAGTCTGGAGACGCTGCTGACCATCGAGCACAAATACTTTTTCTACACCAGCTTTGCTCATATTGGGCTCGTAGAAGTTGCTTAAGTCAGTATCCCATTCAACCTGTTCCATAAACTTCCGTGCCTTGATTTCATCCTTTGTGCGCCAAAAAAGAAACGTTTGTATCGGGTAGTTCCGCATGAGGCTATCAAAAAGCCGAAGCATTTGTTCATCTTCCCAAACAAATGGTCTTTGAATGTGAGGCAAAAAAAGATTCGAGTTTATATCTTCGATAAGCCTAAAAAGTGTTCGTGGCTTGTAGCTCATAACTCACCCTATCTATAGCAGAATAATTTACAAGTTTCTGTGTTACGGTCTTTTAATCAATATCATCATATAAGGCATAACAAGTTAATTATACAGTTTCTGCCTTATAATAGAGTAAAATCATAAATGTCAACGAAAGAATTATGTAGGGTGGATTAAGCGAAGCGAATCCACCAGTTTAAACTGCTCATGCCGTGGACCTCTCTTTAATAAAGGATTTTGAATCTATTTTTGTAAGGGAGATGCAGTTGTAGTTTGTTGATTTAGCCGGGTTGTTTTTATCTGCTTTGATTATTGTTGCAATACTTTTCTTACAAAACCGCCGTTTGCATCTAGCCTTTTTTTTGCTTCTGCATAATCAAGACCCAGTTTCTGCATAACAATGGCGACTTTTGCATTACCGAAGGCAGCCGCTAACAGTTTTTTTGCATCTTCCCGATCAATACCTGTAACGGTCATGATGATGCGTTCGGCGCGGTCTGTAAGCTTGGCATTGCTAGCCTTCAGGTCTATCATAAGGTTTTCATATACCTTACCCAACTTGATCATCGTAGCAGTGGTTAGCATGTTCAGTATGAGCTTGGTGACAGTGCCAGCCTTCATGCGGGTAGAGCCTGTTATGACTTCGGGCCCAACGATTGGCCGGATAATGGCATCAACTTCAAAATTTGGCGTTGTTTCCAGGTTACAGCATAAAAAGACGGTCTTTGCATTGCGCTTTTTAGCTTCGAATAAAGCGCCCATAACGTAGGGAGTTGTACCGCCGGTGGTAATTCCAACAACAACATCACGATGATTTACTTCCTTTTGCTGAATATCCTTTGCACCATTTTCCGGAAAATCCTCTGCGCCTTCTACCGATTGAAATACGGCCTTCTCACCGCCTGCAATGATTCCTATAACCATATTGGGGTCTGTGCTGAAGGTAGGGGGGCATTCCGCTGCGTCCAGTATGCCCAGCCTCCCGCTGGTGCCTGCGCCAACATAAATGAGACGGCCACCTTCTTTGGAGACAGCGTCAACGATCAGGTCAACTGCCTTTGCAATATTTTGTCGTTCTTTATGTATAGCAGAAAAGACCCTTGCGTCCTCGGCATTAATGATATCAACAATCTCAAGAGTGGTTTTGGAGTCAATGTTAATGGTGCGGGGATTGCGTTGTTCGGTAAGCAGTTTGGAACGGTCTTTGATCTCCATGTTGATGCGTATATTAACAATGTCGATAAAGATTGTCAAAGAATATTTACAAAAGCGGGTATGCGTGTTATAAATTACCTTATGAAATTAGAAAACAAACTCAAAAATCTTCCAAAATCGCCCGGTGTTTACCTTATGAAGGACGCCAAACACAAGGTAATCTATGTGGGTAAGGCCAAGAACCTGAAAAATAGGGTAAAGAGCTATTTCAAAAAAAGCACGGACGACAGGCTTTACACGGAATATCTGGTTCGGCGTGTTGTGGATATTGACTTTGTGCTTACCGAAACAGAAAAGGAAGCCCTTATTCTTGAAAACAATCTCATCAAGCAATTTAAACCAAAATTTAACATTAACCTCCGCGATGATAAGACCTTTATAAGCATCAAACTTGAAGTGAATAAAAAATTCCCCTATCCAAAGGTAGTGCGGCAGATCGAAAATGACGGTGCGATGTATTTTGGTCCTTATGCCTCTTCCAGAGCGGTAAGGGAGACATTGCGATACATTAACGACACCATTCCCATCCGCAAATGTCCTGATAATGTATTTAAAAGCAGGGTGAAGCCGTGTCTCTATTATCAAATACATAAATGTCTGGGACCGTGTTGTGACCTGGTGGATGAGGTTACTTATCGGGGGTTGACAGACCAGGTGATCCTGATTTTAAAAGGTAAACAGGAAAACCTTATCGGCATACTGAAACAGCAGATGTATGAGGAATCAAAGGCAATACGGTACGAAAAGGCGGCAAAGATACGCGACCGTATTCGGGCTATTGAAGAGACAGTTGAGAAGCAGAGAATTCATTCAATGACCTTTGTAGACCGTGACGTCTTCGGTTACTATATGGCTGGAAATGAGGTGTATATCGAAGTTATGTTTGTCCGGTCGGGAAATATGGAAGATGTTGCCTCGTATCATTTTTCCACAAATCATACTACCGTCGAGGAGGTGTTCCGGTCATTTCTCAACCAATTTTACAGTCAAAAAAGATTTATACCGTCAGAGGTTATTATCCCAGTGGAATCGGCAGATGCGAAGTTACTCGAAGAATGGCTCAGTGAAAGGAAGGGTAAGAAGGTCGAAGTTCTGTATCCCCAACGGGGCGATAAAGTAAGACTCGTTGAAATGGCGCAAAAGAATGCTGAAAATGCCTATCTGGTGTCACGGGTTCACGAAGAAGATTATGCAAGGACATTACAGAGCTTAAAGGAAACCTTAAAACTCAAACAGGTTCCGGAACGTATTGAGTGCTTTGACATCTCCAATATATTTGGCAAGCAGGCAGTCGGGTCTATGGTCACCTTTGAACATGGTAAGCCGAACAAATCCAGATATAAAAGATTTAAGATAAAAACAGTTGGTCAAATTGACGATTATGCCATGATGCACGAGGTGTTAACCAGAAGATACAAAAGGGCAGTGGAAGAAGGTGATTTGCCTAACTTGATTATGGTGGATGGCGGCAAAGGTCAGTTGGGTGTGGCCTTGAGGGTGTTTGAAGAATTAGCAATTGGTAATGTTGATTTGATTGCGCTTGCTAAAGGTAAAACGGAAAGCAGCGTAACAGGACAAAAGATCGGCGAACAGGTTTTTATGCCTTCTGTGTCAGAACCCATCATGCTCAGTCCATCCTCACCGGAACTCCTATTTCTCGACAAGGTAAGGGACGAGGCACATCGCTTTGCCATTGCGTACCACCGAAAACTTCGGGACAAGGAGTATTACAAATCACCCTTAGATGAGATTCCCGGGATTGGGGTTGCGCGCAAAAAGGCGTTAATGAAGTGTTTTGGCAGCATTGAAGTCATTCGAAACGCTACAATCGAACAATTAATCGAAATCGCTAAATTACCGCCAAAGCAGGCAAGTGAGATTTATCATTATTTCCATAAGACTGAAACAGTGATAAATTAGCCACGAATAAACACGAATTGACACGAATGGAAAAAAGATTTTGTTAAGTAATTTACCTGTGTATACGCTTGGGAATTTTAATATTAAGGGTGGCAGGACAAACTTATTTGTCCGTGCTTAAATTGGCGCTTAGGAATTTTCATACTGGTAGCGCAACCGTCTCGGTTGCGCAGATAAAAAGCCGATAAATGCAAAAGGAATACCAGAAATCCCCCTTTAGAATCGGGGGATTTCTGGGGATTTGATTATTTGTGTATATTCGTGCTCATTCGTGGCAAACAAATTCATGGAAATACTTGAATGACAACGGCAGAAATTATTACTATAGGGACAGAAATCGTATTGGGGCAGATCGTCGATACGAATGCTTCTTATATTGCTAGAAAATTGACAGAAGATGGAATACGTGTACTGTTCCAGACGTCCGTTGGCGATGATAAAGGGTTGTTGAAGTCTGCCTTAAAAATTGCCAGTGATCGAGCAAATCTTATTATTACAACAGGGGGGCTGGGGCCTACAGAAAACGACATAACACGCGAAACCATCTCGGAATTATTTGATATTCCTCTTGTTCCTGACAAAGAGGCTTATGTGCATATCCAGAAACATTTGGTGAATCAACACCCAAATGTGCAGGATGGATATAAGAAACAGGTCATGATTCCGGAAGGTGCAGTTGTGATTCACAACGAAAACGGAACGGCAACCGGATTCGCAATTCAACATGGCGATACAGATATTGTCTGTTTGCCTGGAGTTCCCAGGGAAATGCAGTCCATGTTGAATAAATATTTGGAGATTTATGCTGAAAAACACAGGTCAGAGGAAGGTTGTACGTTGACAAGGGATATACACACCTTCGGCATTTCCGAACGCGCCGTGGAAGATCAAATTAAGGCGATGACTTTAGTACACGATGGCATTGTAACCGTCAATATCCTCGCTACTGCAGTAACAAGAGAACATGCCGTAAAAATACTGGACAGGGCAGAGCAGGATATTCGAGAAAAACTTGGTCATGCTGTATTTGGAGTGGGTGACGAGACGCTTGAATCAGCAGTCGCTATGCTTCTAAAAAAATGTAATAAAACGATTGCCATTGCCGAATCCTGTACGGGAGGATTGGTTTCAGACAAGCTTACAAATATCCCAGGCATATCTGAGTTTTTCCTGGAAGGCGTTGTTGCTTACAGCAACAAGGCAAAGATAGATATACTGAACGTACCGGAGGAACTTATAGAAAAGTATGGTGCCGTAAGTTCACAGGTGGCAAGGGCTATGGCGGAATGTGTTAAAAAAAGGTCTTCAGCCAACATTGGCGTCGGAATAACAGGCATTGCAGGTCCTACCGGTGCAACGAAAGAGAAGCCTGTAGGCCTGGTCTATATTGCCGTTGTCGTGGATGATATAGCGGAGGTAAAAGAATGCAGGTTTAGAGGTTCAAGGATAGATATCAAAAATTTCTCGGCAAATACAGCACTAAATATGGTGAGGCTTAAGCTAATAGATAACACGCTGATATTGTAAAAATATAAGTCATGATAGTATTTTTAAAATACTTGATTATTGTTTAATTATAACCATATTTTGTTGTACGCGAAGATTTGGGTTCCAGACATCCTATGAATATAGTGATCAATATAATGAATGTACCAATGGTAAATAGATAAATTCCGGAATGTGCATCAGAGATATTAGCAGCTTGGCTTAAAATTTTAGGTGTCCAATTATAATATTTAATTATTCCATGAAAGAAGAAAACAATACCTCCAAATATACCAATAATGCCTATTATCAGTCCGGGTAGTAAATATGATAAACCTTTTACGTCTCCAGTTGGTTGAATATTGAATTTTTTTGCGAGATATGCTGGTGTTATGTGCGATGGCGTGAACTCAAATATTAAAGCCGTTCGTTCAAGGGCACGAGCGACTAATCCCGAACAAATCTGTTGCCCTTCAATTCCAAATGTGAATTTGGATCCTGTGAGTAAATTAAGCGCAATGCTTAAAATTGTTAACACCCCATATGGTTCGCCTAAGCACCAGTTTGCAAATGCAACTATTTGCATCCTATCGTCTTGATTTGCAAAATTATCAATTTGTACAATACGATATTCTCTGGGTTTGTATTTTGAGAGATTGGCTCTTTGGACGCCAGTGCCTAACGCTTCGACTAGATCACCATCAATATTTATTATTATTGCAGCATGGCTCCACCAAGCATATCTTCTGTCATCTCCTATAAAACGTAACTTTTGACCAAATCTTATTAATTTACCCATCCAAGAATCTCCATGAGTAAGAATGAAATCTCCAGGTTGAAAGCTGCCTTTTAATGCTTCTATACCAGGAATATACAAGTTGGTTCTTGTATTGGTAATTTGCGTGATTTGGCGTTTTATCATATAAGGAATATCCTCGTTTAAATTATTTCTTTTCAATAACAAACCGAGTAAACTGTCTTGATTTGTAAATGGGCGATATCACTTTCTCAACTGCCCATTCCCAAACACTACAAATTTGTATGATGTGAGTTCTTCGAGTCCCATCGGGCCGCGGGCGTGGAGTTTGTCTGTGCTGATGCCGATCTCGGCGCCCATACCGAATTCATAGCCGTCGGTGAAGCGGGTGGAGGCATTGACGTATACGGCTGCCGAGTCAACCTCTTTGGTAAATCTCAAGGCGTTGGCAACATTGTCTGTGACAATTGCATCTGAGTGGTTTGACCCGTATTTGGCCATGTGGTCAACGGCATCGTCCAGGGAATTTACAACCTTTATGTTTAAAACGAGGTCAAGATATTCATTGTAAAAATCTTCATCGTCGGCGGATTTTATATTACTTAGTATTTTACAAGTATTTTTGCACCCTCTTATTTCTACTCCTGCGCCTTCCAATTTTTTTGCTATTTCAGGCAAAAAAATTGGGGCAATCTTCTCATGCACCAGCATGGTTTCCATGGCATTACATGTAGCCGGACGCTGTACCTTGGCATTAAAACAAATTTCCTCAGCCATCCTGAGGTTGGCAAATTCATCCACATAGGTATGGCATACACCTTTGTAATGCTTGATGACGGGGATGGTGGATTTTTCTACTACCGCGCGAATAAGCGCCTCTCCACCGCGTGGAATAACGACGTCTACATATTGATCAGCCGTGAGTAAGTAATCAATGGCTTCGCGTTCGATAATCTCAATGAGCTGGATGCAACGGCTGTCCAATCCTGCTTTTTCCAAGGCTGAAGTGAGAATTTTGTTTATAGCGATATTGGAGTGAATTGATTCCTTTCCGCCGCGCAGGATGACTGCATTACCTGCCTTCAGGCACAGAGCTGCCGCATCGGCAGTGACGTTTGGCCTGGATTCATATATAATAACAATGACGCCAATGGGCACACGCACCTTTTGAATTTGCAAGCCGTTGGGTCTGGTATGTCCTGAAATTAATTGCCCGACGGGGTCTGTCAGGCCGATAATCTGTCTGACGCCATCTGCCATACCTTTGATACGGCTGTCTGTAAGGCGGAGGCGATCAATAATGGCCTCAGAAAGTCCTGCCTTTTGTGCGGCAGTGACGTCCTTCTCGTTTTCTGCTTTGAGTGTGGCGGTGGATGAAATGATGCCCTCTGCGATGTAATTGAGGGCAGTATTCTTTGTAGCGGTGTTTGCTGAAGCGATTATTCGTGACGCCGCTTTTGCATTTTTAACAATTTGATTTATGTAGTTTTCTATGTTCACAGTGGTATGAGATTAAATAATAAGCCGATGCAATCAGGATAATCAATGCCGGAAATTGCCATGGAAATGTGCCTTCGAAGAGAAATGCCTTCCAGCGGCTTTGAGATACTATTTTCGCTGGTTCCTTCTTTGCAGTGCTTTTAATGTGAAAATTATACCGGGGGTAGCTGACCTCGTCAGGCGCAATATATCCGAATTGGTTTCGGGCTTCCTGTTCAATACGAACCGGGTCGCTTTTTAAGGCAGAATATTCTCTATCAAGTATGGAATTCTCTGCTTCGAGCTGTGCGGCCTGTATTTCAAGCGTTTTCTTGCTTTCCAGCATGCGGAATCTTTCCTGTCTGACCTTCGTGATTATAGAAGAAAATAATATCACCACGCATGACGTAATAAATACCATCAATACAAATTTACCAAAATACTTTTTTCTACGCGGAAATTCATCTTTTACCAACCCCTTCACCCCTTCCCCGTATGTTATGGGAATGACAGAGGGGTAATTCCCACTATTCTTTATGCCTGCATTTACATTTTGCATAGCTTACCTCCATAAATTGCATTGTTAGAAAGGTCTTCTTCGATACGTATGAGTTGGTTATATTTACATATCCGATCGGTTCTGCAGAGAGAACCCGTTTTTATCTGGCCCGCATTCGTAGCAACGGCAAGATCGGCAATGGTTGTATCTTCCGTTTCCCCGGAACGGTGTGAAATAACAGTGGTGTAGCCATTCATCCTGGCCATTTCTATGGCATTGAGTGTTTCCGTGAGCGTGCCGATTTGATTGACCTTGATCAGGATGGAATTGGCAACTCCCTGCTCGATTCCCTTTGCGAGGATTTCCGTGTTCGTAACGAAGATGTCATCACCCACAAGTTGTATTTTATCACCCATCTTTGTTGTAAGTTTTTTCCAGCCGTCCCAGTCTTCTTCCGAAAGCCCGTCTTCTATGCTGCATATAGGATACTTGCTTGAAAATTTCGAATAAAGTTCGATCATTTCATCGTTTGTCTTTTTCGCACCTCCTTCCGCCCGTAATACATATTTTCCGTCCTTGTAAAATTCACTGGCTGCAGGATCCAGCGCCAGATAGATGTCTTTACCCGCCGTGTATCCGGCTTTTTTAATTGCCTCCATAATAAGGTCGAATGCCTCTTCGTTGGTCTTGAGGTTTGGGGCAAAACCTCCTTCGTCGCCCACATTGGTGTTATAACCCTTTGATTTTAGCACCGAGCGGAGGTTGTGGAAGACCTCTGCGCCCATCCGTAATGCCTCGGCAAGGCTGGGAGCGCCAATAGGCATAATCATAAATTCCTGGATATCTATGTTGTTGTCCGCATGTTTACCGCCATTTAAGATATTCATCATAGGCACAGGCAAAACCTTTGCATTTGTGCCGCCGATGTATCGGTAAAGCGGGAGACACAAAGCATTGGCTGCTGCCTTTGCCACAGCCAGGGATACACCCAGAATGGCGTTTGCGCCCAGCTTTTCCTTGTTTTTTGTTCCATCTAATTTTATGAGAAGGTTATCAATCTTAACCTGCCCGGTAGCATCCATTCCTTCGAGTTTGTGGGCGATGATTTCATTCACGTTTTTGACGGACGTTTGAACGCCTTTGCCCAGATAGCGCTTCGGTTTGTCTGTATCCCGGAGTTCTAATGACTCTCGTTTTCCGGTGGATGCGCCGGAAGGAACGGCGGCACGGCCCATCGTTCCGTCTTTTAAAATCACGTCCACTTCTATAGTAGGGTTCCCGCGGGAATCCAAAATTTCTCGTGCCTTAACACAACTAATGGTAGTCAATTGCCTCTCCTGGTTTATATGTATGCCTTTGAAACAACATAAGTTATGAAAAATTAAAAAATAGAAATACGAGTGGTTTTTGTATCAAATATTTTAGAACTTGTCAAACAGATTCTTTTAAAATAGGCGAATTTAATATTTTATGGAAAAGCAGGACTTTTTTGGTATATTCCATAAAGAATTTTGAATTCTTTATCTGCGGAACCTGAGCAATCTGAGGTTCCAACATTTATAAGCCGGAGGTCTTTGTAACGATAAATTTATATGCGTATTCCATTGGCTAAATATGGGCTAAGAGAGTTGATTATTTTTGGTATGCCCTGTGTTATTGGGGCAGGTGTGGCTATTGTCCTTTTTCCATGGGTAGTGCCTATTCCAATCTTCTTTTTATCTTTCCTGCTTAATTTTTTTCGTGATCCAAACAGGGAAACTCCACAGGGCGCTTCAGTCATAATTGCCCCTGCGGATGGGACGGTATCTCACATCGTTCCTGTCTTTGAAGAGCATTATTTAAAATGCGACACAACCAAGGTCAGTATTTTTATGTCGGTGCTGAACGTACACGTGAACCGTGTGCCTGTCCATGGACGCGTGGAATTTATTAAACATACAAAGGGTAAATTTCTGGATGCCAGGGATGATGAGTGTTTTAGCAGTAACGAAAACAACGTGATGGGTTTGTCTCTCATCGGAAGCCAGGTAAAGATTGCCGTAAAACAGATTGCAGGCAAGATCGCAAAACGCATTGTCTGTGCCTGCAAGGTTGGCGATGTCTTTGAACAGGGACAGCGATTCGGCATGATAAAATTCGGCTCGCGGGTAGAGGTCTTTGTCCCAAATTCGGTTAAATTCGAGGTGCTCGTCAAGGTGGGTGAAAAAGTAACGGCTGGAAAGACTGTGCTTGGCAGGATACACCAAAGTAGTTAATACAATCCAGGTGAAACCACAGATTTCGCAGATTCCATTTTCAAGGAATTGAGATTTGCGATTTTAGATTTCAGATTAAATCATAAATCGCAAATCTCAAATATTTTTATTTATGTTCACAGGCATTATCGAACACTTAGCAACGGTAAAAAAATTATCCTTAAAGGCAGGGGGGGCAGAACTGTTTTTAGATTTTTTGGATTTTTACAAAGATCTCAAACTTGGCGAAAGTATTGCAATTAACGGGGTATGCCTCACGGTGAAAGAGGTTACCGGCAATGTTGTTAGTTTCGACGTTTCCAGTGAAACTCTTAGTAAAACTACCTTAGGGAAATTGCGGAATGCCGGGAAAGTCAATATTGAAAGGGCGTTAAGGGTGGGGGAAAGATTGGGAGGTCACTTTGTTACAGGCCATGTGGATGGTGTCGGTACAATAAAGGAAAAGAAGCAGTCTGCTGATCAGTGCACCATGTCTTTTTCGGTAGAAAGCATATTTACGGACATGATGATTGAGAAGGGTTCTGTTGCTATAGACGGTATCAGTCTTACGATCGTTAATCTCGTGGACGGCGCGTTTTCAGTGGCATTAATCCCATACACGTTAACCTCGACTACCTTAGGGTTCAAGAAGCTGGGTGACCGGGTGAATATTGAAATTGACATGATGGGCAAGTGGATTAAAAAACTTTTGGCGCATATGCAAGGGGAAAAGGGTGGCATTACACAGGAGCAACTGATGAAACAAGGGTTTCTATAGAAACATGCAAGTACGTGGAAGTAGAGACGCATTGCAATGCGTCTCTACTTAATTATAGTGGGGTGGCATGGACAAACTTTGTTTGTCCATGTGGAAAAAATCAGGGTCGATAATGGGGTTCACACTGAATAGCGTCGTTCCATGGGGTCGTTCGTTCGAAGAATACGTCGCGATGTTTGATATGACGGATGAAGACCTTGCGTTGCGGATATTAGGTTGCGGAGATGGTCCTTCTAGCTTCAACAGTGGGATGAACAAACGGGGCTACACGGCTATATCAATTGACCCCATTTACCAGTTTGGTGTAGAACAAATCGGGAAACGGATCGAGGAAACGTATGGCGATATTATGGAACAGTTGAATAATAACAGAGAGGACTACATTTGGGATACAATCAAGTCAGTCGAGGAGTTAGGAAAGGTGCGTATGTCAGCCATGCGTGAGTTCCTTGCTGATTATGAGAAAGGAAAACAGCAGTGGCGGTATCTAGCCGATAGTTTGCCATCACTTCAATTTGCGGATGGTCAGTTTGACCTTGCGTTGTGTTCTCATTTTCTTTTTTTGTACACGAAGCAGCTATCATTTGAATTCCACCATATGGCCATAGCAGAGATGTGTAGAGTTGCAAAGGAAGTGCGGATTTTCCCACTGCTGGACATGGAAGGACTGCCTTCGCCTTATGTGGCTAAAATTTTGAAGGAGTTGCAACGTAGCGGGTATACAGTAGAAGTGCAAAAGGTACCGTATGAGTTTCAGCGTGGCGGGAATCAGATGATAAAGATCAGGGCATCTAATATTGAGAATACAGATATGGAAAATCGTGATGTTCTGCTTTCGTGTTGACCTTGTTTGATTCCAAAGACAAATATGCAAAAGGGCAAAAAATCTAGATTGCTGATTGGGATTACGATGGGTGATCCATGCGGGATTGGGCCGGAGATTATTTTAAAATCACTGAAATCCCCAGCCATAAAAACCCTTGCCAACTATGTCATTATTGGCAACAATGGTATATTTGACCGGACGGCAAAGGCGTTGAATATACCGATAAAATATACGACGATATCCCATGTGTCAGAGATTGATGACTCGAAACCACCTCTTTTCCTTTTGTCTACGGGTGATTTTAAGCCGGGTCTCATGAAACAAAAAAAGGCTACAGCAGAAGGCGGGGAATTGTCGGTTCAATGTGTGATTAAGGGAATCAATTTTGCCATGAACGGACATATTGACGCCCTCGTTACTGCGCCGATTTGCAAGGAGGCTATCCACAAGGCCGGGTATGGTTATCCTGGACATACAGAGATGCTCCACACATTTTCAGGAGCTGAGCGTGTTGTTATGCTGATGGTGGGAGGCAAACTAAGGGTTGCCTTTGCAACCACCCATATTGCCTTAAAAGATGTACCACAGTTGATTACCGTAGAAGATATTTTAGGGACGATAACAATTTGTGATAACAACCTCAAACAGTATTTTGGATTAAAAAAGCCAGGAATTGCCGTCTGCGGCTTAAATCCACATGCAGGGGAGGAAGGTATATTCGGTGACGAGGAAAGGAAGTTTATTATCCCCGCGATTGAAAAGGCGAAGAAAAAAGGCATTCAATGCGATGGACCAGTATCCGCCGATACGGTGTTTTATAAGGCATTGAAGGGTGCCTATGATGTAGTTATAGCTATATATCACGACCAGGGTGCGATTCCCCTGAAACTACACGCCTTTGAAACCGGGGTAAATATTACACTAGGCATTCCGTTTGTTCGAACGTCACCCGACCATGGCACTGCATACGACATAGCAGGCAAGGGTATTGCCGATCCGCGTTCCATGATGGAGGCAATAAAGATGGCCGTAAAGATGGCAGGATGTAGTCAGCCACGGAGGCACTGAAACACAGAGAAATATTTACTACCGTAAAATAAATAATGCCTATGTTTATAAAAGAATTACAAGATTGTGAAGAGTTTATAGCCGGAGATAGTATTATCCTCAGGGAAATTTTGCATCCAGACAAAGAGTCCCTCAATCTCCGATATAGTTTGGCACATGCGATTGTTAAACCGGGTGAGACTTCGTACCGGCACAAACTAGCGAATTCAGAGGTATACTACATCCTTGAAGGCGAAGGAATGATGCATATAGATAATGAGTCTGCGAAAGTTCGTCCGGGGCAAGCCATTTATATCCCGCTAAATTCACTGCAATGTATAAAAAATATCGGGCAGGGCGATTTAAAATTCTTGTGTATCGTTGATCCAGCCTGGCGTAAGGAAGACGAAGAGATTTTGTGATTTCCATTCTGGACACGGATAAACACTGATTTTCAAGATATAAAAAGAATTGACAGAATTAAGGTGGCACAAAACCTTTTAACGTCTAGGAATTTCAAAGTTGCGGTTTGTAGAGCGAAGAGGTTCTTCGCTCTACATTGAATGTATAGGATTGAATCTTTTTTTATTAAGCAATTAATAAACACACCCCTACCCCTCTCAAGAGGGGAATTTAAGAAGTCCCCTCTTGGGAGGGGATTTAGGGGTGGGTAAAAAAACTTGTCCTCGTGTAAACGGGGAGTAGTTGGGTTTTTGTCTTTTAAAACCCAACCTAATTTAATGTACAGGAATTTCAAACTTTTAGAAACCGTGAC
>JAHFOY010000042.1 GCA_023261485.1 Planctomycetota bacterium
ACGAAGCAGTCAAACTATAATCCCATCTCAAGAACTTGAAATGTATACCGACCGGGTATTGCAAAAAATTTAATTTTTATAAGAGAGTTTTATTATGCTCATGAGTCTCAATAAAGAAATTTTGCGTCAAACAGATATTCAAATGCTTGAAAATAAAGCCAGAAGTATCAGAGCAACCTGTATTAAAATGGCTCATGACGGTAAAGAGGGGCATTTAAATGGGGCGTTAAGTTGCGTTGATTTACTGGTCGGACTATATTACTGCTGGCTTAATGTTACACCTGAAGATCCAAAAAGAAAAGACAGAGACCGTTTCATATTCAGTAAAGGTCATGCATGTACGTCTCTTTATGCTGTAATGGCTGATCGTGGCTTTTTCCCTAAACAGTGGATATCCAGGTATGCACAAAATGATTCCCCATTGCCGAGTCATCCATGTATTCACGCCCTCCCGATTCTTGATTGCTCTTCAGGAAGCTTGGGGCATGGGCTTGGTATGGCTGCCGGCATGAGTTATGGTTTGCGTATGGATGAAATACAAGCAAGGGTGGCGGTTCTTATCAGTGATGGAGAATGCAACGAGGGAAGTACCTGGGAAGCGGCTACTTTTGCCGCAGCAAATCGACTTGATAATCTGTTGCTCATTGTAGACTATAATAGGATACAGTCGGTAGGTCGATCAGATAATCTGATGGGCTTTACATCATTAGAAGAAAAATATAATGCGTTTGGCTGGGTTGCCAGAACTATAAATGGAAACAATATCTCAGAGATTATTGAAACGTTAAAGGAATTCCCGTTTGAAAAAGGACGTCCTTCTGCAATCATTGCAAAAACTGTAGCGGGTGCCGGTGCCAGTTTTATGGAAGATCAGGTACTTTGGCATTACAGAGTGCCATCAGACGAAGATCTTAATAAAGCTTTGCAAGAGTTAAATGGATTCCCTGTTTGCATGGAGTCCGGTGCATGAGAAAAGCATTTGCGGATACACTCACTCAGATTGCGGAGCAAAATTCTCGTGTTGCTCTTGTTACCGGTGACCTTGGATTCCAGGTTTTTGATGAGTTTCATGCACGATTTGGCCCGCGTTACATAAATGTTGGTGTTGCTGAGGCGCAAATGATTTACACAGCCGCGGGACTCGCTAAAGTTGGCTGGCGTCCAGTAGCATACTCTATTGCCTCGTTTGCAACAGCCCGGCCTTTCGAGCAGATTCGCTATTGTGTAAGTTACCCGAATTTACCGGTTGTTATCATAGGGGCAGGCAGGGGGTATCTTTATTCAACCAGCGGTGTTTCACACCACGCAGCAGATGACCTCGCACTCATGTCAGTACTTCCCGGGATGACGGTAGTAGCCCCCGGAGACCCGAACGAGGTAGTACAACTTTTCCCTCAACTTTTTAATCTGCCAGGACCTTCATACTTCACCGTAGGCCGTTTTGGTGAGCCGTCGTATGAGGCCTCTGAACCTGCAATTCTGGGGCGTGCCAGACTTCTTCGCAAGGGAGAGCAAATAGCCATTATTGGTACTGGTGAAATAGCCAACGAAGTACTGAAGGCGTTGAAACTGCTCGAACCGGAAAAGATTTTTCCAATTGCCTATCAGATGCACACAGTAAAACCATTGGATACGAACACGTTGAATTCCCTGACAAAAGAAGTCCACACCATGGTCGTCGTAGAGGAGCATGTACCTAATGGCGGACTATGGGCCGCCGTGAGCATGTGGCATGCAAGCGCCGAAACTACGCCCAAATTAATTAGGCTTGGGCCTCCTGACAGTTTTGCGCTTGGTAATTTGCGGCAAGGCGAACTCAGGCGGCGACTAAATTTTGATGCTAATGCAATAGCAAACACCTGCCGCTTGTTGTGGAAGAAAAAATGAAAATACTTTATGGAGGAAATGTGTGTATCATAAGATTTTAGTAACAGGTGGCTCTGCTGTGGCCGGCAGCGCCTTAAAATCCATAACCGGTGATTATCCGGGAAGTGAGTTCTTTTTCATAGGCTCAAAGGACTGTGATCTGACCAACAGGGATAAAACTATTGCATACGTAAGTGGATTACAGCCAGACGCGGTTATCCACCTGGCGGCAATTAGCGGCGGTATCGGTCTGAGTATGAAATATCCAGCTACTCTGCTGCGGGATAACGTACTGATGAATTTTAACATTCTTGAAGCAGCCCGGCTGTGCAATGTGAAAAAGATTGTTATGACCCTTACCACCGGTATGTATCCTGCGAATGCTCCGATTCCTCTTAAGGAAGACTATATTCACAACGGGTATCCCCACGAATCGAACTACGGTTCTTCGTTTGCCAAGAGGCTGGTTGATCCTGCCATCAAGGCATACCGGGCCGAATATGGTTTAAATGTCATAGGTTTGGCACCAAATGGAATATTTGGCGAAAACGACAACTTCAATTATGACGATGCACCCATGGTTCCAACGCTTATCAGACGCTTTTATGAAAACAGGCATGGCAATTCGAAAATAGTCATATGGGGCGATGGCACTCCCCTTCGTGAATATACCTATGCAAAGGATGTTGCCAGGGCTTTCATGTGGTGCCTGCACCATTATAATGATGCGCAGATACTGAATATTGGCACTACAGAGGAGCTTTCCGTAAAGGAAATAGCATATCTTATCGCCAGCTTCTTGAATATTGATACCAATCGTATTGAATTTGACACAACAAAACCAAAGGGAATATTCAAAAAAAGTGTAGATAATTCCCGCTTTATCGGTATCTCAAAATTCCAATATACACCCTTTAAGGCCGGCTTGGAAAATACCATCAAGTGGTTTTGTAATACCTATCAGAAATCCCCTGAAAGCATAAGAATGGCAGGTAAAAGCAGAAGCAACTGAGTCGTAATCATTATTTGAGAATAATCAATGAAATACAGAAAACTTGGCAATACTGGAATAGAAGTATCAGAAATCGGGTTTGGCACGTGGGGACTAGGTGGCAATTCGTATGGTACGGTCGATGATAATGTTTCCAAAGCTGCCCTGCGTTTTGCTTTTGACTCAGGAATCACATTCTATGATACCTCCGATCTGTATGGCAACGGCCACAGTGAGGAAGTTCTGGGGGATGCACTGCACGATGTTAGAGATAAAATCATCATCTCTACAAAAGTTGGTTTGCTTCCGCATACGGGCTTCGATATGCCGTGCGACTTTTCTCCTGCATACATACGACAGGGATTGGATGCCAGTTTAAGACGATTAAGGTCGGACTATATTGATATCTATCTCCTGCACAGCCCAACTATTGGAATGCTGAGAGAGGACAGCGCAATTGTTGCCACACTGCAAGACCTAAAAGAAGCTGGAAAGATACGCGCATATGGGATTTCTGCAAGATCTCCGGATGATTGCCTCGCATCGATCCAGGAATTTGATTTTAAAATAGTTCAGGTAAATTTCAACATGATTGACCAACGAGCGATTGAAAACGGTCTGTTTGATTTAGCCTTTGAGAAGAAAATAGGGGTTATCGCACGAACTCCATTGTGTTTTGGATATTTAACAGGCAAGTTGCATGGGAACGAAGTATTTGAGGGTATAGATCACAGGGCAAATTGGCCGGTAGAGCAATTGCAAAGATGGGCTAAGGCGCCTGATTTGTTTTCGTTTCTGAATCAAGGAAGAAATCGTACTCCGACACAATTGGCGTTGCGGTTCTGCCTTGACCATAAAAGCGCTTCAACAGTTATTCCCGGTATGATGAATTGTAACGAAGTCAGAGAAAATATCCTGGCCAGCAGTCTGGAAGCACTGAATGCTGAAGAAGTGGCTAGGGTTAAATTGATATATGAAAGCAATCTCTTTTATGACAAAACTGCCAAACAAGGAAGGTAAGCCATGACTTTTCAAGATCCATCGAGGTTTTTGGAACCATCAAGAACAACAACAAATGAAATTAATTTTCGGGTTGGTCTGGAAGACTATTATTCAAACAGCATTGGCAGTCATGTGGAGAAATTGCAGAATTTTACCAAATATGTGCCAACGCAGGATCTGAGGAAATTCCTTTGCAGGCATGAGCTTTTCAAAAAAATCCTGCATGTTCACGGCTCAATCGTTGAGTGTGGTGTGCTCTATGGCGGTGGTTTGATGGCATGGGCGCAGTTAAGCGAAATTTTGGAACCATTAAATCATCTGAGAAATATCATCGGTTTCGACACTTTTGCAGGTTTTGTGTCAGTTTCCGAAATGGACAAAACTGGCACCGCTTTTCAGGGGAAAAACGGAGGATTGGCAATAGACACGTATGACGATCTTCTAAAAAGCATTGCCTTATATAACAAAAACCGTTTTCTCAATCATATAGAAAAAGTCAAGTTGGTTAAAGGCGATGTCGCCGAATCCCTCCCTAGGTATCTGAAGACAAATCCACACCTCGTTGTTAGCCTGGTGTATCTGGATTTTGATATATATGAACCTACGGTTATTGCCCTTAAGCACCTGGTGCCGAGGATTCCTAAAGGTGGAATTATTGCCTTTGACGAACTAAACCACGAGGTTTGGCCTGGCGAAACAATTGCCGTAATGCAGGAGATAGGTATAAACAAACTGCGGATAGAAAGGTTTCCTTTTGGTTCTACCATGTCGTATGCAGTAATTGAATAGCCAACATAATATCAGGAAAAATGATTAAAAGTTCATATTTTCTCTCAATAGGAAGGAATTTCAAATGAGGATTATGTTAATCAATCCACCGACACCTGAATATATGCCAAATAAGGAATTTATACCTCCACCGTCTTTACTCTATTTGGCTGGAGTTTTACAGAGATCGGATTTCAAGGTCAATATATTGGATTTGAATACCTATAAACCGTGGGAGATAGTTACTGATAATACGGATGTATTTTTAAATAACATTATTACTGAGCAGATTTCAGACTTTAAACCGTCCTTAATTGGAATAGGGTGTCTTTTTTCCGGGCAATTTCCGTCAGTACTGAAACTTTCCGAATCAATCAAGAATCACTTTCCCACCATTCCTATTGTAATCGGTGGGATGCATCCAACCATTTATCCGTCTGAAATTCTTGAGAATTGTCCATCCGTTGATTACGTGGTGGTCGGTGAGGGTGAGGAGCAGATTGTAGCCTTGGCAAGTGCTATAAAGAATAATTCTTTTTCTTTTGAGCGACTCGAAGGTTTTTCATACCGAAATAACGGAAACGTTACGGTTAATCCCAAAAATACTTTTATAGAAAAACCCTACGACCTCCCCTTCCCAGCCTACAATTTAATTAATTTCGAAGATTACTATCATGATACATCTCATTGGCACAATCCAAAAGGGTTATCCTTCCACATGACAGTTCCTATTATTTCCAGTAGGAGTTGCCCGATGCGATGTAATTTTTGCTCTATGTTTTTGGTCATGGGTCCAAAGATAAGAACCAGAACACCGGACCATGTTGTTGATGAAATACAATTACTTTACGATACATACGGTCAGAGACATTTTTCTTTTATGGACGACAATATCAATATTAATAAAAAGCATATTATGGAAATATGTAAACAAATTATGCAGAGAAATCTCGACATCCAATTTGAAACTCCCAATGGGTTGATGGTATCTGCCCTGGACAGAGAAGTGATGGATATGATGGTAGAGGCTGGATGGGTGAGAGGAGCAATTGCCATTGAAAGTGGTTCCGATTTTATACGGAATAAGGTCATGGGGAAACACCTGAAGAGAGAAAAGATATTTGAGGTTACGCAAATGGCCAAATCATACAGGAATCTCTATTTTAAGGCGTATTTCATTATCGGTATGCCGGAAGATACAAGGGAAACACTTATGGAAACATATAACATGATCAAGGAAATAAATATCGATGAGACGTATGTAACCAATCTAATACCCTTTCCAGGTACAGCGGTATTTGAGCAGGCATTAAGGGATAATCTTTTTATTGAAGAAGTTGACATTAACAACCTTTGGCGCATGAGCGGATTTCATTACACTGATAATAAGCGTTTTTATATTAAACCATATAGACTTGAGATGGAAGAGCTGAGAGAATTCAGGGATAAATTCGACACCTTACTTGGTGAAAATAAGAGGAAGAAATCATCGGAGCAATGTCATGCATAGCCAAGGGAATTTGTCAAAACTGACTATAGATGCTTTTGCGCGATTATTCGGCACAACTGTTACTGATATTGACGCTAATTGCAAAGAGCTTATAGATACTATGGATTTTCGTTATGAACGACTTTCTGGTACAGAGCGAGACAAAGTAATACTTAATATACTAAAAAAATTTGATTCGGCCGATTTAGTTGTCTCTGGAGATGACAGAAAGCCGGATTGGGAAAGAGGATGGGCGGAAAATCTTCACGATTTCATTGATTCTGGATACGACGTCTCTAAACTTGTACCAAAATATTTCAAGAAAAATGTCCCGGTTCGACTCAATCGTGAGTATGTGATGCCAGTTGATCCTGACTTTGTCCTCAATTGTACCAGGGTTTTTCGCAACTGGTTATTCAAGAAATATTTGAAAGATTCCGGTTCTATCTATGAATTCGGCTGTGGTCCGGCCACTCATCTTGTATTTTTGGCAAGCATCTACCCTGACAAGAAACTTTACGGCCTTGACTGGGCAAAACCTTCGCAAGAAATTATCCGTCTTGTGGCAAAACATTTTGGCTGGCGGATAGAAGGACGTTATTTTGATTTTTTTACCCCAGATGCAAATTTGCATCTGGACGAGAATAGTGCAGTTTATACTTTTGGAGCGCTTGAGCAGATAGGAAGAAATCATGAAGCCTTTCTGCAATTCTTGCTGAAAGAATCTCCCGAACTATGCATTAATGTGGAATGTATCAGCGAACTTTATAATCAAGATTACTTGCCAGATTACCTTGCCTTTAAATACCATAACCGGAGAAACTATCTGGATGGTTATCTTACCCGTTTACGGGAATTGGAGACAGCAGGAAAGATTCAAATACTGGCAATTCACTATCAGCAATTTGGCAACATGTATGATGATTCTCATTCTTATGTGATATGGAAACCTAAGAAAATTAATAGTGCTTATTAAACCATTTAGCTATATGAATTGTAGGAATATGACCAATAGTTTCAATCGAAAAAAGCTCTATTCTGCACCTACGTCGTTAAACCTGGAAATCACTGATAAGTGTAATGTTAAATGCAGACATTGCTATAATTACTGGAGAGAAGAAGGAATAAAAACAGAATCAATGACAAAGCAAAACTTTGATCGACTTCTAGAACTTATTGTTGATAGTAAAATATTTCATGTAATTTTAACAGGTGGCGAGCCTTTTTTTAACTTTGAATTACTAGAGTATGCATGTAGTCGATTGGTTAAAAATAATATATCAATAAGTGTAAATACTAATTTGATAATGAGTTCAGAAGATAAGATCAAACGTTTAAGTGCAGCAGGTGTGGATCATATCCTCACGAGCTTAAATTCATATGATGAAAAAACAAATGATTTTTTGTCACAAAGAAAAGGTGCTTTTAAAAATGTTATAAAAGGCATAAAATCTGCGATTAAGAATAATATTCGCATCAGCGTGAATATGATTATTGGTCAAAAAAATAAGGATCACGTATATCACACTGGCAAGTTTGTCAGAGAACTTGGTTGTCAAAAACTTTTTGGAACAAGAACAGTTCCTCCAGTTAGTTATCGGGATGACCCTATGCAGTCTGAGTTCAAAACAACTAAAGAGGATATACTCTATGTTTTGGATCAACTGGTTCGAGTAAAAGCAGATACTGGAATCATGATAGGGACGTTGGTTAGTTACCCTCTGTGTTTATTGAGTAATCTCGAAAAATATAAAGACTTCGTTGGAAGGGGTTGTCCATCTCAAGCAGGACACAGGATGAGTTTAAACGCTGATGGTGAGTCACATTGTTGTGTGCATGAGGAAAAAAGATATGGAAATGTTTTTGAAATAGGGATAAAAAAGGCTTATCAAAACATGTTAGGTTGGCATAACAGGAGTTATAGATATCCTCAATGTGATGGGTGTAGGTATATTGAGATATGTGAATCTGGATGTCGGATGTCTTCCCTTGGATACTATAGGGCGATGAATGCTCGTGACCCTTTAATGATAAACAAAAATAATTTCACAAAACACTTTAAATTTGTAGATGAGAATAAATTTAGCAATAAGATTTCCTTGGAAACAATATTTTTCGTTCCTCAACGTTTAAGGTTTCGGAAAGAAAATGGGTTTTATCTGGTAAATATTCAATGGGCAAATACTATTGAGGTTAACAATGAAACAGCTGAATTTCTTATAAAATATCAACTACGTAACAAGCCGTTTACTATAAATGAATTTGGAAAGGAAAAGAAAATCCTCTTAATTCAATTATTAGCCAAAAGAGTTGTTGAAGCTGGAGAAGATATATACAGTGATACAGATAATTTGTCCGGTTTGGGCATTGATCCTGCGAAACTACGATAAAAAGGGTAGCTGTGGATATATAAAATATGTTTGATTTTACGAAATACTTTGAATATGAAAATGGGTTTTACTTAACAAGCGATATTAGTCGAATAGGAAAGCTTTTAGCACATTATGAAATATACAAAAAAATACTTGATTTGCCTGGAGAAATCGTTGAATGTGGCGTTTTTAAAGGGGCTTCTCTAATTCGGTTTGCAACGTTTAGAGATCTTTTAGAAAGTCCATTTTCACGAAAAGTTATAGGTTTTGACGTTTTTGGGGAATTTCCAGAAACCCATTATGTCCCGGATAAACATTTTGTAAAATCCTTTATTGAATCTGCTGGAAAAACTGGAATATCAATAGAAAAATTAAAAGAGGTCTTTGAACACAAAAAAACCATTAATTATGAATTGGTGAAGGGCGATATAAATCAAACAATTCCAGAATATGCAAACAAAAATCCACAATTGAAAATTGCATTATTGCATATTGATACAGATGTTTACGAGCCAGCTGTTACTATACTGGAGAACCTCTTCGATAGGGTTGTACGAGGTGGCATAATCGCATTTGACGATTATGGTACGTTTCCTGGAGAAACAAAAGCTGTGGACGATTTTTTTACGGATAAAAAAAATATTATTAGAAAATTATCTATTTCACACATTCCATCATATATAGTAAAAGAATGAAAAGCACATTAGAAGTCCTTGCTATAATACCGGCCCGTGGCGGGTCGAAAGGAATACCCAAAAAAAACATTAAGGAGCTTAGCGGCAAGCCGCTGGTTGGACATACTATTGATAATTGCCAAAAATCAGAATTTGTTTGTCGTACCATAGTGTCAACTGATAGCGAGGAAATAGCTAAGGTCGCTAATGAGTTGGGAGCCGAAGTTGTAAAAAGGCCCTCTGAAATTAGTGGTGAAAATGAGCCTTCTGAATCTGCATTGCTTCATACGTTGTATTATTTAAAAGAAAACGAAGGCTATTGCCCTGATTTAATTGTATTTTTGCAGTGCACATCGCCTCTAATTATACATGAAGATATTGACGGGACAATTCAAACCTTGTTGGGTTACAATGCAGATGTGGCTTTTGCCGTGACTCGATCTCACCAGTTTCTCTGGACACAAAACAGTAATGGAAATGCAATGGCGTTAAATCATGACCAAAATCATCGCCCTATGCGACAAAATATGAATTTGCAATTTAGAGAAACAGGCGCCGTTTACGTAATGAAGACTCCCGGGTTCATCAAACATAAGCATCGTTTTTTTGGGAATATTTCAATGTATGTTATTCCACAAAACAGGGCCATTGATATTGATGATCTGATTGATTTTCAGATCGCTGAAATACTTATTCAAGAACGTCGAAAATTAGAATTGTATCAATTGTTACCAAGTGTAATTGATGGCGTCGTTCTGGATTTCGATGGAGTGTTTACTGATAATCGTGTCATAGTCTTTGAAGATGGTCGAGAAGCAGTAATCTGTGATCGTAGTGACGGTTTGGGAATAGAGATGTTAAGGTCGTTGAAAATCCCTGTGGTTGTTATTTCATCAGAAAGAAACGCTGTGGTAAAAGTACGATGTGATAAACTTGGAATAAAATGTATAACAGGAGTTGAAAATAAACTTGTCGCAATCAATAAATGGTTAAAAGATAATACACTGAATCATCGAAACGTTATCTACGTAGGCAATGATTTAAATGATATTGAATGCATTAAAACCGTTGGTTGTGGAATAGTGGTTAACGATGCTTGTCAAGATGTTAAAAAGTTCGGGAAAATAATTCTCCAATCATCGGGAGGTAAGGGCGCTATCAGAGAGCTTGTTAATATTATTTCATTGAAATTGGGGAGGATTTGAAATGTTACGAACAGTGGAAATTGGTGGTGTAAAAATTGGTGATGGGTATCCAGTTTACATCGTTGCAGAAATTGGAATTAATCATAATGGCGATATAAATATTGCGAAGAAACTTATCGACTTGGCCGTAATAGCTGGATTTAACGCTGTAAAGTTTCAGAAGAGAAACCCCGACGTTTGTGTCCCAACTGAGCAAAGAAATATTAAGCGTGAGACACCTTGGGGCGTTATGACATACTTGGAATACAGACACAGGATTGAGTTTGGTAAGAAAGAGTATGAGGAGATTAACAGGTACTGTGCAGAAAGAGGAATCGCCTGGTTTGTATCGTGTTGGGATAAGCCTTCCGTTGATTTTATTGACCAGTTCGACCCAATTTGCTATAAAATTGCATCTGCTTCTTTGACAGATGATTCTTTGTTGTGCCATATAAAAACTACCGGTAGACCAATAATTCTCTCTACGGGAATGTCTAATATGGACGAAATTCGACATGCAGTTGAAATCTTAAATAAATCTCGCTTAGTGCTTACACACAACACAAGCACTTATCCATGTCCAATAGAAGAATTAAACTTGAAAATGATTGATACTTTAAAACGAGAATTTGGTTGCCCAGTTGGTTATTCAGGACATGAAGTCGGCTTGCAGACCACATATGCTGCTGTTGCTCTTGGTGCAAATTTAATTGAGCGTCATGTCACGTTAAATCGTCATATGTGGGGAAGCGATCACAGCTCTTCCGTGGAAAGTACAGGTGTGATAAGATTGGTGCGAGATATACGTATTATTGAAGGATCACTGGGAGACGGAATCAAGCGTGTTTATGAGAGTGAGAAAAAAGTACGGCAGAGATTGAGACTATGAAGGATATAACGCATTGTCCAATATGTAACTGTGAAAAATTCGAGATAGTTACAACCAATCAAAGTTTTAATTACACTTCAGAAGTCCTGGAGTGTCATAATTGTAAATTTTTTGCTGGATGAGGAAACAGCTTGACGATGAAGAATTATTATATTTTTATAATAAATTATATAGAAAGCAAAAAGGTGAAAAACTTAATAACTTATTGAAACAAATTGGACGGTTGTTTTTAGAAGTCCCTAACAATGAAAATCCTAAAATTCGCGAACATATGCCAACCGCATATCATTACCTTTTTTTTGCAAAAAATAATTTAATTGACTTGTTTAGGAATTTCAAATTAAACGTTATCAAAATTAGCTGTTTCGGAAAAACGCAGTTATTAAATGCATTGACCAAAGAAGAACTAAAACAATACGAAAAAACAGCATTAGACGATGACCGGTTTAATGATATTATAGAAATGGATGAAAAGGAAAGGGGTGCATACTGGTTACGAATTCTGGTTCAAAAATACTAGAACAAACTAATTTACACGCCAGTTTTGAATTTTTTGTTGAAAACAGAAAATTTTGGGACAGACAAAATATTAGTAAAAATAAATCATCTATTAATGACAAATATATCCTCGTTGCCTTTACCCATCCAGATCCGACCTTTTGTGTAAGAAATGGAATAATCGCTAAATACTTACAAAAGTATTATAACTGTAAACTTATTGCAATCTTTTTAAATACAAGCCTTTTTTCAAAGTATGGTCACTTAGAAGGAAGCCAGCCCTTAGCACACTCTTTTGGAATTAATGACTATTTTATTTTAGATAGCACATTCCCAACATCTGGAGGGGCCGAACTTAAATCTTTAATAGCTGGTAGAAATTTTAGAAAAGATCTCCTTTCGGTATCTTTCGATAATATTCCTGTGGGTGACCTGATTTATGATGACTATCTTCGTTACGAAAGCTTAGGCACTATTGATGCAGTAAACAATAAATTAGAATGTTATTATCAGTTTGCTTTCAATTGTTTCAACTCTTATAAAAAGCTTTTTGATGAATACAATGGTAAAATAATTGCTACTGTTCAGGATCACACAGTATATATTATTGGGGGAATTTTGTCACGCTTTGCGCTGGCAAGAGGGATACAGGTTTTTTCTACTCATGGGAGAAGCAGCCCATTAGTACTTAAAAAATATGATTCGTCTGAGCGTATAGCAGATTATGTATTAAACATTTCTCCTTCTTCTTTTCAGTTTGTGTACGATCGCCTTGATAAAAATGCAATAGAAGCGGGTTTTCAGATTATTAACGAATATTATGTTAATAAAAAACCACACAATCATACATTATTAGATGCACAAAAATTTCGACATTATGCTCGAAAGGATATTTTGTGTCAACTAAACTTAGATCCAGCCAAACCAGTAGTTTTCATTATGTCCCACGCAATGAGTGATGCGACACACCAGCAGGGAAATATGCTGTATGAGGATTATTACCAATGGTTAATACGAACGTTGGAAATAGTTAAAGATATTAAAGGTGTAAATTGGGTTGTTAAAGAACATCCATTTGATTATGCTTATACTAAGCATTTTACATTCTCTTCAGTTATGGAGCATTATGAATACGGTTATCAGCATATTCGCAAATCTCCTCCTGATATGCATCCAGGTAGTTTAATTGATGCCGCTGATGCACTTGTTACGGCTAGAAGTACTGCATGCTTGGAAGCATCTGTATTCGGCAAGCAATGTATTATGGCCGGAGAAAGTTTTATAAGCGGGCATGGAATCGCAACAGAACCGGAGACCGAAGAAGCTTATATTGCAGCTTTAGAGTCTCTCGAACAACCGAGTCCTTTATCTTGTGAAATCATTGACCGCGCGAAGGCTTATGCTTACCTTTATTTAGAACTTGCAAGAGTCCAGTGCGACTTTCTCCCCCCCCTACCTTATGCGGCACTAACGAACATTTCGAGTGCCGAGCAATGGGCTTATATGACTAATCGTTTACGCGATACCAGTATCGAGGATGATCCACTGTATAAAAACCTCATGATTCAATTAGAATTAGATTTTCCGCATATTTTAAATTATGATAAGCTCGGTATTCATTATACAAATGGCATGAAGTCTAAAAAAGAACTTTCAAAATGCAAAAAAATAAAAGACAGCGATCTTACAATAATTAAAAAATCATCAGTTAAGTCTAAATTGGTTATTAACGAAGAGACTAGCACCAGTATTATTAAACAACTTAATCAGGTATTACCTTTAGTTTCTATTATAACTATATGTAGAAATAGCGAACGGACCATAAGACGTTGCATAGAAAGTGTGCTATCTCAATCTTATACAAATATTGAATATATTATACAGGATGGCGCATCTACAGATCGAACGCTTGATATAATCAAAGAGTATCAGGATGATCGAATCAAGCTAGTATCTGAGCCAGATTCAGGAGGAGCTTCTGAAGCATATTTTAAGGGTCTTTGCAGGTGTACAGGTAACATTATTGGACTGTGCTGGGCAGACGAAGAATATTTCCCGCATACAATCTTTTGGGGTATTACCAAGTTAGGAGAACACCCTGAAGCAGCTGCAATTTATGGTGATGTATATGCTACCGATATTGACGGGAATATTCCGAAAGGAACACCAAATCCAGCGCCTCAGTGGGATTTGACTAAATTTCTCTGCTGGGAAATAATGCCTAATTATTGTTCAAGCTTTTTCAGGACTTCGAAGCTGAAAGATTCTGGTTTCTTTGAGCGTGTGCATAGTTATTATAATTCTAAACCCGAACCTAATGGTTGCATTATGTATGATTATTATGCAATGGTTGGAATTAAATACCCCATTTTGTATATACCAGACTTTGTGGCAAAATTTTCTTTTCATAAAAACCAGTTATCTTCTACACCTTCGGTATTATATAGTATGATACCTGAACTTATGAGATCATTTGATCTCATAAGTAATGCTCCGGAAACACCAGACTCAATTAAGGTCCTTCGTTATCGTGCTTATGCAGGCTTTCATTTAATGATGATAAGCTCCTTATTATCCAATGCGAATGCATTTGAGGATGCCAAAACCATGCTTAACCGTGCCCTCAGCTATGAACCTGATATTAACTTCTTGAGCAAAGTTATCATAGATGCATGTAATTATCTAAACTATAAAGGTCTATCAAACGAGTTACTTGAATTTACGGATATAATAATCAAAGCATCGTTGACTTTTCCCAATTTACACTACGCAATGGCCGTAGCTTTGTGTGACTTAGGGCACTATGAAGAGGCCATTGAATCAATTCGAAAAGAACATATTTTACAGCCAATGCATGCCGGACTTCATGGACTATTGTTTAAAATACAGTTGCATATATTATTAAAAAACCAATATGAATATGTGCGTGGTGTTCTTAATAAAGGAATTTTGGCAAAATATCAATTACGCGAAGTCGCAAATATCCTAAACAACTTATTAACGACAACGGAAACAGAAGGTGTATCTCATTTTTTGCAAGATATGTCTGGCGCTGCATTAGCTTCATTAGAAGATATTGTAAACGCTTGTCTTTCAGCAGCAGCTAAGGAAGGAACTCAAGAATTGATTAACAGATTGAAAGCGCTTGCAGCTACTATTAAAGCTATTAGAATAACGAGAGAACAAACTGTAGATGTTCAATAATTTACTTTAGGGAGAATCAACATGGAAGTTAAGCAATCCAAACTTGCAGGGGTGTTAACTATTAGACCCCCAACAATTTTTGAAGATTTCAGGGGAACGTATGTTGAATTGTACAATGAACAACTTTACATAAATGCTGGAATACAAGTGAAATTTGTCCAGGATGATATTTCTATTTCATCAAGACATGTCTTGCGTGGTATTCACGGTGATAGTGAGACATGGAAATTGATTTCCTGTTTATATGGCAAATTTTATTTAGTTGTGGTTAATTGGGATAAGAATTCTCCCCAATATCGCCAGTGGGAATCCTTTACCTTATCAGAAAAAAATTGTATTCAAGTCTTAGTGCCTCCAAATTTTGGTATTGGCCATCTGGTTTTAAGTGAACAGGCAATATTCTGCTATAAACAAAGTACCTATTATAATCGCGCCAATCAATTTACCCTGGTATGGAATGATCCGAAACTTGATATATGGTGGCCAATTAAAAACCCAATTTTATCACAAAGAGATTTAGGGATTGGTTAGCGAGGTAAAACCTCAGACCAATAAAAGAGTTTGGAACCACAGATTTCACGATTACACAGACAAAAGATACAAATAATCTGTGGAATTTAGTATTACAAAATCTGTGCAATCTGCGAAATCTGTGGTTTCTGTAATTACATTTAAAAACTCGATTGTATAGGAATTTTCATTTTATTTATGCGGGTTACAGGGTGGCATGGACAAACTTTGTTTGTCCGTGCCTAACGACTCAAGAACTTCAAAACAAAGCATTATTAAGGAGTATGGTAGTGTCTGTGCTTGTTAAAAATAGTACCAGCTTGAAAGTACTATATATTCCTTTAGAGTTTAAAACGTGGCAAAATGCGAGCCACTTTCCTTACCCTGGAAATTATGGTTTTGAAGAAGGGTTTGCTTCCAACGGAGTAGAATTCCTGACGATTCCTGCTATTTATGAAACGACTTCTTCCGAACAGACATCATGGCTCAACCACGCACGTGAACTCTGCGCAGGAAAAGACTTTGATCAGGTTTGGCTGGAGATAGTTCACAGCAGGTTTGACGAAGATTTCCTGGATTGGACTACGACAATAGCTCCCGTTCGTATTGGCTTTATCTGGGAAAGCTGGGAAATGCACCCTGATGAACTGGTAAATAATCCCGAAGGCGCCAAAAGACGCCGTATTAATCTCGAAAATAATCTTAAATTTGTAACACATGTTGTTGCTATTGACGAAAAAGATGTGGAATATTTTAACACTCATGGCTTGGTAAAAGCCAAGTGGTTGTGGGATGCCGGGATAGTGCCTGAGCGTTTCATCTGCAAGGAACTTCCGCCAATGCCTGCACCCAATAATTGTGCAGTTTTTTACGGGGCTCTTTACGGAGAAAGGAAAAAATGGCTGGAACACAGCGCTTTGAAGGATTTGCTTGTCCGCCCGGAGACCTCGCCAGAATATAGCACCAATCTGCCTGGTCTTTTTGATAAATTGAATGCTACTTCTGAGTCGTTTTTAAAAGAAGGGAATGCCGCTACCGACGATTTCTTTTCAACTTACATAGACTCTTTGCGTGTCATTCGCAGGGAATGCTTTGCCATTTGGCTGAAGGGGCTGAGTATGGGTGCGGCGATTGTGAATTTACCGCAATTCGGTAAGGGTTACGCAAGCCGCGTACTTGAAGGGATGGCTGCAGGACGACCTGTTATAAGCTGTGAAATCCCCGATCGACCCAGAACCAAAGCTCTCTTTGAGGATGGAAAAGAAATTTTATTGTACAAGGGAGATAATCCTTATCAGTTGGCTGAACATATACAACGGGTTTTGCGTGAGCCTGATTTCGCCAGGCGGATTTCAGCGAATGCCAGAAGCAAAATAAAGAGTTTTCATACTACAGAAAGATTAGTCAACCAAATCCTTGACTGGGTTGAAAATAATACGACAAGTTCAGTAGTCAAAAAAGGCACGTCTCTGTGGAAAAACAAAATTACAATCTCAGATTCACATGATTGTTTATCGGAACTCCGGAAAGCCAATTTGTGGAGTGACAACCACCCTCTCCACCTCCATCTTGGCTGTGGGGAACAGCATCTTGATGGCTATATAAATATTGATTACCCACCGACCGAGCATAATGTCATGCAGGTGAAAGCAGATGTTTATGCGAACGTCACGGAATTAGATTTCCCTCCCGGATCTGTAGACGAGATTAGATTACACCATGTCTTTGAACACTTTAGCCGTGTTACTGCCCTTGCTATGCTGATCAAGTGGCATAACTGGCTGAAGATCGGCGGTAAACTGTACATTGAGACTCCTGATCTTGTGGGAAGCGCCAAAACATTATTAGCTGAATCTTCCTGGAAGACAAAAATGGGAGTTGTCCGTCATATTGCCGGAGATCAGTCCTCCGATTGGGCATATCACATCGACCACTGGTTCCCGGAAAGGTTTGAATATACCCTGAACCGATTGGGATTTATTGACGTACAGACACAGTCAAACTCCTGGCCGCACGAGCCATTTTTATCAAACGTTACGGCAATTGCAGTAAAATCAAAAAACGTTACTATAACAGAACAATTAGCGGCTGCCGAAGAATTGTTATGGGAAAGTACCGTTTCTCCCAGTGAGCAGCCAACTTTTGAAATCTGGGAAAAACAGCTTCGCTCGATACTTTTAGACAACCAGGAGGCAACGCCCCATCATGTGCAATCACTTACAGGTTCCCAGATTACCAGTGCCCTTAGGGTTTTCCAGCAATCTGGATCAGAATTGCCACTAGATGAACTTCATAACTTTAACCAGAGAGACCGGGATAGGTGGGTTCACGCAAAGGCATTGACTGTCCCGGCTGGATCTCATGTTCTGGATATAGGGGCAGGAACATGCCCCTACAGACCGTTATTTGCCCATTGTGTTTACAAGACCCACGACTTCAAAAGATACACGGGAGAAAAGCTTGGGGGGACAAAGGAATACGGTATTATAGATTATGAATCTGATATCTGCGCTATACCAGTTCCCGACAACTCCTTTGACATAATTCTTTGCACCGAAGTTCTGGAACACACCCCTGAACCAATTGAAGCAATGCGGGAAATAGCCAGAATATTACGTCCGGGCGGACGGCTATTCATAACCGCTCCGCTTGGTGCGGGATTGCATCAACTACCATATCATTACTACGGTGGTTACACGCCGGAATGGTACAGGCACTTTTGTAAAAAGTTTGGGCTGTATATTTCAGAAATTATACCAAACGGTGGTTTTTTCAAACTGCTCGCTCAAGAATGTGCACGGGTAGCGTGGACATTGCCGCAACACCAGCATCTGCATGGAAACAATGTGGAGTTCATTCAAAACCTATTCGGAGAATGGATTCCACGTTATCTGTTCGCATTAGAGGAAAAGCACTTTAATGATCAATTTACAGTTGGCTATCACGTAGAAGCCGTGAAGGTCAGGGATACAGACACCATTCAAAAGATGATTGACAAAGACACACAAAACGTAAATCTTTATATCGAAGCAGCGCGTACGCTGATGAATCAAGACAAATTCTCAGATGCAAAAATGTATATTGAAGACGCATTAGAGTTAGATTATAACAACCCCACTCTGCTTGGAATATATCAACAACTATCGAAATAAACGATGAAACCCAAATTATTATATGTTGGAATGAAATATGATTATGGCGATAAGGCAAGGGGCCTTTCGTTTGAACACAGAAACTTTTACCATTCATTGAAAAGTTACTGCGAAAAGCAAAATTGGGATTTTGTTCACTACGATTTTATGGAACGGGGACTGGCGCTTGGCTTGGATTTAATGACACAAGAATTGTATGAATTAGCCAAAAAAGAAAAGCCCATCTACCTTTTTGCGGTTCTCTTCGATTTTCACCGTGATCCAGGACATGAGGTTTTTAAACACATATCATCATTAGGCACAATAACCATTCATTGGTTTTGCGACGACCATTGGAGGTTTGAAAAGTACAGCTCTGTCGTTGCTCCTCATTTTGATTTTATTTGTACAACTGCCAATAGCGCTCTTCCAAAATACGAAAAACTCGGGATATCTAACAAAGTTATTAAAAGTCAATGGGCATGTAATTATGAATTGTACGTCCCTTATGATATCGAGAAGGACTTTGATATAAGTTTTGTGGGTCAGCCACATGGAAATCGTGTAGATATTTTATCAAAGTTGGTTGAAGGCGGACTTAAGTTGGAAGTATTTGGTTTCGGTTGGAAAAATCGGCCACGCATTCCTTTCCATCAAATGGTCAGGTTGTTTTCCAGGAGTAAAATCAATCTCAATTTATCGAATTCGTCAACCTTGATTGGTCAGCAGATTAAGGGGAGAAATTTTGAGATTCCAGGAACAAGAAGTTTCCTGCTAACAAGTAATGCCGAAAATCTGTCAGAGTATTACGAGGATGGAAAAGAAATAGTAATATTCCATTCCGCGGAGGAATTCGTAGAGAAGGCTAAGTACTATTTGAAAAATGAAGACGAAAGAAATACCATAGCGACAAATGGATACAAACGAACCATAAATGAGCATACATGGCACCACCGTTATGATAAAATATTTAGTTCTATCAACGTGGAACGACGTTGCTCTGTAACCTCAGGAGGGAAAACTAACCGGCTCGTTTCGGTAATAATTCCATGTTATAATCAGGCGCTTTTTTTACCGGAGGTTGTTGAATCCGTGGTAAACCAGGCATTTACTGACTGGGAGTGTATTATCGTCAACGATGGTAGCCCTGACAATACTTCGGAAGTTGCAAGACAATTAATCGGCAAATATTATGATAAGCAAATTATGCTGGTTGAAAAAGAAAATGGCGGTCTGTCTGACGCCAGAAACGTTGGAATTAAAAGCTCTGCAGG
>JAHFOY010000174.1 GCA_023261485.1 Planctomycetota bacterium
TTTTTGATAGACTTGGTGAATGGTTTAAATGGCACGGGATGGCTTTCCGGTTTTAAAAAGGTCCCGCCGATTTCTACCATAGTTAATTGTTTCCTCACCCCTCCTACCACGAGGTCAAATAACCTTCCCACAATAGGAATTTGAGAAAAAAAGTCCCTGCTGAACCCCGTGACAACATTTATATGGAGGTCTCCATTAAGGCTGATATCTCCCCGCCCGTTAAGTTCTATTGATTCGCTATAGATCCTTCCATCATCAATATGGATTATCCCGTCTTTGACGATGAATTTTGCCTGTGCGCTGTGAAAGCTTTCTTTTTTTGGCAGGCTGAGATTGAGTAGATTGAAAACACTAAGGATGATAGGTACGTCGGAGAGATAACCCTCGTTTACATTAAATTGCCCGTCTGCATAAAAATTTTTGGGATCAGCACCGCTTCCGCGATACTTGATCCTGCCATAAAGAAGTCCTGACCACTGTTTTTCTGCTTTCGCAACTTTCTGTGCCAGTTCTTCCAGTATGATTCTTGAGAAGTTCAACTCGCCTTCGTATTGATATGGCTCGGTATCTAAATTGACGGATAAGGCCCCTTCCACGTGCCCGCCGCAGCATTTGGCGTCGATGTGTTTGCTTAAAAAATGGCTCTTATTAATTTCCAGTATTCCTCCTATTCCGTGGAGAAAAATATTGTACTTGCTGTTACTCATCTCGCAGTCCCTGAGATTGACTTCTATTGAATAGTTGTTGTCCTTTTCTTCCTTAAAACCCTGGAAATTGGCAATGAGGTCTACCTTGCCTGTGGGTTTCAGGTTTGTCCACAGCTTATCGCCAATTCCCTTTGTTGGTAAATCTTTCAGCAGAGATTCTGTGATCGACAGATTAGGTATGTGAAGGTTAAATATCTTCCGCTCGTTTTGTAAATCATAGACGCCGTTCATTTCGGTAAAAATGGACTGGCCGCCGCATTGGATGAAACCGCTTGTGTCTGTAAATAAGATAATATTGTTACACAGCTTGAATTGTCCGTTTACGTGTGATATCGGCAGTAGAAAATTCTGTGGATTGATCTCCAAATCCTTGCAATCTACAGCCAGGAAGCAGCTGCTTTTCTCCTTTTCTCCCACATTATACTGTAAGTTCAGGTCTACTAATCCGGCGGGGCGTATTTTTGACCATACCTGCTCGCCGAATTCGGATATAGGTATATTTTGTAAAAATTCCTGATTTACAAATAAATTTGGGATTGTCATTACAAAGGTTTTTTTCGTTCCGTAGAGATCGAACTCTCCGCTGAATTCGGCCTGTGAAGTACTATTCCCGCTCTTGATATAGCCCACAATGCCTTTCAGATAGAGTTTCTCTGTGTTCAATTCTACGTCGCCATTCAAGTTATAAATCAGGAAAGGCCAGTCTTCATACATAGCCTCCAGCCCGTTGAGATTGATGTTGATGACGTAATCTTTTTTCTTTTGTTTGTCCTTGTTATTAAATTCCGCCCTGCAGGATACATTGATTTTTCCTGTGGGTTTGTAATTATCCCACAGCATCTTGCCAATATAGGGGAATCGCGCCAAAAATCCCTCGTTCAACATAATATTCTTTGCGTTTGCCTCAATATCTAAGCTAGGAATGTTGGGATGAAGACTCATGGTAAACGAATAGTTTCCCAGGAATTCGTCATCGATATTCCCTTTGATAATAATATTTTTAAAAGAACCTGCGTAAGGCAAGAATGTGATGTCAACGCCTGACAACTTGATTTCCGGACTATTTGTCTGCGGGTCTTCCTTGATATGGATCTTTAAGTCCCTGATCTCAAGACCCTGATTTAAAATATCCATATATGCCGGCATCTCGGTCTTGTCAAAGTACGACTTAATAGTGTCCAGGAGCGACCAAATATCCGTAGGTTTTTCGACAGTCAGTTCGGGGGCAATAACAATTGCGTTGTTAATGTTGAGCTGGCCCTTTAGAAGGCTTTGCAGGTTGTGTTTAAGCACGATTCTGGGGATTTTCAGAGACTTGCCTAGTACGTCTTTGGAAGTGCCCACAAAAGAGAGGTTGTCAATGACAATCCCTTCCAGCAAATCCATGTGCGCATGTTCAATTTTTGTTTCTCCAAAGTCTTTTGTCAGTCTCAGCAGGCGGCTCTTTATTGCCTCATCTGATGTTGTTCGTTTGACAATGATATATCCGGATGCTACAATCCCGACGATAAGGCAAACGATGACAGAGACAATAATTAGTGTTTTTTTCATTATAATTTAATATCTCTTTGATTTGTAAAATTAGCATTAAGGTTACTGTTATTCCGGATTTATTTCAAGGGTAAATTTCTAAAAGGGTTAAAATAAGCATGAGGTGAAAATCCTTGCCGTATATGAGAAATTGGCATATAATTTGGCAGTTAGATTCTTTACTCAGCTCAGAATGACAAATTGTCATGCTGAACGGAGTGAAGCATCCCGGCTATGGACACTTTGGAATTTCTATACATTGTTATCTTTTATGATGGCAAATAGAGCAGCACTGGGAAAAGAGTATCCAAATTATAAAAGGTGTATCGAAAACGCCTTTAAATCAGGGCAGTCCCACCTATTCAGGTGGTGGAATGAAATAACCGATGCAGAAAAGAAGCGCCTATTGGAACAAACAGCCGGGATTGATTTCCAGTTTGTACAAAAACTTTTCAATGACAACCAACAAAAAACTAAAAATACCCTTCAGGGAGACTTAGTTCCACCTCAAATTATACCTATCCCGAAAACTACCCCTGAACTGGCGCTTGCGCAAAGGGCAAGACAGATCGGGGAAGCGTCCTTGCGAAGGGGAGAGATTGCTATTCTTACGGTTGCCGGGGGGCATGGAACACGGTTAGGAAGCAATGGGCCAAAAGGGACACTCCCTATTGCGCCGGTCAGCGGTAAGAGTATCTTTCAACTCCATGCTGAAAAAATACGCGCAGTCCAGCAAAAATACCACACGTATATTCCCTGGTACATTATGACCAGCGAAACGAACGATCGTGTAACGCAGGATTTTTTCCAATCGCATCGATTTTTTGGATTAGACACTGAACAGGTATGTTTTTTTACTCAAGGTATGCTTCCCGCGGTCGACCTTCACGGGAAACTGCTGATGAACTCTAAATCTGACATCGTCATGAGTCCCAACGGACACGGAGGTACGATTATTGCTCTTAGGGAAAAGGGCATTCTTGAGGATATGGAAGAGCGTGGGATTAAACATATTTTTTATCACCAGGTTGATAATGTATTAATAAAGATTGCTGATCCGGTTTTTGTTGGATATCATTTGAAAAATGATGCGGAAATGTCACTAAAAATCGTTAAAAAGTGCCACCCGGGGGAAAAGGTCGGCATTGTAGCGCATAGCAACGGGCATTTACAGGTAATCGAGTATAGCGAACTGAGTCATGAGGATATGCACGCAAGAAATGAGGACGGCGCTTTGAAACATGATGCGGCAAACATTGCGGTGCACATGATTAGCGTCGATTTTCTTGAAAAAATATATCAACACGGTGATGCCCTTCCTTTTCATGCCGCCCTTAAGAAAGTTCCCTATTTGAATGACAAAGGTGAAACGATCAACCCAGAGGAAAATAATGCCATTAAATTTGAGAGTTTCATCTTCGATGTGCTGAAATACATAGAGAAGGGCGTAATTATGGAAGTCCTGCGCGAGGACGAATTTTCGCCTGTAAAGAATATGGAAGGGGAGAATTCTCCAACTACCGCAAGACAGGACATGATTAATTTATTCGGCCGGTGGCTGCGTAATGCTGGCATTTCTATTCCTGCAGACGCTCAAGGCAATGTCATTGGCTTAATAGAGATTAACCCTTGCTTTGCGCTGGATGAAGAGGAATTAAGAAAGAAGATAGACAAACATTTGCAGTTTAACGGTAATTTAATTGTATAGGATCCATTTTATTTATGCGGTTTGTAGAGCGAAGAGACTCTTCGCTCTACATTGAAAAGCCGCCGAATGCCTAATTAAACAAACGAGGATATAACATGGAAGGTAAGCAAACGATACATTTTGATTTTAACAATATGATGGCCGATACAATCGGGCCGGAACACGGCATAACAGAGCAGGAGCTGAAAAACCTTGCGCCCATTGCCAGCCGATATGCGAATGATTTAAAAGAAGAACGAGCCAGTGGCAAGTTGCAATTTCAAGAGTTACCTTACCAAAAAAATATTACAGCAGAGATAATCAAAACCGCAAATTCCCTCAAAGGAAAGTTCAAAAATCTTGTGGTTGTGGGTATTGGCGGTTCTGCACTGGGCAATATTGCCATCAATGCAGCCCTGAACCATCCCCTTCACAATATCCTTACCGACCAGGAAAGGAAGAGCTTCCCGCGTGTTTTTGTGCTGGATAACATCGATCCCGATAGATTCTCCGGGCTTATTGACATAGTTAAACCTGAAGAAACCCTGTTTAATTTCATAACAAAGTCCGGCACCACAGTTGAAACTATGGCTCAGTTCCTGATTATAGTTAAACGTTTGCGTGACAGGCTTGGCAAAGATTACAAAGAGCATATTATTACAACTACGGATAGCGAGAAAGGCACTTTAAGGGAAATTACAAGACGCGAAGGTTTTCAGTCCTTTGTTATTCCCGCAGGGGTTGGCGGGCGGTATTCGGTATTAACGCCGGTTGGCTTGTTTTCTGCCGCAATGAGCGGGGTGGATATTGCCGCCTTGTTAGATGGGGCGGCGCTTATGGATGAAGTCTGCAAGTCTGATAATCTATGGAAAAATCCGGCGCTCATGGGCGCTGTGCTATATTTTCTAAGTCATACAAAAAAA
>JAHFOY010000043.1 GCA_023261485.1 Planctomycetota bacterium
AGACCATCCGTTACAGGTTTTTTGTTTATTATTTCCACATTTTCCATATACACTGACTCAACCGTTTATCCTGACGTTTAAGAATTTCAACTGGCAGCGTAACCGTCCCGGTTGCGCAAAATATCAGACAACAATCTTATATCACTTACATTTATATGTCAATCAGAAAGGTATCTGTATTGGTAAATTGGGACGCAGATTTTTGCAGATATACGCGGATAAATCCAGCAAAGATAAAGAAAGGGGTGTCATGCTTATGGCTGGTTACAACTTGCAGAGGGCCATTCGCATTTACCGTACCATTCAAAGTAGCTTAATATATGGTTACATTTGCCGCTGAGCCTGTCGTTACGGTAGCTGGCTGTAAAGTTGTGGCAGTATATGTTACCGTTATTGTATCAGTCCAGGAGTTGCCCGCACCATCCTTTGCCGTTATGGTGATGAGATTATCACCGCTTGACAAGCTTATGCTGGAAACCGTCCAACTGGCTGTTCCCGTGGCAGTCCCGTTTCCTCCCACGTTATTACTCCACGTCACGCCGCTTATGCCGCTGGAACTGTCCGATGCGCTGCCGCCCAGGCTTATCGTATTCGCGGTAGTTGTATAGATGGAATTAGACGTTGGACTGGATTGGACTGGATATGGTTACTATAGGCACTGTTGTATCATAGGTAATCGTGGCGCTTGCTGTGCTTGACACGTTTCCAGCAGCGTCTTTGTACCACATATAAGACATTCTATGTCAAGCCTTTTTATTCTTTTAGAAAAAAAGCAAAAATCCTTTAAAAATCAGGGATTACAAGGCCATAGCCCAAGGGACATTTTTTGCTTTGAGATTTTGAATATGCAACGTTTCATCATAGGTTGTTCCCTGAAACCAAAGGGCAAAAAGGATTTTAATCCATTTTTTACCAAGGATGAATATCCGTGAATTGAGGAAAAATATCTCCAGTGTCTTTGCGGGTTCAATTTTGTAAATTGAACCCATAATTTGGAATTTTGATTGTGCTGTTACCATTGCAAAACATCGGGATTCAGGGTAATCATTTTCTGGAGAATGGGGTAATCGAGGGTAATGAGCACAAAATTTTCACTCTGTAAACCACCAGAGAAGGGCGTGTGTGTCCATTACAAAGTTCATAAAAGCTTTATATTCCTGGTCTGCTAGTGTCCTGAGTATCCATGTTTTGATTGTGTCCACACGTGAATTCAAATGAGCGATTACTTTTCCCTAATTAACAACAGTCCGCAGTCAGGACATGCTTTGGCATCAGGACTTACACAGTAACCACAGGCAGGGCATCTTCCCTGTGATTCCCATTCCTGGGAAGTTTTGATTTCAGGATACTTTTGTGTATGGAATTCCTCAATACAATGGTGTGCGGCACGCGCATCTTCCTTTGTTGCCAGAAGAAGATACCGGCATCCACACTTTCCCGTACTGCAACCTGGAGCTAATGCAATTTTAGAAGAAATGCCGCTTCTTGAAAGTAAATCCGACAACTCCCGGACGCCTTCTTTTTCTTCTTCCCGGATTACGACCCATTCGTCGTGGAGACGTGCGGTAATGTCCGATTCCTTTTCCCTCTTTTTTCCGATCTCTTCCGGCATTTTCAGCGGGACGCCACAGTCGGCGCATTCTGAAATATGCGCATAATACTCTGATCCGCATTCCGGGCACAGTTTTATTTTATCAGGAGACATATACAGTTATACGGCAATATTTAGCCATGAAAAACGCTTTTTCATGCGATTAACGAAAAGGCGTATGGTTTTTGACCCATTTCTAGTAAAATTAGTTTAGCAAATATATTTTAAATTTACAATCCTTTTAGCATTTCAACTCTTACAAACAGGTGTAGAGACGCAAAATCTTGCGTCTCTACATAATCGTTTTGAAATTTCCGAACGTAAATTTATGGAAATATGAGGATATGAAAAAACTTCTTGCCTTACTATTCCCTTGATGGTATTATTAAATCTTTTGAAAGGATGGCGGCATCGCCAAGTGGACTAAGGCCACGGTTTGCAAAACCGTTACCCTGGGTTCGAATCCCAGTGCCGCCTATTTAATTTAGCCGCGAATGCACACGAATAAAAAATTATGAAGGAAAGGGGAATATCAGAGGGAAGTAATTAATGTAATTTTTATCTCCTTTTCTCCGCATTCTCCGCATTCCCACTTTCACCTTAAAGTATTTATGTTTTTTTTCTTTTCATTCGTTCCTATTTGTGTAAATTAGTGGCTAAACTATTACTAAATACCATTGGGCGAGTGGTGGAATGGCAGACACGAAGGACTTAAAATCCTTTGACCATAAAAGGTTGTGTGGGTTCGACTCCCACCTCGCCCATTTAAACGGTGTAATATATATTCAATCCGGTTCCTTAGTAAAATAATAATGTCCTGGCAAAATCATTATGATTAAGGAACTTATTCATTGTGTGGTTTGTTAATATAAAAATTGATTATGAATATTAAACTTCTAAAATATCTTGTTTCAAACCTAAAAGAAGAAGACCTCCTGAAGCTTATCACGGAATATTATGGAAGAAAACATATCTCGCATACCTCTATGTAGACAGCGTATTTGTTAATTCCGACTAAAATCATCATGTTTTTTTATTTATTAAGGAGTCGTTATGGTAAAAAGAATTACTGTTTTCATGTTTTTTTCGAGTTTACTTGTAGTATCCATGTATGGCTGCGGGAAAAATGAACTGAGTAACCCCCAAGTGAGCGGCCAGTCAGGAGAACAGGACTTTGCAAAGATACACAAAGATGTCAACTTCGGCAAAGACGACAAAGAAAAAATGCATGGGTTGGGAATGGAAACCGAAGGCGGTGGCCATGGTATGGGGGTTCATGGCAAGAAAGAGAAACCTGATCCCAACAAGGTTATTGCAACGGTTAACAGCGAAAAAATTCTCCGTAAGGATTTAGATAAAATCCTAGATCGGTTTAAAAATCAAGTAAATCCTGCCGCATTACCTTCACTGGAACAGCAAATTACAGAGCAACTTGTTACTCAAAGTGTGTTAAGGCAATTTGTAGTGGAAAAAAAGTTAACTACTCCCGAAGAAGTAGTAGACAAAGAAATTGCTAAAATGCGTGATAATATCAAGAAAAATCCGGCAACCAAAGACAAAACATTGGAACAATTTTTGGAAATTCAGGGCAGCAACATAGACGAGCTAAAAACGGCGATCCGCATGTCGGCGGCAATCGAAAATTACATATCCAAAGATATTGACGATAAAAAACAGGAAGAGTATTTTATGAAGAATATCAGTAATTTTAACGGTGAAACCGTTACGGCAAGCCACATACTGGTTGATACCAAGGGAACGAAGTCTCAGGAGGAATTGGATAAAGCAAGGGCAAAGATTGAGTCTGTTAAAAAAGAACTCGACGAAGGGGCAGATTTTGCTGAGTGTGCAAAGAAATATTCCGACTGCCCGACCGGGAAAACCGGCGGGGAACTGGGCGCATTTCCCAGGCACGGCGCCATGGTGGAAGCCTTTGCTAAAGCCGCATTTGATACCGAAGTTGGTAAAGTCAGCGAACCCGTCAAGACGGAATTTGGATATCACCTGATAAAGGTTACTGCACATACTCCAGCCAAAGACGTGAGTTTCAGCGAGGTTAAAGATAAGGTACGGGAAGTTCTGATTAGCACCGAAATGAATAACCTCGTTAATGATCTGAAAGAAAAAGCAAAGATTGAGATTACCCTGCAATAATGGATACTGCCCAATCTCTCAATCAAATATCCATAATTTTATACTGGATTTGCTTAGGCGCTTATTCTATTTATTGGCTCTTTGGATTTACTCAATGGAAACTGCGGTTCCCTATTTTGTTAGGAATCGTGCTTCTCCATATTGCAACAATTGCGATACGCGGCATATCTATAGAGTATTTTCCTTTAACCAATAAATTCGAATCATTTAATGCCTTTGCCGCTGCTACATTTATCGTACTGCTCATTTATTTGAAGACGGAAAGCCATATCTACCGCATGTCCTTTTTTGGAGTTGGATATGCCTTTCTTGTTGCAGCCGTACTCTTCCCCAAAGGCTTAAATTATGCCCCGCCCCTGATGCTTACCATATGGTATATATTGCATGTACCACTATCTTTCTTTTGTTACGCATTGTGGGTCAGTGCAACGGCTGCTGCCGTTGCGCGGTATTTTGCTTCAGGCGAAAAGAGGCCGTATGACCAGATTATCGACTCCGGATTTCAATACGGCCTTATCGTCTTCTCAATTTCGATGATCTTCGGGGGATTATGGGGATATGTCGCCTGGGGATCATATTTTCTCTGGGATGCGAAGGTCGTCTGGTCTGTCATTATATGGTTTTTTTATGCCACGTGCTTACACCTGGATTACTGGCAGGAAGCCAAACGATTCAAACCTCCGATGGCTATCGTTGGATTTGTAATCCTGATAATGACGTATGTAGGCACAAGTTTCCTGATTGGCAGTTCTCATAGTTTCAGATAATGAAAAAGATATACAATATATTTAAATCACAGAAACTCGGCATCCTGGTTGGGTTTGCGGTTACGGGCTTGCTCATCATCGGCAGCCTCATCATGAACTTCCAGCCTGACCAATATGTGGGGCTTTCAGGTGAAGACATTTCCTTCTTTTTCGCCCACAAGAAACCAATCCATACATGGTTTTATCTTCTCTTTATCGCCTGCGTTATTTATGGCGTCAACGCATTCCTGTGCACCCTCGACTCTATTATCAGAAAGGCAAAAGTCGGTGTAAAAAAGATTCCTCTGTACGGAGCATCTGTCGTGCATATTGGGTTTGTAATCACCCTGGTTGCGCATCTCATTGGCGGACTCTATTCCTTTACAGAACCGCCTGTATCGGTGGCAGACGAGTGGACAGATCTCGGCGGCGTTGAAATGAAGGTCACAGACCTCAAGACAAGTTCATATCCGAATGGAATGCCTAAAATAATAGAAGCGTTCGTAACCGTTAGAAAAGACGGACTTGAATTCTCAGACACCCTTGGCTACAACAACCCCGTTCTTTTGCAGCATGGAATGCTGGAGATACTCATGCGGGACTATGGATGGATTGCATCAGGCGTGGTTCTTAAGGTCGACGACCGTATTTGTACCATGCATGTAAACGATACCTTTACCGCAAATGGTACGCAGGTACGAGTTGCTGATTTGTACATGCCTCCGCAATATCGCTATCCTGTGGTAAAACTTACCGCAATGGCACAAAACAACGAAGAACAACAGACCTTTTTACCTATCGGGGAAAATAACGCAAAAGAACTCTACGGGTCAAAGATTATTTTTGCAGATATTAATTCTGTAGCTGGCGTCCTTGTCAGCGTTAAAAATAACCCCAGCATCCCGCTAACCTTCGTGACGATATTCTTCTTTTCTGCCGGTATGATCCTTGTAATTCTCAGGGTTGTTGGCAGGACGGTCAGCTAAGGTCTAACGTACGTATCATCAAACCTATAAAAACACGAGACATTTAATAAAACAAATTATTTTCACCTTCCATTTTCCATCTCATTTTTACTTCTTCCATCAGATGTGTTAACCGATCTGCCGACAGATCATGTGAGTTCGCAAAACTAATATTTTCAAGCATATTCTCCGCGTCGGAATCCGGCAGGGCATCAAATTGTTTGCTCATTACATTTGCAAATTTAACGATATGTATCATTTCCTGTGATTCTGTACATACTTCCCCGATATCATCCGCTTTATGGTGATAGCGTATCACATCAACAATCTTTGGAGGGAACCCCCACTTTTCAGTTATCAACGCCCCGATCTCCGCATGATTAAAATCTAAAATAATCTGTTCTGCCTCATCATAGGTTACGCGGTCTTTTGCGATCTTTTGTTGAATTAGAGAAGGAATTTCCGGATAAACGCTTCCAATGAACGCCTTTCCAATATCATGCACCAGTCCACCCACTAATGCATCTTCTAACAGGTCACAACGCAATTCCTTCGCCAAAACTGTAGAAGTGATGGACACCTTTACTGCATGTTCCCATAAGGAATGATCATCCGCGTCTGCTGTCGTCAATACATGTTTCACGGCTTGCGCTATAACGAAAGATTTAAGGCCTCGCAATCCCAAGGTTACAACAGCATCAGTTAAATTCTCCGCTTTTTTTAACCGGCCGTAAAAAGACGAATTGGCAACTTTAAATATTCTTGCAACCAAACCCTGATCTTTTTCAATCACCGCAACAATTTCATGTACTGTCACATCCTGGGCAGAGATCATTTCCATAAGTTTTAAGACTATCGTTGGCATATAAGAAAGATTCTCTGCCTTTTCTATGACTTCTTCTATTTTATATTGTGTTGTCTGCATAGCTTGTCCTATCAATATTCTTTACTCTAATTTGACTGCGCCACATTACATGCCACTGGACATTCGTCACGTACTGGAATTTCTTCCTTGTAAGCCGATGAAACATATCTGTTAGAATTGTATCTTGAATAGGCATAGGCATTCCCGCAAGTTAATAAGCTCATTTTTTCCAGATATTTTATCACGGTTGTGACTACTGTCGCATGACTCCAGGTTAATGGGGAAACCGAAATAGGCTCGTTGGTATAGGGATTTATTTGTTCTGCTAATATGCCAGAAGGCAGGGAGTGATCAACCACCCATTCTAATATCGATAATGCCTTCTTTAAGTCATTTTCATTCTGCGCCCTTGCAATCTCATATTCTGCTAACCACATGGTACAGATAAACCAGGGGTTTCCCGGGACGTTATTTGTGTCACCGCTTACTCTATGGTAGTAGTCACCAACGTATCTCGCTATTCCTCCCACATGCGTTTTTACCCATAAGACGTCTTTTACCGCCTGCATGGTAGACTGCACGAAGGGATCGTTGGGTGAAAATACTCCAAAAGCAAACAATCCGTATAAACTTGCATCTATGTTCATATCGAGTTCGTAGCCTGCCCCTTTCTTTTTACCCATCCGGGCAAATCTGTTTTCCGCCTTGTTGTACAAGTATTTAACCAAGGCGCTTTTCATCTCGTTTGCTATGCTGAGATACTTTTTTGCACGCTCGTGCTCGCCAAAGGCGCTTGCAAAACGCCCTGCATACTTTATTCCAGCAATTACTGCTGCAACAGTAAAGGTGTGAACACCATGCCGTTCTTCCCACAAATCATAAGAAGGTAATGGGAGTTTTGTTTCCTTATCTATGAATTTTGTCATAAATTCTGCTGCCCTGATAATGAGTCCCCGGTAGAGAGGCTGAACGAACTCAATATCTCTGTACTTATCAAAATGCTTCCACAGCGCCCATATAACCAACGCGGTTTCGTCTTCCTGGATGGGCAATTCCAATTTGTCTCCCTTTATCCACGGATGCCATGAACTGGCAACAGATTTATCCGGATTGTATTTATGCAGGAGATAACCCTTTTCAGACAATACCTCAGCACAAAACGTAAAGAACCTTTTTGTTATATCAGAATATCCAACCTTGTTCAGCGCATATGCCACCAGTGCTCCATCCCTGGGCCACATATACGAATAGGTATCTTTGCCAAACTGAACAATATCGGAATCGTTTGCTGCAATAACTGCGCCTTCATTGTCAATCTGTGTTCGTAATACCAAAAGACTTGTTTTAAACAGTTTCACTATCTTGTCAGGCAGTCCGTCAAAATTGATATCTTCCTTATTAACCCATAGCTTCCAATAATTTGCCGTTCGTCGCATGAGTTCTTCCGGTGTCTTCCACCATACCGTTGTATTGAGCTTTGCCACCTCTTCATAGGTCATTCCGGCCGCAATCCAATAATACACGGTATATTCCTCGTGCGCCTTTAATGGAATGTGAATTCCAATCGTGGAATCAACAGATCCCTGGGAAATAGGATGCTTGCCCAGTACACCGTCTTCTGCATCCCGCCATGTCCCTTCGGCGCCGTGTAATTCCTTAATCCCCGTCGCAAAATAATCCACACCACTCTTTATGGCGTCGCCGTGGTTGATTAAGAAATATCGTTTCCCCTTGTAGTGAATAATGGATTTTGTCGCCGGGTCATAATAAGCAGTATCTCCTACTACTGATTCTGAAATATGGAAATCGTGATTTAAAAAGAGCCTTACATCCCTCTCTCTATTCCAAAGATTTTTTACGGTTATTTGTTTAATATATACATTCAAATAGAAATCGACCACGTCGTGCATCTGCAGGGCAATCCCCAGCGACTTATTCTCTGCCTTTACGTCCGTCACAAGGGTATCTTCCTGATACTGTAACTGCTTTTCCCATTCATTTCCCATCCAACTAAAACATCCATCTGCCCAAACCCCAAATCTAAACGGATGCCCTTCAGTATGATTTTCCATACCAATATTGGGAAAATAGATATCGCGAATGTGGTAGTCTCTATCAAAGGTAATTAATAGTGAACCATTTCCGATGGGTATATCACGAGGCATACACCTTCTCCTCTGCGCTTAGGTGGAATTTTATTATAAAATGACAAATCTCTATTTATAATAATCGGAAGATATTCGATTTGCTTTAAGAGAAAATATTTTTTAACATCTCGATGAAGGCCTCAATACGTGTCTTCATGGCCCCATCTAAGCGTCCTGGACGGTCACAGTCCAGGGTAAGAATTGGTAAGTTGATGTGTTTTCTGATAATGCTGTCGTGGATGTGACGGTGACAAAAACTCTGGACATAGTGGATGAGACCCTTGATGTTCCGCTGGTTTATTCCCTGTTGAATGTCTTCTAAGCGGGAAAAGATATCGTAGGGATAAGTATATTGACTATACTGCTCAACCAGCGTTTTTGTAGAATATGGCATACTGAACTGCCTTTGAATCTCGTTGAATACGACGTGCGCACCAATGGAGGAAAGAAATGAGTAAAGGTCTTCGCATATAGGTGGTATACCGACAACACCAATCCGAAGATCGTATTTTATGGGTTCACGGTTTTTAGCCAATTTTAAAAACCTTACTGCGCGTTCTTCGAATATGGTATAATCCCCCATCAGGTCGCTGGTGGATACCGTCCAAATGTGGTTTTCCTCGCCTGTTACAGTATTTTCCACCCATGTGAGTTTATCTATTTCATGTACCTTTGCCCGAATTGAATCGAGCCGCTTCTTCATCTCCTCTGTCTTTGAATAGTCCACTCCCAGACTATCGGCAAGCCTCATCAATTGGTCATGCAAAAATTCCTTGTCAGTTTTAGAGTGAGGATAGGCAAATGGGATGGTTTCAATACCCTCTGACTGAAAAATCTCCATCAGCGCCTGATTATTACTGCAATCCCCCTGAATAACACTGACAACCTTTTTAATGTGATATTTCCTGACAGCAGAATATATGCCCTTGATCCAGGCGCAGGTATTTCTTGGGAGACCGGCTGATTCTGCGTCTTCAACCATTTTGTAAGCAGACGGGTCGCAGACAAAGATATTATTCAGGTCTATCGGTATGTACCCGGCGGCGAAGACGATCTCGATGGGAATAGTTGACGTAATCCCAATAATCCGATCCACCGGAAGGTCTTCCATGATGGGGAGTGTCGGGAGCAGGTTGTCGTTGAATTTCAGAGTCATATAGTCAAATCTTCACTAACAAAAATAAAGACGCGGGCAATGATTCGCTTGCGAAGAAGGGAAAAGGAGGGTTAATTAGTTGCAGCCAGTCCGCACTATATATTATATGCCCACTCCGATTACCTCAAAAGATTCTTTATTTGCCGCAGAAGCCAGTTTATTGTCCGCAGTAATAAGAGGGAAGGAAACTTCTGTTTCCCTTTTTAGAAGGATATAAGAAGCTAAATGAATAGCATCCAATGTTTTGATAGTAGTTCTAAATACCAGATTTTGCGCCTCTTTGACGACATCGTCGCTGACTTCAATCATCCCGGCTCTCTGACAGTCAGAACGAAAAGCATCCTTAATCTTTTTCACATCTTCTATGGAAATTTCCTGTAACTGAAATTTTCTCGCTAAAGCAGAAAACATCTCAACTTGAGTAATCACAGAAGCAAAGACTTTATAATCCGTTAAAAGTTGAGAAGCAGAAGCTGAAGCCTTTTCACTTTCCACATAGTGTTTTATCCAGACACTGGAATCTACGTAAGCAATCTTTACCATCCTGTTTCCCTGTCTTCTAAAATAACCTCTGTAAGAGATTTACCAGTTAGCTTAATCTTTTTATGGGCAGGTATATTTCCCTCCTTTTGAGGAAGACGGACAAGACCTTTCATGGCGGCGGATTCCAGTTTTTCCTGAACCCCTTCCCCTTCGGGTATTGGCTTGAGCAAGGCCACCGGTTTACCCCTTTCAGTAACTACAATCTCTTCCCCTCGTTTTACCCTCTTCAGATACTGAGTAAAATTATCCCTTATTTCCTTAATACCTTTCTTTACCATATTATATTCTCTCCTTTACAAAGTGGTCATAATGGTCATTTTAATATTATTTACACTAAAGTTCAAGGAAAACTATACCAGTTGCTAATGAAGGCAAAGTATCAATTAATAGATGAATAGCCTAACAATCAAATCCAGCGAATGGCGTGAAACGACACCGCTAACGCTGCAGGAATGGCGGAATTGACCGCCTAATTCTCATGACTTACTCTGCCGCAGTGGCGAGAACAAGTCATTCGAGCGGACAACCCATCGGGCTGCCACCTCGCCGGCGCGAAAATAAGAGCGAATGCAAACATTCACTCTCAGCGCGCCGTCTGCGGTTGCCGCTCAATTCCTCCATTACAACAATGTCTATCCCATCAGTTTTTTCATCACATCTCCCAGCCGGTAATAAAAACCCGCCGTACGCAGGCTCGTTGGGAATTTAAGCACCTCGTAATCATAATGATGCATGAACTCGTGAACGAGTGTATCGAGGAATGTCTTCGGGCAAGCGTGGCTCCTCGTATCGCCCGCCGTCTTATTCCTGTTTGATTTCCTGTAAACTGCCGTATTCTTGCTCTGTCTCCAAAACATATTACCTCCGGGTGACGTGTTTAATAAAAATATACTTTACAATAGTACTGTAACTATTCCAGCACGGCAATTTTTCATTTGACAATCTATATTTTTAATATATCCTTACGATTTAATTGTTTTTTTCGTGTGAGTGTAATTTTGTTGAAACATTGATACGCTAATTTAGGTTATAAAAGGAGTTTTAATTGTATGAATCCCCTCTCTAAAAATTTTGTGCGCGCAAGTCTGGTGTATTTCTTTATTGCAGCCATACTTGGCACGATAATGATCTCGATTAAAAGCTATCCGGCCCAACTACTCTTCACCCACGTTCACTTAAATCTTCTAGGATGGATGTCGATGATGATTTTTGGGGTCGGATACCATATCTTGCCCAGGTTTTCCGGAACACCGCTGGCCTATCCCAAGCTGGGCAATCTTCAATTCTATATTGCAAACATTGGTCTTGTAGGATTAGTATGTTTCCGTCCCATCCATCCAGTCGCAGAAATCTTTGCAAGTCTGCAGGTTGTTTCTGTGGGTTTGTTTGTATTCAATATCTGGATGAGCATGATACCACCCAAGCCCGAAGCAGAATAACAAATTTATATCATAATAACTAAGGAGATTTTATAGAATGTATACAATAGGAATCGATATTGGTTCCATGTCAACGAACGGAGTTTTGTTGAATGAGAAAAAGGAGATTCTTTCTTCTATAATCATTCCAACCGGCGCCAGCAGTAAAAAAGCGGCGGACAAGACTTTTCAACAGATACTTACAGAACATAAATTAACCGAAAAAGACATTGATTATATTGTGGCTACCGGCTATGGGCGCATAAAGGTGCCGTTTGCCAATGAGGTTGTAACGGAAATCACCTGCCACGCCAAGGGCGCTAACTATTATTTCCCCAAGGCCAGGACTATTATTGATATTGGCGGACAGGACAGCAAGGTTATTAAGGTTGATGCAAATGGGAACGTCCTCGACTTTGTTATGAACGATAAGTGTGCCGCAGGGACAGGCAGATTTCTGGAAGTTATGGCCAGGACGCTGGAAATAGACCTGGAAGAAATGGGACCGATTTCACTGAATGGGAAGAATTCTGTTTCCGTCAGTAGTCTATGTACGGTTTTTGCCGAGTCTGAGGTGGTATCCCTCATTGGCGCCGACCATAAAACAGCAGATATCTGCAAGGGATTGCATCTCTCGATCGCCAAACGTATCACCGCTCAGTTAAAGAGAATCGGGCTGGAAGAAGAAATTGTCATGACGGGCGGTGTCGCAAAGAATATTGGTGTTGTAACAGAACTGGAGAGTAGTCTCGGTTGTAAGATCAGGATTTCGGAAGAACCTCAAATCAACGGAGCGCTCGGTGCGGCATTAATCGCTCGGGAAAAGGCGCAGTCAAAGACTCAGACGTCTGTATCTGTTACTGAAAATTCTACCACAGGAGTATCCATTGCCGAGTTTTCAGTCGAAGAAAGTACCTTGCCTAAAATCGGATATTTTTGTTCGTATACCCCGGTAGAACTTATTCGTGCCGCTGGATTTCATCCGGTCAGGATCAAGGGTTCTGAAAAGGAATCGAGCTCCGCAAACGAAATGCTTTGCGGCAATATCTGCCCTTATATCAAGGCCGTAGTAGACCAGAAAATCAATGGCAACCTGGAAGATTTTAAAGGGATGGTATTCGTCAACTCGTGTGACGGGATGCGCAGGTTGTATGACGCATGGATCAAATTGGATGAAGGTAAGAAGAGATTTAACTATATCCTGGATATACCGAAAAACACCGATGATGCTGCGGTTTATTATTACGCAAACCTGCTAAAGAAACTTAAAGAGAAACTGGAATCATATTTTACCTTAAAGATTCACCATGATGATATCAATCACAGTATTTCCATATATAATTCAGTTCGGGAAAGAGTACAATTATTCTTACAAAAATACTGGAGCGGGTATATTGGACAATCCGGATATGAGATATTTTCTCTGTTAAAGAAGGGTGCCAATGTCCTTCCAGAAAAATTCCAGGAATACTTAAGCCATGTCATGAAACAAAAAGAGGGCGTCCGTGATACGCGGGATATACCCCGGCTGTTTGTCTGGGGCAGCATCATGGAAAATGAGAGGATCATGAAGGTCGTTGAAGATGCGGGCGCCAAGGTTGTTGCAGAGGACTTATGTAATGGCAGCCGCTACTTTGATGCCCAGATCAATATCAGCAGTGACCCCATTCTGTCAATTGCCAGAAGATACATCAAGCGGGCGCCTTGCTCCCGAATGGTTAATATCATCGAGAGGGTCAACAATGTGCTGTCTATTATGCAGGAAAAATCGATTCATGGCGCAATTTATCATACCTTAAAATTCTGTGACCATAATCTCCTGGATTACCCTGTGATCAAAAAGACATTCCAGGAAAAAAAGATTCCGCTCCTTCATCTGAATTGCGATTATACCCTGAGTAGTGAAGGTCAAATCAAGACAAGGGTCGAGGCATTTCTTGAACAACTTACCGGTACTTCGAATAAGAAGTAAATAAAACATGATATCCATTCGAAAATTTAAGGAATGGGCAGCGCCATTCCTGCAGCGTATTTCCCCGGTCTTATTTAGAGAACTTTTACGGTTTATGAGGATATACCATTTCTTCTGCCGTGGAAATAGAAAGAAAGAGTTGGTATCCTTACACGTGCAGACACGCGTAGGCGTCAGGCATTTATACAACGTTTATGCCAACCCCAAAAGAACCATTTGGACGACGATGTTCGTTCCCTCGGAAATCCTGTTTGCAATGGGACTCTATCCCTTTTGTCTTGAAATTGGCGCAGCGCTCTTTGCAGGTTTAGGTCAAAGTTCGAAGGGGCTCATGGAAGCAGAATCGTATGGAGTTCCTACGGACATCTGTACCTTTCACCGCTCTGCAATTGGCCATGCGTTCAAAAACTTGTTTCCCAGGAATATACTTCAGGTAGCCACCACGACATTATGCGATAATAACACAAAGACAACAAAGATATGTGAAACAGTGACGGGGAAAGAGACCATTGTCATTGACGTTCCATATGAGGAAGATGATTACTCTGTCAGCTATCTGGCGAAACAACTCGAAGATTTCACTAAACGACTTGAAGAAGTGACGGGAAGGAAGATGAGACAAGAGTCGTTTGAACGGGCAATTGAATACTCAAATCAGACGCGGGCAAAAATGCTGGAAATCAATGAATTAAGAAAAGACCCATATTGTCCTCTTCCTGGCAGTAAAGCCCTGGGGTTTATGTTTCCGGCATATTTATTGATCGGTTCGGAATTGTCAGTGGAGTTTTTCTCCAGCCTTGCCGACGAACTGCGCGAGAAGATTGAGGAAAATAAGAAAGCGAATAGAACACCTCCAAAAGACCTGATCAAAATTCTCTGGCTGGAACTAAAACCCTATTTCAAGATTGATTTTTTGGAGAAATTAGAGGAAGAGCAGGGGGTAAAGATTGTATTTGAAGAAACGAATTACGTTTACTGGGATAAACTTGATCCGCAGAAACCCTACGAAAGCCTCGCAAAAAAACTCATTACTAGCCATTACAACGGACCGTTGGAGCGGCGTGTTGAGGTTACCAAAAAACTCGCCAGGGAATATGATGTAGATGGTGTTGTTGTATTTTCATCGTGGGGTTGCAGAAGAAATAATGCCGCCGTACCTACTCTAAAAAGGGAACTAAATAAAATAGGATATCCGCTTCTGAGCCTTGATGGAGATTGCGTTGACGACCACAATTATATGCCGGGACAGTTTTCCACAAGAATTGAAGGTTTCCTGGAGATGTTACGCGGAAGAAAAGCTACTACCAATCTTCCACAACGTGAAATGTCAGAAGTCGGTGTAGCCTGATTTACTGCACAGGAATTTCAAGCCACAAAGTCACCGAGACACTAAGTTTTTTTCTTTGTGTTTTTGAGTCTTAGTGGCATTGAATAGCAAACGAAAGAAGCGCTTAAATCAGCAAAGGCTTTTATTGAGAAGTTTGAATAATTGAATTGCTAGATTTCTCCCTGCATAATCCATCTCACACAACTTCTTCCAGCGACATTTTCAATGTATTTCCTCTCCCTATTTTAAAAAAAGACTTGACACGTGTATCTGGCATTTGGTAAAAGGATGCTTTATTTTAAGCAGTTCGGACAAATTGTAGGAGGATGTTAATGGTATATCTCTTGCAAGCCAAATAACACCTATTATCAAATGGATAAATCCCCCTTTGCGAAAGGGGGACTAATGAGGATTAAAAACGCTTTTTCCGGCCAGAATTCCGGGAAAGGCGTTTTCTTTTTGAATACAGTATGAATGAGCTGAAGAACGAATTACGTAAAAAAAGTTCTAAGGGGCTAAAAAAGGAAAATGGGAATCTCCAAAATTAGGTTAAATATGATGCCCCCAAAATACAAAGTGGACTAAGTTAAAAAGAAATGTAAAATTATGAGATTAAAAGATAATATTTTATCGATAATAATACTGACGTTTTTATTATTTAATACTATTTTCATGTTCTCAAATAAAGTATATTCTGGCAATGATTATAGCTTTACTGAGGACTGGAGTAATTCTCCTATTGGAGATTTGTCTTTTAGTTCCGACTGTGGTTCAAATTGTGGTTTTTTCCCGGGTCTTTCCTGTGATTGGGTATGGTCACTATGGACACCATATTGGAATACGGCTTCTGTTAACGGTTCTGTACTCACAAGCCAAAGAGTGCATCTTTCCATCAACAAATCGAATAGTTATGGAGTTCAGAATTATATAACTACAAACAAAATGCAGCTTATACCTATTAAGAAATCAACAGTAATCTCATTCGATGTTGATGGTGGCATTACATCAACTACAAGTGATCAAGTTGCGATAACATTAGCGATTGGCTTCGGTGATTACACTCGTAATAATAATCTAGCATATATTATAGCAAATAAGGGGGTTAATTTTGGAGGTTTTTCTATTACCCTCAGTCCAGGTATATGGGAAAGAAATTTATGGAATGACCTTGTAGCTGCTTATACAGCAATTGGTTTAGATTTCGAGAATAAGGTAAATACTTATTACAATGGTTTTGTATATGTTAATTATATAACTTTCAAAATAGGAAATACTGGCAGTCAATATTATAGTACTGGTGCTGGTTGGTGTGAGATTGGAAAGATTAGTATAACTAATTATCCACCTGTTGCCTCATTTACATACTCTCCTGAAAATCCTAAGGTTGGTGATGAAATAACTTTTAATGCTTCTTCTTCATCCGATAATGAAACTATTTCGAAATATCAGTGGGATTTTGGAGACGCAAACGGAGCTGAAGGAAAGATTGTAACTCACACTTATGCAGGTGGTGCGACCACGTGGGGACCTAAGTTAACCGTTACAGACAATGATGGCTTTACAAACTCTATACAAAAACTTATTACCATAGCGGATTCTAATGTTACTCCTGTTCCCACTCCTGTAACAAACCAATCACCCGTAGCTTCCTTCACATACTCCCCTGCAAATCCCGAGGTTGATGAACAAATAACCTTTGATGCCTCTTCTTCGTCAGATTCAGACGGAACTATAAGCAACTACGCATGGAATTTTGGAGATGGAAACACAGGAAATGGAAGTATCATAAGCCATACTTTTGCGAAGGCTGAAAAGTATTCTGTTTCATTAACTGTAACAGATAATAATGGTTCGACAGGTGCCACATCAAAAGTTATTAGTGTTGCCAACTCTGTTGGTAATAAGAAAAGTGGACAAACAAAACAAGAAAATGCCACAGTTGGAGAACCTGTCAATATTATTAATGGCAATATGTACATTATCAAGACTGACCTTTCCACCTCAGCTCCGGGTATTCCGTTTGAATTTACCCGTGCATATAATAGCAAGAACAGCGTAGATGGCCCCTTTGGAACGGGTACGACTCATAATTTTAATGTTAAAATAACTCCTCCTCAGGATGATACCTCGTCTGCCTTGATAATCGATGAAGACGGAGGAGAAATTACCTTTTATCAAACCAGTCCCAATGTATTTGGGACTATGACAGGTGAATATTCCAGATTAACAAAGGGGAGTTCAAGCTTTGTCTGGGAAAAGAAGGATAAAATAACGTATAGCTTCAATTTAGAAGGCAAACTCCAATCCATTAAGGACAGAAATAGTAATACCGCCTCTCTCAGTTATGACAGTCAGGGGCGTCTCAGTACCATTACGGATACAGCCAGCAGAAATTACAATCTTACTTACGATACCAACAATCACATCACCAGTATCGCAGATTCCATGGGCAGGACTGCCTCCTACCAATACGATAGTAACGGCAATCTTACCAGAGTAACCAATCCCGATGGCGTAGCTACAGAATATCAATATAACGATTCCAATGATCCCTACAATATTACAAAACAGACCGAAGACAACAAGTTTATCTATACGTATAGCTACGATACGCAAGACAGGTGTACTGCCGCCTCCGGGCAAAACGGAGAATTTGGATATAGCTTTGATTACAAACCGAACGAGGGTAAAACGGTTATAACGGATGCCAGAGGAAACGTGACGACCAAATACTACAATTCCAATTATATGATCACGCAGATTTCGTATCCAGGCAGCAGTACAGAAAGTTTCGTATGGAATGGCAATCTCAATAAGACTTCTGAAACCCTCCAGGATGGCAGTATATGGCGGTATGAGTATGATGGGAATGGTAATGTAACTAAGATAACCGATCCCCTGGGTAACTATAAAACAATGGCGTATGATTCGAACGATAATCTCACCTCGCTGACGGATGAACCGGGAAGGACGTCGACCTATACCTACGATAGTAATGGGAATCTTACAAAGATCACGTATCCGGATGGAACATACACAACCTTTACCTACAATAGCCGCGGACAGCCTTTGACAATTACCGATCCAATAGGTAAAACTACCACCTATACGTATGATTCGTCAGGAAATCTTGCTTCCGCGACAGATCCGGAAGGGAATGCAGGCGCTTATGTTTATAATTCATTAGGACAAAGAACGAGCGAGACTGATCCCAGGGGTAAGGTAACAAGCTATGAATTTGATGCCCTGAATCGTGTAACAAAGGTAACTGATGCACTGGGCGGTCAGATAAACAATACGCATAAGATAGCGGGGTTAGGAAGCCTGAAAGATCAAAGTAATAATACAACCTCCTTTCAATACGACAGCTTAAACCAGCTAACCACTATTACCGACCCGCTGGGGAAAACGAAGCAACTTGGCTATGATACCATGAAGAATCTGACCTCCCGGACGGATTTCAACGGTAGCGCTACCACTTATACCTATAATACTATGGATAGGCTAACTGCCATCGCTTACCCGGATAACAGCCAGTCTACTTTCGCCTATGATACCGTTGGAAGATTAACGAGAGAGACGAACTATACCGGTACATCTACATTACTTATGATACCGTGGGGAGGATAACGTCATACACAAATGCCAGGGGATTATCGGTGGCTTATGGCTATGATGCGGTTGGAAATCTTACGTCTCTCACCTATCCTGGCAGCAGTACGGTCACGTATACCTATAACAGTATGAATCGTCTCACCCAGGTAACGGACTGGGCGGGAAGACAAACCACATACAGTTATGGACAGAGCGGGCTTCTGACCCAGGTTACGCTTCCCAACGGCACGCAGGCTCAATACAATTATGATAATACCGGGCGGATGACCGGACTCAGAAACATCGGGAGCGATAGCGCTGTTATTGCATCATATACCTACACACTTGATGCAAATGGGAATATTGCTTCTGAGACGGCCAGCCAGCCCCTTGATCCCGCGATAGGAAGCCAGACAGTAAGTTATACCTACGGTTCAGACAACCGTCTTTTGAGCACAGACAGCGCCGCCTTCACTTACGACCAAAATGGCAACTTAACGGCTGCGGGTGACACCACCTATGAATACGACTATGATAATCGCTTAAAAAAGGTAACGACCTCCAATGGCACATGGGAATATGAATATGATGGGCAGGGCAATCGTGTTGGAGTGACGAATAACGGAACTACGCGGTATTTTCTCCTGGACCCAAGAGGCATGACACAGGTGCTGGCTGAGTACGATGGGGACGGCAACCTGATTGCCAATTACATATACGGTCTTGGGCTTATGTATAAGATAGATGCATCGGGCAATGCTTATTATTACCACTACAACTTTACCGGCAATACCGTAGCAATGACCGACATCGATGGAAATATCGTCAATAAATACGCCTATAAACCCTTTGGTGTACTTGCAGGGAGTACGGAATCCGTGTCAAACCCATTTAGGTACGTAGGAAAGTATGGTGTCATGGACGATAAGAACGGCCTGCTTTACATGAGGGCAAGATACTATTCCCCAGATGTGGGAAGGTTTATTACAAAGGATCCCATTGGGTTTGCAGGGGGAGTAAATTTGTATGAATACGTTGGAAATAATCCAATTGTTTTGATAGATCCGAAAGGATTGTTTAGGTTTGACCAAGCTCTTAGAGGGTTATCGCAAATGTTACATGGGGGTGCTTCATTTTATGTTGCTGCTCAAATTGGTGGAACTGGTGTTGGTCTTCTAGTATAACGTTTCATTAAAACATAGACAATATAAGCCGTAGTTGTTATAATTCTTGCCAAAACTTCGAAAGGAGAAGTTATGGCAAGAAAAACAAAGAGAAGTCCTCTATTTCTAA
>JAHFOY010000044.1 GCA_023261485.1 Planctomycetota bacterium
GTTACTACCACTATTTGAAGCAGAGATATAAACCAAAATTACTTTTTCTTGCTCTCTGGTAGAAGCTGAAATACCTTTACAGCATCTAAAGGATCGATTCTGAACCTGCAACCCCTGCCTTGGAAAAAATCATGCTTTTCGATAAGATTTATTCCCAGGCTGGTGATGATGAGCGAAATATTGTGAGCCGTGTCGGTAACGACAGCTTCGCCTTTTTCAAAAAGGCCGTCTTTGCAAAATGGCGATGGAATGCGTCCCATTGATTCATGAAATACAGCTTTTACATTCTTTCCTATCTCAATCTCTGCGCCAAAGGCTTCTTTAGCCCTCTGATAGGCATCTTTCAGTGCTTGCACCAGCAATTCCTTTGACGCGCCCGCTTTTTTAAGCGTGCGTAAATCGTCATCAATTATTTCCTCCAAACGTCGTTTATCCGTTCCTAAAAAACCATCTTTAGAAAATTTAGATGGTTCCAGATTATGAATCAACCTCTGATCTTGCGGAGATACTTTCATGATTGAAAAGCTCCTAAAATCTTAAACAAACTTATCGTAAAAAACCCGATCTTCCGTCAAGCCGGCTTTTTTCAATACTTTTATACAGGCATCGATCATGCCCGGCGAACCGCAGAGATAAGCTTCATACTTCGAACAATCGGGCATGTAACGTGCCACCACATCGGTGATAAGACCGCGCTCACCCTTATAATCCGATTCGGCAGGTTCGTTAGAAAGCGCGGAGACAAATCTGAACCAGGGAACTTCTTCCTGGAGTTTGGTCAGTTTATCAACAAAAAACAGATCTCTCTGCGTGAGGGCGCCAAAAAAATAGGTAGCCTTGCGCGTGTTTCCCTTTTCCTTCATATCCCTTAATATACCCCAGATCGGGGCCATGCCGCTTCCACCGGCAATAAAGATAATCTCCGCATCGGTATTCGAAAGGTGAAATTTACCGTACGGCCCGCTGAATACGACTTCCTGCCCTTCCTTGAGATGCTCAAATACCCATGTGGTGCAAATACCGCTGGGAACTTTACGGACCATAAGTTCTATATGATTTTTATCAGATGGGGGCGAGGACATGGAATAGGCGCGCATAACCCGGTCGTGCCCATCATATTCTTCTGATTCAAGCTGCACGTAATGTCCTGCGACAAAATCTATGGTTTTTGGCTCAAGGAGTTCTATACGCAGTTCCACAATATCATAAGTCAATGGCCTTTTATTAAGGAGCTTTCCTTTGTATTTCTTAACCGAAAATAATTCTTTGGGCACGCGAATCTTAAGGTCATTGCGGACCTTGACCTGGCAGGAAAGACGGATTTGGTTCTTGCGTTCTTCGGGACCCAAATAAGGCTCTTCAACTGGCCCAGTTATGCTCCCGCCTTCAACTACCTGTACCTTGCAATATGCACAGGTGCCGCGTCCACCACAGGCTGACGGAATAAAAATGTTATTTTCAGCGAGTGACGACAGTAAGGAACCACCACCAGTGACCTGTAATTTCTTTTCACCCTCATTAATATCGATGCAGCACGTCCCATAATTGAGTATCTTCTTTTCGGCAAGGATGAGAAGCAATGCTAAAATCAGTCCTGTGCCTAAAAGAAAACCAACCGAAATGCCGATTGAAACAAGCATGCTTCCTAATATCATAGTTTAAATCCGTTGAGGTTATTACACACCCTTTTATCCCCCTTTATCAAGACGGATTGCAGGTGTGTTAATAGTTTATCGACGAGAAACTAATCATAACAACGAAAACAAATCGAAATCTCCGGACATTACATTTATTGTTTTTTTTAAACTAAATTGTTACTAACTTTTATATCTTTAGCATGCCCGAAAATCCCACAAAGGCAAGCGACATTATGCCAATAATAATAAGGGTAATGGCAGGGCCTGCCAAACCTTTTGGAAGCTCGCTTTCTTTTATTTTCTCACGGATACCGCCGATCAGGGTAATTGCCATAAACCAGCCAAAGCCTCCGCCGGCGCCAAAGGCAAATGCCTGCCAGAATGTGTAAGGTTTATTCAGCATGAAAAGCGCAATGCCGAGAATAGCACAGTTAACCGTAATGAGCGGCAAAAAAATACCCAATGTATAGTATAACTTTTCAGAAAAGCGCTCAATGATCATTTCCAAAAGCTGTGTAAAGGCGGCAATGATAACGATAAAGGTTAGCAGCCGCAAATACTCTATATCCAGTGGAACAAGAACATATTTATACATCAAATAATTAAACGCTGTAGTGCTTGCAGTCACAAACATCACCGCGCCGCCTAGTCCAATACTGGTATCAACCTTTTTTGAGATTGCCAGGCACGAACACATTCCCAGAAACCGTGCTAACAGGATATTATCGGTAAAAGCAGCCGAGATAAAAATAAGCACAAGTGACGTAAAAAAACCCATATTTTGGAGTTCCATGATGTCCTCCTTTAAGATTTTACTTCCCTAACCAGCCATCTGCGGGCAAGCCAGGTAAAAAGGCCAAGCATAAAAAATGCACCAGGAGGCATGACCATGATGATCCAAGAATGCCACCATTGGTCACGTGCCGGCAAGGTCATGCCAAGAAGGGTTCCAAATCCCAGGGGCTCACGCACTGAAGCAATGAGTATAAGTACAAGGGAGTATCCAACACCTGATGCAACACCGTCAAATAGTGAAAGCAAGGGCTTATTCTGGCTGGCAAAGGCCTCCGCCCGCCCCATAATGATGCAATTCGTAATAATCAAACCGACGTAAGGACCGATGAAACGATGAATATCAGGGACGAGCGCCTTAATGATGATATCAACCATCATAACATAACATGAAATAATAAGTACCTGCACGATCATGCGAATACGCTTGGGGATATAATCCCGAAGCAGTGAAATTGTGAAATTGGAAAGTGCGGTGGTAAAGATTAATCCAAAACACATAAAAAGTGTATTTGCCAGCAGGTTGGTGACTGCTAGGGTAGAACAGATGCCTAATACCTGCCGGTAGATTGGATTATCGAGCCAGATACCGTTTAAAAAAACTTGTTTGGGTGTATACGCCATATATTATCATCCTGTATGTTTCGTTTGCTTTAGATTAAAATCTTATTAAAATTTGTGCAAGAATAACCATCTATAAAAAAGACAAATCCGCTTCATTCCAATGGCGGTGGAATCTCAAGCATCGTTTTCTCTCTCCATTCTTTTATCGCTTTTCTGAATGATTCAAGCTCGCTGTTTAAGAACCTCATGAGCGCAAGGGATGTCTGCGTAGCCCCTGTAATGGCATCAACCCGGTTTTTTGCATTGGGATTCGGTGCCGGACCTACGATAATGCGTTTGTCAACCGGTTGGTCCCATGCAACAAGAACACCTTTAAACTGGTCAATAAACCAGCCTTCTTCGATACGCGCGCCCAATCCAGGCGTCTCCTTTTGGTCCAGAAATTGAATATTTATAACTTTTGACAAATCCGAAGAAAGAGCCATAATACCAGATATCCGGTCCCAGAATCCTGTGCCACTGAAAATAAAACCGATATTGCCAGTGTCCTTTTGCTTATAGACATCCCATGCGCGTCCTTGATAGGTTATCTGTTCACGGGTAATGGTGTCATTAATTGCTTTTTGAAAAGCATCGGCTGATACACCAGCGACAGGAAGATTGAATACGCGGCATATAATCCTGTTTTTATGCAGTTTTTCATTTTTAATGAGCATATTAAGCGTTGCATAATGAACAGAGGCAATCCCTGTACCGAATGCAGTACAAATAGCGAGCATGAATCCGAGAATATACGCAGGAGAAGTCGTTTTCATGGCGTCTCAGTCCCTTTCTGCGATTCGGTCCCTTTCTCCGGGTTTTTTGGCTTTTTTATACGATTTATCCATAGATCGAGAGATGGAGCTAATATATTGCCGAGCAGAATAGAAAATCCTGCGCCGCCGGAAAAAATACCTTTGTATCGGAAAACAACAATCATCGTGCCAATAAAGAATCCATAAATCCATTGTGACAAAGTGACCTTCGGCGCACTGATTGGGTCTGTGACCATAAAGACTGCCGCATAAAAGAGCGCACCGGAAAAGAGGGTAAAAAGTGGCTGGGGAACGATTTTAATGCCGAAAGCATATCTGAAAATGATTGAAGAGATTAAAGCCCCCAGCAATGTTGATACGGTCAAGCGCCAATTCGCAGTTTTGGTCCAAAACAAATAAGCACACGAAAACATTATTACCAGCGCCGATACTTCACCCATGGAACCCGCACCCAGTACCATTTTTTGGCCTTCGTATTCAAAGATGGTTCCTATGTTGCCAAGAAACAGGGAAAGAATGGAACTATCGTAACCATAATTTCGATGCGCCCACATAGGTGTTGCTGAGGTAATTGCGTCAACGACTTTCAGTCCGGCTTCAGCAATATATTGCGAAGGTTGTTCTAAAGCTGCCATATTCCAGTGGCCAAATCCACCTGGAAATCCCGTAAATACAGGTATAAAGTGGCCTGTTAATTCAATTGGAAAACATACAAAAACAAAGCCGCGTCCTACAAGAGCGGGATTAAAGACATTTTTACCAAATCCTCCAAACACTTCTTTACCAAACAAAATCGCGATAATGATGCCAACGGCGACTATCCATAAAGGCGTGGCCGGTGGGAGAGAAAGTGCATAAATCCCGGCAGTAACAAAACATGCATAGCTTACTTTGCCCTTTTGCAAGGAAGCCATGTACCATTCAGTCATGAAAGCTAATATCATTGAAACAGCTATAATGCTTACAACACACCATCCAAAAAAGTAGACAGCCATTGCCGCAAGAGGCATGAGCGAATACAGCACACGCAGCATAATTTTCTGCTTCAGAAATTGCGGAGATGAAAGCATTTTATATTTAAGAAAAAGTCCCAACTATTCAACGAGATAGATAATATATTTATTGTGTTAATCAACTGTTATACCAAAATTACAATTTTTTTAAAAATCTCTTAAGTATCATAAATTCTTGTACTTATAAAAATATAAATAAGCAAATAGATAACTCATAGGATAATTTTTATCAAGGATTTTAGACAAAATTCCATTTATTTAGATTTACTTGCTTGAGAATAGATAAAAGAGTGTTAAAATGGAATCGCCTATGGAAGAATCTTATGAAAACTATACGAGTTAATCTATCCGACAATAGTTACAATATCTATATTGACGAGGGTCTCCTGGAAAAAATAGGAGATACCCTGGTCAAAGAAAAAACTCCCTGCAAAACCCTCCTGATTACTGACAAAAATATCGAAAAGGTTTACGGCAGTATTGTGTCCGAAAGCCTTTTAAGAAATAAATTCGACGTCAGGCTTGTCTCGCTAACACCAGGCGAAGAGCAGAAGACGCTCGAAACGGCATTTATTCTATACGATGCCTGCTTTGATCATAAACTGGACAGGAATTCCCTTATTGTCGCCCTCGGCGGCGGTGTAGTGGGCGATATCAGCGGCTTTGTGGCTGCAACCTTTATGCGGGGCATCCCATTTATTCAGATACCAACCTCGTTACTTGCCCAAGTTGATAGCAGTATCGGAGGCAAGGTGGCCGTGAACCATCCCAAAGGGAAAAATATGATCGGGAGTTTTTACCAGCCCAGGGCTGTTTTTATCGATACCGACACACTCGCTACTTTGCCGGCTACAGAACTTGTGGCAGGGCTTGTGGAGGTTATCAAGTATGGAGTCATCAAGGATGCAGAGCTATTCGAATTCATAGAAAAGTCCCTTTACGACATATTACAATTGAACCACGATGCACTCCTGAAAATCATTGCCACATCCTGCCAGATCAAGGCGAACGTCGTGGAGGAGGACGAAAAGGAAAAACACCTGCGCGCCATATTAAATTACGGACACACCATAGGACACGCCATTGAGACCGTCACCAATTATAAAAAATACCGGCATGGAGAGGCAGTTGCCATCGGCATGCTTTACGCCGCCAGGATTGCCATAGACATGGGATTGACCGATAACACCGTATTCGAACGACAACTCTCATTAATCAAAAGATTGGGATTGCCGCTCCAAACAGGGCTAAAACCAGAGGAAATTGTAAAAACACTGTATGCAGATAAAAAGGTTATTTCTGGGAGACTCCGTTTCATCCTGCCCACACAGATTGGCGAGGTCATTATATCGGATCAGGTAACCGAGGAAATTCTCCATCGCATATTGAATAAACCCCTTTAATCGAAGGGAACGACTATGACAAATATCCTCGCAGAGAACGAAAAGAGTAAAGACCTATCCAGGCTGCTTGATATTTCTCAAACCATGATCGAAAAGACCGACCTGGGCTCTTTGCTCGGTCTCATCATGGAAGAGGCCACAAAGACGATGCATGCCGACAGGAGTACCCTATATCTTATAGACCACGATCGGAATGAACTGGTCAGCTTTATTGCCCAGCAATCCGGAATCAAAGAAATCCGTCTTCCGTTAGGAATGGGTATCGCCGGACATGTTGCAAAAACGGGAAAGACGGTAAATATTGAAGACGCCTATAAAAATCCTCTTTTCAACAAAGAGACGGATATACAAACAGGTTATACCACCAAAACAGTCCTCTGCGTGCCCATGAAGAACCGCGAAGGTGAGATAATTGGGGTGCTTCAGGTGCTTAATAAAAAAACGGGACTGTTTACCGAATATGACGAGTGGCTTTTCAAGACTTACGCCGCCTACGCCGCTACTGCCATTGAAAATGCCCGTTTGCACGAAGAGAGGGAAAAGACCTTCCTGAGCGCCATCAAGGCACTGGCAGCAGCGATTGACCGCCGTGACCCTGTTACTGCCGGGCATTCCGAACGAGTCGCCAGACTATCAGTTGACATCGGCAAGTCCGTTGGTCTGACAAAAAACGAGCTCAAGGTGCTCAATTATGCGGCCACCCTGCACGATGTGGGCAAAATCGGAGTAAGGGATAACATACTGTTAAAACCTGATAAACTGACCCCAGACGAAAGAAACGAGATGAACAGGCATTCCCGGTATACGAAAGAGATACTCGAAGAAATCTATTTTTCGAAAGAATATAAAAGCATTCCCGCCATTGCAGCCATGCATCATGAACGACTCGATGGAACTGGGTATCCCTATGGTTTGAAGGCAGAGCAGTTAAATATCTTTGGCCGTATTATCGCCGTTGCAGACATCTTTGACGCCCTCATGTCCTTCGACAGGCCTTACAAAAAGGCCGTCTCATTACCAGAAACACTGGAAATCATACGAACCGAGTCTGAAAAAAATCACCTTGATCCGGATATCGCTAAAATATTTATCGAAAAAAAGGTCTATCGTAATACCTTTCCGGGAATCGAAAATCCTGATTATCATCACAAGAGGTAAACATTGACAGAATTTGAGGCACTCCTGCGCCTGCACATGACCAGGGGGATTGGGACAAAGACGTACCAGGCGCTGATAGAACGATTCGGTTCTTCAGAGGCAATCCTCGACGCCCCCAGGGCAGAACTGGAGTCCGTACCCGGCATAGGTCCAAAGCTTGCTACAGCCGTCATTGAGACATCCAGAACAATTGACATCGCCTCTGAAATCAATTTGGCGAAAGAAAAGAACGTTCGAATCATACCTCACACAAGCGATCAATACCCGAAACACCTCAAGGCTATTTACGACCCGCCGCTCGTCCTTTATGTGAAAGGCAACATCCTTGAATCAGATGTCCTGGCTTTGGCCGTTGTTGGCGCACGACGCTGCACATATTATGGCCTTTCGCAGGCAGAGCGTTTCAGCCGATTGCTTGCACAGAAAGGATTATGTATTGTAAGCGGTATGGCACGCGGGATAGACGCTGCAGCGCATCGCGGCGCTATCAATTCCAACGGGCGCACCATTGCCGTACTCGGTTGCGGCCTGGGGGTTATTTACCCCCGGGAAAATATCGAACTGGCAGAACAAATCACACAACATGGCGCCATCGTCTCAGAACTACCCATGAACACACCGCCCGATTTCCGCAATTTTCCCCCAAGAAACAGGCTGATCAGCGGCCTGTCACTTGGCGTGCTTGTAATCGAATCATCATTAAACAGCGGTTCTCTGATAACCGCACAGTGGGCGCTCGAACAGGGAAAAGAGGTCTTTGCCGTTCCTGGTAATATTGACAATATTTACAGCCGGGGAACGCACAAATTAATCAAGGAAGGCGCCAAGCTCGTAGAGGATATTGCCGACATCATTCAGGAGTTAGGGCCGGTTGCAGAATTCCTGAATACATGTGATACTCCTTCATCAAACGACCCCAGAAGCCTGTCGCTTAATTCACAGGAAAAGAAGATATTCTCATTTTTATCCAGCAGCCCGAAAGATATCGAAGAAATTATACAACTTGCCGGACTACCCACCTCCGTCGTCACAAGCACCCTGATGATCCTCGAAATCAAGAAATTGGTAAAGCAACTCTCAGGTAAAAGGTTCGTTAAGAGTTAGTTATTACACGAAGAAAAACATCACGTTCTACATCGATTTGCATATTCCACCCATTGGCATTTTTATTGCTCAATAACACCTTAGATTTTGAATTATGAACTATTATTTTTTGTTCTGTAATCAAATTCAATAACACCTTAATCCGTATAAACAGGCATAGTTACATATAACAACATCAGAGTTTTAGGAAAAATAAAAATGAAATTCAATCCAGGAGAATAGAACGGCGTGTCTAAAATCTTGGATAAAAGATATGCAGGGACTGAAGATTTTCGGCCCTTACGAAAGATATGTATAAATATTATTTGAAAAAACTAAACTGTCACAATAACAAGGAGGCGAAGAAATGAATCTTTTAAAATGGGAAAAACCCGGTCCATTAGATAGTCTTACTCATATCCAGCGTGAAATGAGTGATTTATTGGATTTCCTGAGTTCCACTCCTCAAATGGAAGGGCACGTAAATGTGGAATACCCGCCAATTATCGTTTCTACGAGCGGGGAGAATGTGTTTGTTCGTGCAGAATTACCCGGTATAAAGGTCAGCGATCTGTACGTCCAGGTGGCGAATGACATATTAACAATCAAAGGAGAAAGAAAAGCCGCCCCGGACGCCGCAAAGGTAACCTATCTGCGCAGAGAAAGGGATTACGGCACATTTGCACGTTCTATTATGTTGCCCGAAAAGGTCGATGCCGAAAAAGTAACGGCTTCTTATAAAAACGGTGTTTTAACGGTGACGCTGCCAAAAGCGCCTGAATCAAAGCCAAAACAAGTCGTAATAAAGAAATCTTAGAAAAAAGGAGCATCTTATATGGAAAAAAAGGAACTTCCGGCCGTCGGGAAAAAGAAGGTTTCGTCTGATAAGTGCGTCGTAACGGGTAAGGGAAACTGGTATTTCCCTTTGTCCGATATTTATGAAACACCCGATAATTTCACCCTATTGATAGATATGCCAGGAGTGGGTATTGAGAATATAAACATTGACTTGCAGGATAATGAGTTGGTCGTCAATGGTGAGGTTTCTCAAGAGGCGTATACCGACGAGAAAGTGATTTATAACGAATACAATATCGGACATTATCATCGTCACTATGTGATCTCGGATGCTATCAATCGGGATAATATCGAGGCAAAGATGTCCGATGGTGTCTTATCACTTATCTTGCCGAAGGCAGCACATGTAAAACCAAGGAAGATTGAAGTCAAGGCGGAATAGCCTGTGCGGTAAGACACTAGAAGCAAAGGAATTTAGTCATGGAAAGGCGCTTAAATAATGATTGTCGTGGATAAACGTGAATGTGTTGGTTGCGAAGAATGTCTGCATGTGTGTCCCGTGGAAGCCATTATTATGAAAAATGAAAAGGCAGAAATTATTCAGTACAAGTGCGATCAGTGCGAACGCTGCATCCCGATATGTCCGGTAAAGGCAATCAAGATGGTAAATATACAATTAAAATAAGTGGTGTATTTAATTTTATGAACATTTTTAATAAGGAGTGTAAAAAATGGCGGAAACAAGTCTGTTTTGTCAGGTAAACACAGCGGCAACGGGCCCGGCGGAGACGGCAAAGAAACACGTGCCTGTAATCACGGTGCCGGCAACTATAAAGGTCGGACAGCCCTTTACGGTAACCATAAAAGTAGGTGAAGCGCCACATGTAATGGAAAATGGTCACTTCATTCAGTTTGTTGACCTTTATAGCGGCCACATTTATATCTCAAGAGTAGATTTTACGGCGGAACTCAACAAGCCGGAAGTGACGATGACCATCGTTCTGCCTCACGAAGGAAAACGAACGCTTCGGGCATTTAGCCGTTGTAATATCCATGGTATCTGGGAAGGGTCAAAAGAGGTGGACGTTACTAAATAATTTTTTTGTTTATCCAAAGGAGCTATTTATGGTAAAAGTAAAAACCTTTACCTCGCCTCTCAAGATATTCCACGTTCATAATGAACTTATGACATTGGATAAAGAGGTGAATGATTTTTTACAGACAAACAAAGTAAAGAAGGTCGTTTCTGTTTGTGATAGTACCACGAATATCGACGGTGGTACGATGGGCATTGTTCGCGTTCTTGCCTATGAAGAATAATATTTAGAATTTATTTTCCTTAAATATTTTTATGAATTTCTATGAATTTTTTATAAAGAGGAGAAAATATGTTTAAAACAGGAATTTTTACGGCTGCTTCTTTTGCAGTTTTTACCGGTATAGTTGCCTTTTTTTCAGGGACTCCTATTTCAAAGGCTGCCGATATCGACGCCAGGAAATTGTATATGACCCACTGTAAAACATGCCATGGCGAAAATGGCAAACCCACAGAGCTTGGCCAGGGTTTGGAGGCACGGGATTTTACCGATGCGGCCTGGCAGGCAAAGGCAACCGATGAGCAGATCGTCAAACAAATCAACGATGGAACTCCGGAAAAAATGATGCCGTTTAAAGAAAAACTAACCCCGGATGAGATAAAAGCCCTGGTGCCCGTTGTCAGGAGCTTCGGGAATAAATAAATTCGCATTCATTACGATGTATCTTTTTTGCGGAGAAATAGTGGATTATGGGTAATGTGAAAACCATATTCAACCATATGGTATCATTTTTTGTTCTGGCAGGTTTGTATGCCGGTTTCTCTCCTGCCTACGGGCAGGGAGGAGAGGAAATTAATCCAAAAGAATTATTTGAGTACCACTGCTCTACCTGTCATGGTAACGATGGAAAAGGCACTCATCGGGGACACGAATTGAAAGCCCCGAATTTTGCAGATACCAACTGGCAGGCTTCAAAAAAAGATGAAGAGTTGGTAAATTCCATCACCAATGGCAAGAACAAAATGCCCCGTTGGAGTGAGAAGTTAAAACCCGAGGAAATACATGCCTTGGCAAAGTACGTACGAAAATTAGCGCCTAAAAAGAGATCATAAAACCAACCGTTTATATATACGAAAACGTTTTGGATTTTCCAACCACCTCTTTATCTCTTCCGGAAACTGGATGGAGATAAAGAGGTGGTTTATCTTTTGACATCAGAAACTGCAACGAAAGGATGCTGATACGTAATGAAGAAAATCGGTGTGTTAACAGGTGGTGGCGATTGCCCCGGCCTGAATGCCGTTATCCGCGCGGTCGTGAAATCAGCCTCGGCAAAGTATAACTGTGAAGTAATCGGAATTGAAGATGGTTTTGACGGCCTTGTTTTGCCGAACAAAACGCGAAACCTGACGCCCTGGGATATTCGCGGAATACTCCCTCTTGGGGGTACGGTTCTGGGCACATCAAACAGAGCGAATCCCTTTAAATACAGGGTTATAGTAAACGATAAAACGGAGGTTAAAGATGTTTCCAAAGAGGTAATCAAAAATTTTCAATCCCTGGGCCTGGACGCCCTGGTTGTTATCGGTGGTGATGGTTCGCTCAATATAGCACATGAATTATTCAAAATGGGTTGCCCGGTTGTTGGGGTTCCGAAGACTATCGACAACGATATCCTGGCAACGGATGTTACCTTTGGATTTAACACCGCAGTGCAAACAGCCTCAGAGGCCCTGGATCGGCTTCACACCACTGCCGAAAGCCACCATCGGGTCATGGTAGTAGAGGTAATGGGCCGCTATGTAGGATGGATAGCATTGGAAACGGGAATCGGGGGAGGTGCTGATGCGATCCTAATCCCTGAAATTCCTTTTGATATTGCAAAAGTATGCAAGAAGATTATTGACCGAAAAAAAAGTGGTAACAGGGCAAGCATAGTGGTTGTCTCCGAGGGGGCAAAACCGATAGGCGGCGAGGTGTCGGTACTGTGCGCTTCTGAGGCAGGCGGGAGCGCTGAACGTCTTGGAGGTATCGGAAACAAAGTGGGAGCTGATATAGGCAAATACACCGATATGGAGGTACGTGTCACCGTCCTTGGGCATTTACAGCGGGGAGGCTCCCCCTGTGCCTTTGACCGCATTCTCTCAACACGGTTTGGTGTTGCAGCAGTTGACATGATCAGCAATAAACGATTCGGCGAGATGGTTTGTTTAAAGGGACAGAGGATTGAATCTGTTTCCTTAAATGACGTTGCTAAAGGTCAAAAAAGGGTGCCCACAGAAGAAGGTTTGGTAAAAACGGCTGAATCAATAGGCATCAGCTTTGGCCGATAAGGCAATCTATAGGATACTTCAATAAATTTTATTATCTTCAGGAAAATGCCATTTGAGCGTGGAATACATTATCATTGGAAATGGAGCGGCAGGAACAGAAGCGGCAAAGGCCATCCGAAAAAGAGATACCCAGGCAGAAATAATGATTTTTACGCAGGAACATTACCCATTTTATTCCAGACCGAGAATACCCGAGTTGTTGGCCAAAGAGGTCTCTGTTGAAGAGATTTTTGTATACAACCGCGAATGGTATCATAAAAATAAAATCCAGTTGCACCTCAACTGTACTGTAAAAAATATTGATCCAAAAAACCAAAGGATTATCCTCACCGATAAATCAAATTTTACTTATAACAAATTGTTACTCGATACAGGCAGCAGCGGCGTCCTGCCCCCTATAGAAGGGATTAACACCGCAGAAGGAGTTTTTACTTTACGAACGGTAGAGGATGTATTAGCCATCATAAAACGTGCAGCATGCGCAAAGACGGTTACCCTGATTGGCGGAGGACTGCTAGGTCTTGAGGCAGGAAACGGGTTACGGAAATTGGGTGTTTCTGTAACGGTTGTTGAAATTTTTGATCGGTTACTCCCGAGACAATTAGATGCAGAAGGCGCTGCGATTTTACAAAAACAACTGGAGGGTATGGGTCTGAAATTTGTCTTGGGAGCTCAATCTAAATCCATAAAAGACACCGGTAACATAAAAATACTGGAGTTAAAGGATGGTAAAATTATCGAAAGTAATTTTGTTCTGGTTTCTGCCGGTATTAAACCCAACATCGCTTTGGCACAGGCAATGGGCATTTCGGCCAATAAAGGCATCATAGTAAATGACCGTATGGAAACGAATATCCCTAATATATATGCCGCCGGAGATGTGGCAGAGCATAAAGGCAGGATATATGGTATCTGGCCTGCTGCACAAAGGCAAGGAGTGGTTGCCGGCATTAATATGGCCGGCGGAAATGAAACTTACATGGGAACCGTACCATACGCAAACCTGAAGGTTGCAGGTATCCGTCTGACCTCAATGGGTGACATTGATATCCTGACAGAGGATAAAACATTAGAGCAGATCAAAGTAAAGGACACAGAAAAGTATATCTATAAAAAGCTTTTTATCAAAGATGGAAAGATTATTGGCGCAATTTTCCTGGGTGATACGAAGAATGCATATGAAATGGTGCAACTCATGGAAAAGAAGGTGGATGTGAGCAGGTTTAAAGATAAGATATTGGAAGCAGATTTCGACATCAAAAGCTTGTAGAGGTTGAAAATCTTCAACTCCTTCATTGAAATTCCTTAGCATTTAATTAGGCATTCGGCGGCTTTTCAATGTAGAGCGAAGAGGCTCTTCGCTCTACAAACCGCATAAATAAAATGGAAATTCCTATACGATAAATTTATGAGACCAACTACAACTTCTCTATTAGCATTTAGCCTTCTTATTATCGGTATAGTTGCCGTTACGCTTATACTCACCCTGCTTGGGCGAATCAAGACTACACAGCATCCCAAGTTTTTCCGATGGGCACACCGCATAGCAGGATATGTTTTTATCGTCCTCTATCTGTTCATTTGCGTCATTATGTTCCAAAAGTTTACCAGTAATTCCGTTGCCTTGTCTGCAAAGGATGCCATTCATGCTTATCTTGGGATTGTTATTTTCCCTATGATAATCGCCAAAATATGCATCGTGAGGCTCTTCAAAAAGTATTATCTGCGCCTGCCGGTTTACGGCATGATCATAATGATTGCTGTCTTCATGACCGTCACATTGAGCGCTGGATATTTCATGCTTTCCACGGCCAGAAGCCAGTACATTATCCTCTCGGAAAAGGGAAGACTTGTAAGAATCAATGTAAATATTGGCAGAAAGGTTGTACAGCAAAAGTGTTCTACCTGTCATTCTCTCGAAAGGGTCTTTGCATATGTCAAGACAGAGGCGGACTGGCGAGACTACGTTTCTCGCATGCGTGCAAAAGATCCGGCAATCCTGAACAATCTGGAAGCACTGGAGGCCGTAGGCTATTTGGTAAAAAACCTGGGGCTCGACGATACGAAGATGGATGTACAATTGGGCATGAAAATCATTTTGGAAAAGTGTCATAAATGCCATACCCTTGAACGCGTATTCACATTTAAAAAGACACAGGCAGAATGGGCACAGACCATAGAATTGATGCGGTCGTTCGATCCCGGCCTGCTCAATAATTCCGAGGCGCGTCAGGTTAATTACTACCTTAGTAATATCCTCGCCAAACAAAAACCGGAATCATAATAGTATAGCAAGGTGTCGAAAGCTGTTTTAGCGTTAATTTAATTTCAAAAAAGGAGGAAACATATGGAAGGGAACAATGGAAAAACAACCGGTTTTATAAATAATTTGATAGATACCTTTGGGAAGGTCGTTGCCTGGGGCGTAATGCTCGTTATTGTAATTAGCATTGTAACGGCAATTGCAATCGGGATGATGCGGACAGGGGTCAAGTATGCGATTGATTTTACACTGGCAAGCGCCGCTCACTATGCAAAAACTGCCTTTTTAGATAACCCAACTTTTACTAGTAAAGTGAGGGAGAATGTAAAGGAAGCGGTAGAATATTCCTTTAAAAAAGTAAAACGTGAATTACTTCAGGATGAAGCTTTGAACAAAAAGATTCGGGAAAATACAAAAGAAGCAATTGAATATGCCTTACAGAAAGTAAAAAATGAGGCCCTGAATGATGTGGAATTAAATCAAAAAATTAAGACAAATACCAAGGAAGCAATAGAACATCTATTTGATAAAGTCAAGCAAGAAGCCATAACTGATGGGAAATTCATTGAAAAGGTAAAAACGAATGTAAAAGAAGGCATTGAATTTACAGTCCATCAGGCCGCCGAACATAAGTAACATTTTTCGTAATAACCACAAAGTCACTAAGTTTTTCTTTGTGCCTTGGCGTCTTAGTGGCGTAAGAACGCTGCCGAAGGTCTTATTGATTTTGAAATCTCATCAAATTTCTTAAGCATTAAAATAGGATATTATGTGTGTCGAATTATTCAATCTGAGAGATAAAGTAGCGCTGGTGACCGGCGCCGGCAAAGGGCTTGGCAAATCCATGGCACTGGCGCTTTCTGAGTCCGGCGCACACGTAATCGTTGTCAGCCGAACGATGTCTGACATTGAAGCAACGGCCAGGGAAATTCAGGAAAACGGCGGAAAGTCGCTCCCTATTGCTCTTGATGTTACAAAAGAAGAAGACGTTGTCATGATGGTAGAAACGGTTTTGCGTGAATTCAAAACGATAGATATCCTTGTGAATAACGTTGGTACATTTATCGGAGGACCTCTCCTCGAACTTTCTATGGATACATGGCATAAAACGCTGGAAATCAACCTCACCAGCACCTATCTCTGTTCGAAGGTTGTGGGGAAACACATGGTCGAAAAACAAAAGGGCAAGATTATCAATATCAGCGCTGCCCTTGGAGTATTTGGCGCAAGAGACTCAGGGTCGTATTGTGCCAGCAAGGGTGGAGTAATCCAGTTAACAAGGGCACTGGCCATTGAGTGGGCAAAATATAATATTAATGTGAACTCGATTGCCCCATATACTATGGAAACGGATATGACAAAAACCATGCTCGAAGACGAAAAGATTAAAAAGGCAATCCTTTCGAAGATACCGTTGAAGCGGATTGGTCAGCCCGCGGACCTTTCCGGCGTGGTCGTTTTCCTGGCGTCAAAGGCATCTGATTATATTACGGGACAGGTAATTTTTGTAGATGGAGGTTTTTCTGTGCAATAGTAACCACCTGGCGCGGCATAGACGCAACCAAAGAGTGAAAAATAAAGAAAGGTGACGAGCGACATGTGACGCGTGACGATTTCTACGTCACTCGCCACTCGTCACTTGCCACTATTTATAAATTTAGCATGGGGGTTTGAGAGTATGAAAATATCAAATATCACGAAATCTGTTTTAGGATGCGCCTTTTCCCTTTTTTTGACGATGCAGGGTATCTACGGTAATGATACACCCGCATTTACTCTAATTGGCGACTTTCCCACAATTGGACCTCTTCCACCCGTAACAATTCCTCCAAACAATCCGCAAACTGCTGCAAAGGTAGAATTGGGCAAGAAACTTTATTTCGATCCGCGTCTCTCTGGAAATAACTGGATTAGCTGTGCTACCTGCCACAACCCGGTCTTAGGTTTTACCGACGGCTTGCCCAGGATGCTTGGAGGGCCGGCCTCAAAGGAAGGCGGCAGAAATTCCCCTACCATAATCAACAGCGCCTATAATGAATTCCAGTTTTGGGATGGTCGTGCCGCTACACTTGAGGAGCAGGCGCTTGGCCCTATCCAGAACCCTAACGAGATGTTCGAAACCCTGGATAATGTCGTGAAAAAGTTAAGCGGCATTCCAGGCTATGTCAAGGCGTTTAAGGAGGTCTTCGGCACGGGAGTTACTGCTGACGGAATAGCCAAGGCCATTGCCGCCTTTGAACGCACGATTGTATTTGCAAATTCACCTTTTGATAGATATATGCTGGGAGACGAAAATGCCATGAGCGAATCGGTAAAAAGAGGCATGAATCTGTTTAACGGCAAGGCGGAATGCATTAAATGCCATAACGGTACAAACTTTACCGACAATAAATTTCACAACATTGGAGTGCCGGCAGATGGTCCGCTAAAAGAAGATTTGGGGCGGTATAATGTAACGAAGATGGAAGCCGACAAGGGGGCATTCAAGACGCCTACCCTTCGAAATATCACGGAAACAGGGCCGTACATGCATAATGGATTTTTCCCCACGCTGTTTGAAGTGGTGCAATTTTATAACGGAGGCGGCGGGCGAAGCGAGAACAAGAGCCCTGACATTCATGGACTGAATCTGACCGGGCAGGAAGTCAATGACCTCATTGAATTCATGAAAGCCTTGACTGGTGAACTGGTTCAGATAAAATATGATGCCGTATCTCTTCCCTATCCAACTTTACCGATGGACTTTTAATTTATGAATACCCTTTTAAGATCATTTATCAATCGCCTGGAATCTTTACCGGACAAACCATCTATTGATGTACTGAAAAAATGCATCATGGAGATGGATGGAAGACAACTGCCGATAGATGAATATATCAGCTTTTCAGACACGGATTATAAAAGGAATATCGTGCATGTCAGCAGTAAGTGTGAGTTCACAGTGCTGTGCTTCAAGAAAGGCCAGATTACTCCGGTACAGAGGGTACGATGACAGAGGAACTCTTCAATAAACTGCCCACGGGCATGATGGCGCCTACATTAACCCGCAGGTTTCATACGAGCGAACTGTCTTATATAAACACCACGACCATCCACCGTGTATCGAATACTCATAACGGGAATCTGGTTACCGTTAATATTTATTTTCCTCCTTTGACTTTGATGAATATCTACAACCTTGAAAATATGCAGGTGGAAAAATGGACTGCCGATTACTCCGACACTAAGGGTGAATAGTTTCTTAAAAAAACGTTTTGACCCTTTTATCAAAAATTTACGATTTACAATTTTATTAAATCTCTAATCGTAAATCTAAAATCGCAAATTCCCATTCAAGAACTCTTCCGACTTGTTCGGGTTAGGAGGTTTAGGTGACTGAAAAGATACCAGCAAACAACACATGGCAAACAGCGGTAACCCAGCTCGATAGTGTATCAAAGCTCATGATGCTTTCAGAGGACGTTCATCAACTGCTCAGGAATTTCGAGCGCATACTGACCGTTTCCATCCCCATACGGATGGACAACGGTTCTCTGAGGATTTTCAACGGATTCCGTGTACAGCATAACTCGGCACGCGGTCCTTATAAAGGCGGTGTCAGGTATCATCCTGAACTTACCCTCGATGATTTAAAGGCGCTGGCAATGGAAATGACGTGGAAGTGCTCTCTGGCAGGCGTACCCTTTGGAGGCGCAAAAGGCGGAATTATCTGCAACCCCAAGACGCTTTCAAAAAGTGAAATTGAAAGACTCACGCGCCGTTATACGTACGCCATTATGCCCATCATCGGTATCGAAAAAGACATCCCCGCCCCTGACGTAAATACCAATGAGCAGATCATGGCGTGGATGATGGATACTTACAGTATGAATAATGGTTATTGCACGCCGGGGATTGTAACGGGCAAACCCGTTAATATCGGTGGCTCTCTGGGACGTACCGATGCAACGGGTCTTGGTATTACCTTTGCCCTTGCCAATGCCGTTAAATCAAGAAAAATGGATTTCAAAGGCCTTAAAGTTGCGATTCAGGGCTATGGTAACGTGGGATCGACTGTGGGAAAATTGCTCGGAGAAATGGGCTGCAAGATCGTTGCCGTGAGCAGCTCGAAGGGAGGAGTCTACAACTCCAGGGGACTCAGCCATACTGCCCTCATGAAACACTATAAAGAACATGGTTCTTTCGAGGAATTTCCACATGCTGAAAATATAACGAATGAAGCCCTGCTTGAACTCCCATGCGACGTGCTTATCCCGGCAGCGCTGGCCAATCAGATTACTAAGGAGAATGCAGCTAAAATAAAGGCAAAGTTGATTGTCGAGGGCGCTAACGGCCCAACGACACTGGAGGCAGACCAAATACTGGCCGAACGGAAAATACCCGTCGTCCCCGATATTCTGGCAAATGCAGGCGGCGTGATTGTCTCATATTTCGAGTGGGTGCAGGACGTGCAGTGTTATTTCTGGTGTGAAACAGAGGTTAATATGAGGCTCGAAAATCTCCTGAATCGTTCCTACGAAGAGGTCTTTTCCCTCTCCCATGAAAGGAAAGTCAACTTACGCACCGCAGCCCTGATATTAGCCGTAAAAAAGGTAGTAGACGCAATCCAGGTACGAGGTTTATACCCCTAATTTAACGTTTATAAATTTCAGCCGGTAGCGTAACCGTCTCGGTTGCGCAAACAAGAAAGCTGCCAAAGGCCAAATTCAACAAGAAAGATAAACTACAGATGTCGCAGAGAAGAGCTTATAAATTTCTCCGTGTACTCTGTGGTAAAGTTTTTATAATAT
>JAHFOY010000045.1 GCA_023261485.1 Planctomycetota bacterium
CTGCTTAGCCAATACATGCGTTATCACAGACGTTAACGTCGTCTTCCCATGATCCACATGCCCTATCGTCCCTACATTCACATGCGGCTTCGTCCGCTTAAATACCTCTTTACCCATCGTTCTCTATCCCTCTTTTTAATTATCGTACTACTTTTGCATTATATATTATTTTATTTATTTTCTGGAGCTGCTGATGGGATTTGAACCCATGACCTCGTCCTTACCAAGGACGTGCTCCACCACTGAGCTACAGCAGCAAAAACAAAATTCGCTTTTTTCAATATAAGTTATAAACTTTTAATATATATGAGGTTAGCGTTGTATTTTTACCAACCACGCCAGTCGTGAAGTTTTCTATTATAACAGCAATATTATGAATGTCAAATATAAATATATTTTTTATTTAATTTCAAGCTAAAGCGGGCGATGGGAATCGAACCCACATGACTAGCTTGGAAGGCTAGGGCTCTACCATTGAGCTACGCCCGCAAAGACAAATAATTGACCAATAACTTTTTTACAATTACTTAACCAGCTTACAATAAAAACTATAAAGTGGTGGGTGGAGGAGGATTCGAACCTCCGAAGGCTATGCCAACAGATTTACAGTCTGTCCCCTTTGGCCACTCGGGAATCCACCCTTTCATTTTTCACATCTGTACCATTCTATTAAAGCTAGCGGTGGGACTCGAACCCACAACCTGCGGTTTACAAAACCGCTGCTCCGCCGTTGAGCTACGCTAGCGTAGAAAGCAAGGTATCATATCAGAACGTTGTAATTATTCAAGAAAAATTTGTCGCCATTATATCAAATATTTGAAACGTATCCCTCATAATTTCTCTTAACCTCATCCAGACTATCACCTCCAAATTTTTCCAGGAAAGCCCTGCTGATTTCAAATGCAACCATGGCCTCGCATACCACGGAAGCCGCGGGAACCGCGCACACATCAGACCGCTCATACGTAGCCGTAATAGGTTCTTTCGTCAGGAAATCAACAGACCTCAATGGTTTCATCAGCGTAGGAATAGGTTTCATATAAGCCCGGACAACGATCGGTTCCCCGTTGCTTATACCGCCTTCTATTCCTCCTGCATTATTCGTGATCCTTTTAAATCCACCGGTTAACAGCTTATTCTTCGCAGATTTTTCATAAAATATTTCGTCGTGCACCTCTGACCCAAATTTATTGGCCACATCACAACCCAAACCCACTTCAACACCCTTGATTGCCTGGACAGACATCAATGCACCGGCAAGCCTCGCATCTAATCTAAGATCCCACTGTGTATGATTCCCCAACCCAATAGGTAATCCATGAGCAATCACCTCGATAATGCCTCCGAGGGAGTCTCCTTTTTCACTCGTCTCTTTAATCCTTTCAACAATTTTTGCCTCGATTTCCCTATCAACACAATACATTGGACTTTTTTCACGAATATCCCTTCCAACGCTGATGTCTCCAAGAAATTTATCCGAGTTAATGCCCCCCACCCCTCTTACGTAACCAAAAACATCTATTCCGAATTGGGAGAGCAATATCTTTACCAGCGCGCCAACCGCTACCCTTGCAGCTGTTTCTCTTGCACTTGCCCGCTCTAATATATTTCGTGCATCTTTTTGATTATACTTTATAACGCCTGCCAAATCAGCGTGACCTGGCCGTGGTCTGGTAACGGCTGGTAATTCATCAATTTTAAAATCCCTATTCTTGATCATCAAACAAATCGGACTGCCCAGGGTTATGTTTTTTCTAATGCCAGAAAGGATTTCTACACGATCCTCTTCAATCTGCATCCTCCCGCCCCTGCCCAACCCTCCCTGCCTCCGCTTCATTTCACTGTTTATCACCGCCTCATCAATAAGTACCCCAGCCGGAAATCCCTCAACTATTGCAATCAGGCATTTCCCGTGCGACTCTCCTGCAGTTTTAAAATATAACATCCTGTGTCTCCAATCCGATGTGAGTAAGTTTATTATTTCATTGCCTGGAATAATTTAGTTATGCTAGAATCGTAAAATTATATATTTAACAACGTTAAATAACAATGTAAATTCTATCCTTATGTACAAACTTTTCGTCAGTCTACGCTATTTACGGAGCAGAAAGATATCCTTTTTTGCTATAGCCGGAGTTGCTGTCGGGGTAATGACTCTGATTGTCGTAATGTCAGTAATGAACGGATTTGATCAGGAACTCCGCAGCAGAATACGGGGTACACTGGCACACATCGTCATCTTAAAAGGCGGCATGTACGGACTCGAGGATTACAAACAGGTCATCGAAAAAGCAAAGACATTTGAACATGTAACCGCCTGTGCACCCTATGTGGAAGGCCCGGCCCTTATAAAATTAAGAGGCAGGAAAGAATTCGTCTACTTCAAGGGAGTTGACCCTAATGCAGAGGCAAGCGTGGGCGATTTTGAATCATATATTACCCCGTTCGGAAACCGGCCTGATGACTTGCTAAAAACACACGGAGAAAAAAATACCGCAAGCGCCTTTGGCGGTACAGAATTGCTAAGGCTCGGACAGGGTGAACCAGAAAAAGACCCGAGAAGCTTTATTCAAAACGGTGAGCAGGTTGTGCTGGTAACGCTCAAAGAATGGGACAAAATCAGCGTAAAGGCCTTTGTTGTTGCCGGGAAATTCAAGTCAGGGATGTATGACTTTGATAAAAATTATGTGTACATCCCCCTTGCTGTAGCGCAAGAACTCGTCGGTTCGAAAGAAAAAGATGCCGTCACCGGCATCAGTGTCAAATTAGATGATTATCGTTACGCAAATCAGGTACGAGACAAGCTGCAGGCAGAACTGGGCTTTGAATATTACGTACAAACATGGGAAGATGCAAGAAAAACCTTCTTAACGGCAGTAATGATGGAAAGACGCGTAATGGCATTTATATTATTTTTCATCATTGTTGTAGCAGGATTTAATATCCTTGCCATCCTCACTATGATCGTCCTTGAAAAGTCCAAAGACATTGGTGTTTTAAAAGCCCTTGGGGCAACCACACAGGGAATCATGTCTATCTTCCTTTTAAATGGACTGCTTATCGGCAGTATTGGCGCTAGCGTGGGAGTTGCCATAGGGCTATCCATTGTTTTCAGGATTAACTGGCTGGAAAATCTTCTGTACAACACCACAGGCTGGAGACCATTCCCTCCAGAAGTGTATTATTTTAATCAGATCCCAACGGTTGTGAATCCAGGCAGCATCATATTTACCGCAGGTATTGCCATTGCTAGCAGCGTGGTATTTAGTGTTTATCCTGCCTTACGAGCTGCCCGGCTTGATCCGGTAGAAACTTTGCGTTATGAATAGTCTTCCTTTACAATGATTTTTATCAAGCCTATTGACATAGAACAAAATAGCTGTTAGCATTATTTTTTGAAATTATTTTAAATTTTGCATCCTAATGTCTGGTGCACTGTCCTTAACACTTCTTTACACCGTCATTGCAAGGGTAAAGCCTGAAGCAGGGAATGATCGGAAAAGTAAAGTTATTTATGAGACAGATTACTGATAATTGTTATATTCCAAATGATTTCAACCGTGGTAAATTATTACGACATTCTCGAAGTACATCAGGAAGTAAGCGCAGAAGAGATAAAACGCTCGTTCCGAACGCTAATCAAAAAATATCATCCCGATATCCACGGCCCTAACAAACTATGGGCTGAATCAAAGACCAAGGTTATTATACAGGCTTACAAGACACTTTCTGACTCTGCAACCCGCGAACAATACGACAGGCTTTACAGCCATCACCTTCATAACAGCAGAACCCGAAGGCACACAAAAAGGGAAAACACACAGACAGAAGACGAAGGCATTCGTGCACGGGTACGTCTTGTTTTTGACGACCTTCTCAACGGCTATGCACAGAACGCTGTAAATAATTATGAACGTTTATTAAAAGACCACGCTGATGCAGAATTTCTTTTGCATTTAAAACACCGCGACTACATTGACTGCAAATTCCTGTTAGCGGAGGCATATGAAAAACTCGGACAATATGAGGTTGCGATTGAATTTTACGAATTCATCTACGAGAGAGGAAATGGCGCCCATCACCGCAGCCATCTTGTCACCGAAATTAAAGAGCGCATCAGAAACATCTATTGTCGTAAACTGACAAAGTCTGCGCCGCCGGAAAAGGCCCTGGGCTATTACGAAAAGGTGCTGAAACTTAAGCTGAATAAAAATGAAAATGCCTTTATTTATAAAAAAATGGCTGAGTGTTATCTCAAATTGAAAGACTATGAAAAGGCCCTTGTACACCTGAAAACTGCATTATCATTAAAGCCCAACGTTCAAGGTTTAAATAAAATCAAAACGAAACTCAGACAACATATACCAAACTTAACAATATAAATGAATACAGAAGCGGCCCCCCTTCTCACCACGCAAATTCCGGGTCTCAAGTTATGCAACCGCGGCAAAGTGCGCGATATTTACGAAATTAACGATTCATTATTAATCGTCGCCACAGACCGTATCTCAGCCTTTGATGTGGTGCTGCCAAACGGTATTCCTTACAAAGGGAAGGTGCTTACCGGACTTTCCGAATTCTGGTTTCAATATACCCTGAATATTATTGAAAACCACCTCATTACCACCAAGATTGAACACATGCATAATAGCATTATTACACAGCATAAGAACCTCCTGGAAGGTCGTTCCATGCTGGTAAAGAAGGTAGCTGTCGTACCTGTAGAATGCGTAATTCGCGGTTATCTGGCTGGTTCTGGCTGGAAGGAATACCAAAACACCCAATCTATTTGTGGAATAAAGTTGCCACCCGGACTGAAAGAATCTGAACAGCTTCCCGAACCCATCTTTACCCCTTCCACAAAGGCGACCAGTGGGCATGACGAAAACATTCCCTTTTCGAAGGTCGTAGATTCAATCGGCAAAAAACTCGCCGAAGAATTAAAGGAAAAAAGCATGAAGGTCTATCTCAAGGCCAGCGACTATGCAAGAAACAAGGGTATCATCATCTGCGACACCAAGTTTGAATGGGGGGTTACAAAGGACAATAAAACAATCTTAATAGACGAGGCGCTTACGCCAGATTCCTCACGGTTCTGGCCGCTTGAAGGTTACAAGCCCGGAGTGCCGCAACACTCATACGACAAGCAGTTTATCCGCGATTATCTCGAAAGCATCCATTGGGACAAAAAGCCACCTGCCCCAACCCTCCCCCCAAACATCATTCAAAAAACATCTGAAAAGTACCTGAATGCCTATAAAACCCTCACGGGAAAAAGTTTGATTTAAATGATATTAAATCCGACCGATCTCAATAAATATCTCGATGTTGCTAAAGAGGCCGCACTCAGGGCTGGCATTATTCAGAAGGAACACTTCAGAAAATTGTGTCCATCCATGATTGACGAAAAGGCCAAGAACGATTTCGTTACCGAAGTGGACAAAAAGTCCGAGGAAATTATTAAAGGCCATATTCGCTCTCATTTCAACGACCATGATATACTGGCCGAAGAATCTCTTTCAGAAAGAAGCGCTTCCCATTTTTTGTGGATCGTTGACCCCCTGGACGGCACCTTGAATTATATCCACGGACTGCCATGCTTTGCCGTCTCAATTGCCTTAGAAATCGAAGGAGAGATGGCAATAGGCCTCATTTACGAACCTCTCAGGGAAAACATCTATTCTGCCATCAAGGGTCAGGGGGCTTTTAAAAACGGCAAACGCATTCACGTCTCACGCTCCAACACCTTAAACACCTCCCTCATTGCAACGGGTTTCCCATTCAGAATAAAAGACGTTATTGACGCCTATCTCAAGGTTTTTAAGGAACTATTCATGCATGCCACCGGCATCAGGAGGTGCGGCTCCGCATGCCTTGACCTTGCATACACCGCAGAAGGTATTTTTGGAGGTTTCTTCGAATGCGCCCTGTCGCCGTGGGACATGGCAGCGGGCGTCCTCCTGGTCAAAGAGGCAGGCGGCATTGTCACAGACTTTAACGGTGGCAGCCAGTATCTAAAAACAGGAAACATCACTGCTGGCAGCAAAGGCGTCCACCAGGAAATGCTAAAGATTATTCAGGAAATCTTTAGAAATTGACAAATCCCATCAACAACTCTAATCCCAGCCAAAATTAGCCAAAGCTATTCACACAAATAACATTTACTATTTACTGTTATCTATGCCGTGTCACCCCCACCTTTTTGCAGTACATACTGACTTTGCAAATGCTGCATTTGGGGGAGATGGGGACACAGATGTTCTGTCCGTAGGTAACGAGGAGGTCGTTGATAGTAAGCCAATATTTCTTCGGGAGTTTTTCGCGGAGCGCAAATTCGGTCTCGTGAGGGTTCTTCGTTTTGACATACCCCCAGCGGTTGGTAATCCGGTGAACGTGCGTATCCACACAGATGCCGGGTTTTTTGTACCCCAGTGTTACTACCAGATTCGCCGTCTTGCGCCCCACACCATTTAGTTTCAATAACTCATCAATTTCGTCTGGTACCCTGCTATTGTATTCTTCGATTAATATCCGACAAATCTCCCATATCTTCCGCGCCTTTGTCCGATAAAACCCGACGGGGTAGATGAGTTTTTCTAATTTTGGAACGGGAATCTTCATCATTTCTTCTGGATTATCCGCCACGGCAAAAAGCCGATAAGAGGCCTCGCTAGTAGTCTGATCTTTGGTTCTCAGGCTTAAGAGACAGGATATCAGGACATGAAACGGGGTTCTTTCACGGGAAATAGTGGTGACAATAGGCTCGATAAAGCGTTTGTTTTCTCGCTTAATAATCCTCAGTACGGTATCAATGTCAAACAATGATAATCCCTCAATAAAAAAACGGCAACGTGCAAATTTTTGTTCACACGTTGCCGCTTATTTGATTAAAGCTACCAGAAAGTCATGTGTTTATCAGTAAGAAGAGAAACATGACGTTCCCTATATTATTGTAGTAAATTACGCCTTACCTCTCTTCTCAGCAAAGAGCTTGTCATAAACAAAACCTGCTGCAATTCCTCCCAAAATAGGGCCTATCCACCAGACATAATGATGAGTGAACTGCCCTGATGCAATGGCGGGGCCAAACACACGGGCAGGGTTCATCGCACCGCCGCTGATCGTGCCGCCAATCATTGCTCCAAAGAGTACCACCAATCCAACAGCTACTCCGGCAAATCCAGCCGAAGCCCTTTTATCCACAAGCGTCCCGTAAATGGTAAAAATCAGAAGGAAGCTAATAATAAATTCCATCAATACACCGCGTGCAATAGAAACTCCCGGCGCCAACACACACGTCCCCAGATATACGGTTTTAGCCGCATCAGGAAACAGGGTTTTTAACGCAAGACCTGCCAATGAAGCCCCGGCTATTTGGGAGATGATATACATAATTGCGGTGTTAGGCTCCATCCTTTTTGTAATCCAAAAAGAAATAGTCACCGCGGGATTAACATGGGAACCAGACACATAACTTGTCGCATAAATAACGGCAATTACAACGATACCAAATGCTATTGAAATACCCAAAAGACCCAGTCCTTGCCCACCTGCCTGCCTTAAATAAAAATCGGCGCATACAGAACCAGCCGCGATAAACACCAGCGCAAATGTCCCGACAAACTCGGCCATATACTTTTTGTACGCATTCATTTCGTTTTCTCCCGTATATTTTAACTAAATTATTTCTTCAGACTTAGCAAGAACATTTATACATTTACACGCTTGTGATTCTTTAACGTATCTGATCAAAATCTAATAAAACATCGCATATTGCTAATTTGCCCATCCTATATATACAGTTTTTTTAAAAATACTTTTATCGGTGAAACACCTCCTTTCAAATTTGACAAATATACTTAACTAGGTAAAGGACATAATCTTGTAACAAGTTAGCACAATCAAATAACACTGTCAAGTAAAAAGATTCAAAAAAATCAAGATTTATTATGTAACAACAAAACTCACATAAGAAAAATATCCGATCTTATTAAAGAAGATTCCAATACTTGCCTACGAGCGTTAATTCCATACTGCAGTAATAACACTTAAATAATGCAGTATATTTACTGCAATTATTTCAAAGTAAATAGAAACATTGATTTTTCCGTTTAATCTATTTATACTCACAACTATTGTAATACCCCAAACTTAGAAATTATATATAATATAATATTGTTATTCTGTACACCAGGCATCATTTTTGTGTAGTTTTTACTACATTGAAATTTAATGTTGAGTTCTTTCATTTACATTTCGACTTCGCCTAATTATAACACTCTAAACGGAGTCGGGTGTCTTTAGTGAAAGTTTTATAAAATAAAATTTATATTTTGAACTTCTACCAAAATCCACGATTGGAGGTTTTTCATTGAAAATAAAAAAAGAAACACTGCCTACCATAGTAACGATGGGGAATATGATATGTGGTTTTGTTTCTATCCTGTGCATTTTAAATCATAAGTTTGAAGTTGCAGCGTGGTTGATAGTGGCGGCTATGGCGTTGGATGCCTTTGACGGAAGGTTGGCCCGCATGATGAAGACAACTAGTAAAATGGGGGCTCAATTAGACTCCATGGCAGACCTTGTAACCTTTGGCATTGCCCCTGCTTTACTCATGGCAAAGACGTGCACAGGTTTACCAAATATCTTTTTGTGGGGCATTGGATTGTTTTTTATGATCTGCTCTGCCCTCAGATTGGCAAGGTTTAACGCGCAAAAAGACGAAGGCACAACGGCACCCAGTCATTTTTTCACAGGATTACCTACAACGCTCTCAGGTGGAACGGTTGCACAGCTTGTCATCCTGAATCATTTTATACAAGTAAGATTTGGAACGGATATAGTCACGACACTCTTACCCTTTATTACTTTTGCGCTTGGCATATTCATGGTCAGCAAAATACCGTTTTTTAACGTTACGAGCAAGATTGGCATCAAACAAGGTATCCTGCCCATGGTATTAGAATTTTCCGCCGCAATCTTATTCTTCGTAATCACCCCGGAATTAGCGCTATCTACGGCGTTAAGTATTTACTTGATAATCTGTGCGATGTATGGAGTCGTAAAAGGCAAGAAACTCAGAAAAGGGTACTCAACAACATAATTTTCGGGAATTCCCTAGCTGTTATACATTCTCTTGTTGATTTAAATTTTTCCTGAAACAAGTCTATTTCTCTCAAGAAATTTTCCATGTCCAATTTTATTTCTGGCACTTTTGACTCTCTTAAGAGTTTGATACCTTTTTCAAGAAGTCTCAAAGTTCCGGTATAATTTTTCCTTTTATAATGATGGAGTGCCACAGCCGTCATTATCAATCCCTGGATGAAATATTTTTCAGGTGACTTCTCAATCCCACGCCATTGGTCTTCCCATATTTCATGGGCCTCGAAGAAATTACCCTCATTGAAGAATTTTATGCCTTTCTCAATATTTCCCATATCGATATTCATAAGGTCTCTTTAACTAAGAAAGATAAGCAAGAAGGGGAGGTTTTTATTTGATCTTAAGCAAATCTCTTCATAGAACATGAACAATCTTGTTCCCTCTTACGACCTCTCCAATAATAGTTCCGGGTTCTTTTGCGCTTTCAAGATCATTTAAAACTGTTTTCGCATCCGACTTAGATACAATCAATACCATGCCAATACCCATATTAAATACATGTAACATTTCCTGATCGTCAATGTTGCCTATGTCCTGAATGATGTTAAATATTTCTGGAACATTCCATTTGCTTTTTTCCAACGTAACAGCGCAGCCCTCAGGCAAGATACGCGGTATATTTTCAACTAGCCCGCCACCGGTAATATGAGCCATCCCTTTTATAATCTTTTTTGTTTTATGCTTGTTTAAAATTTTTAAAATAGGTTCTACATATATTTTGGTTGGTTTTATAAGCTCTTCTCCAAGAGTGGTGTTTAATCCATACTTTGCAAGTTTTTGGGTTACCTTCATTTTTGCCTTATCAAAGAAGACCTTTCGTACAAGGGAAAATCCATTACTATGAATGCCCCTCGAACTTAAACCGACAACCACATCCCCTGGTTTCATTGTTTTGCCGTTGATAATTTTATCCTTTTCTACCACACCAACAACAAAACCTGCGATATCATATTCACCCTCATGGTAAAATCCCGGCATCTCCGGTGTTTCACCGCCAATGAGGGCGCAACCCGCCTGACGACACCCCTCCACGATTCCGTCCAATACCTGGTGTAAAACTTTCGGAACAATCTTGCTGCTTGCCAGATAATCCAGCAGAAATAGAGGTTCTGCCCCCAATACGACGATATCATTAACGCACATGGCTACGAGATCGATTCCAATGGTGTCGTGTTTCCCCGTCATAAAGGCAATCTTTAATTTAGTGCCAACACCGTCAGTAGAGGAAACGAGTACAGGTTCGCGATATTTCTTAAGACGCGAGTTTAAGGCAAACAGCCCACCGAATCCATCGGGATTTTCGATTACCCGTGAACTAAAGGTCTTTTGCATTTTTGAGTAAATATCCGTTGTAAACTGACCTTTCGTGTCAATATCAACACCAGCATCTCTGTAAGAAAGTCCTTTTGTAGTTTTCTTTTTCATAAAGTTATCCATAGAAAAGTAATGGTAAACAGCCGTTTGCCCCTAAAAAATCAAATTAATGTTTTTCCTCAGTGACCCCTGCGTCCACTGTGATTTGCTTTTCTTTCCACGAAGGTCTTATTGACCCCACCCGTCCCTTACAAAAACCAAGAAACATGCCGTACACATAGGCAAATTCACGCACAATAGGTAAGACTGCCAGCAGGGATAACGTTTCTAACGACATAAGATCTCTTCTATTCCTTGCTATGACGATCACACCCAATGGAACATACACAATCGTCAACGAGCTCAATAAAATAAAAAATATTACACCAGGCGCAAGAAACACATTTATCCCAAAGGGTATTGTCGCCAAGAACGCCAAAAGACTTATAAATAGCGCCATGAATATCGCGGGACGTATCCATAATTTTATATTGAACGGCATCTGCTCCCGAAACTTTAGGCCCATTGCGTACCCCCAATAAAACTTCCTTTTCCAAATATCTTGCCATGTTTCAGGATACTGCGTACTCACGATGTTATCAGGATCGTAAACAACCTTGCCTATCCTCTTCAATTTCCAGCCTAACTCGGAATCCTCACTCCACCATGAATTTTCATTAAAACCGCCTAAGTTTATCAGTACCTTCCTGAGGATGGCAGAATTTACGCCCGATAGCTTATTGGGAACCAGCGATTTCCTGAATACCCCATTCAATATTTGATCTAAAATGCTGGTTGCATTAACAAGCGGCTTGTCCTTATTATATGCCTGATAAGCCCCCCCTACCGCAACAACACCTTGCTGCTCAAAACACGACTCAAACCTTTGCAGCCAATCGGAAGGCACTACAGTATCAGCATCTGTTGTAATAACAACATCGCCGGTAGCCCGTTGTAACCCAGAGTTTAATGCAGCAGCCCTTCCACCATTCTTTTCTCGCTTAACTAATACTACACCTTTGCTAAAAAATTTTTCAATTGCCTGAACCGTACGGTCAGTCGAGGCGTCGTCAACAACAATAATCTCTTTATCGTCATAAGCAAGTGAAATAAGGGAATTCAGACAGGATGAGATAGATTGTTCTTCATTATACGCTGGAACCAGGATCGAAAATTTCATCTGAAATACACCTTTGCCACAGAGGTCACCGAGGACACGGAGAAAACTATATTTTCATTTCTAAAAGAGCTTCCTGAACATGGCTTTTAAGGAAGCCAGAGATCCCAGCCGGCGCACATTTTTCAGGATAAAACGGGGTGTCAGAAAAAATTCAAAGTTGGCGCGCCGTACGGCCTTTTCAAGATCCGTCTTGCCGAGATGTGGATAGGCAATATTTGCCTCCTTTGCCACATTTACCGGCTTATAATCTCCGTAAACAAAGAGTTTGTTTTCCTTCGCAATCTTATAAAATTCCGTGCCTGGAAAAGGATTGGCGATGTTATACATCACCTGATCTACCTTCAATCGCTTCACCTCTTCCATATTCTTCTTAATGGTATCTGCCGTCTCCAGCGGTGATGCCCCAAACATGATATTGATCTTGGCCGATATACCATATTCCTTTACCAGCTTGATAGCCTCTTCGTTTTTCTTTACATCAATATCTTTCTTTACATAATCCAGTATCTCTTGATTAAAAGACTCAACACCGAGATCAATAAACTTGCAGTGAGCTTCTGCCATAGCCTTTACAATAGGCTCTGTCAGGTGGTCTGATCTAGCCGAACAGCCCCACACAATATCCAAGCCCTTGATACCCTCACAAATCTTAACCGTCCGCTCCTCACCCCACACAAACTGGTCGTCCTGTATATTCACAGCCTTATAACCCTGGGATTTTAGTAATTTGAATTCCTCAATAATGTTTTCAGGCGACCGTTTTCTTACAGGTGGTTTCTTGCCCAAATGGTGTTTGTATTCAAGTTCCCTTGAAAAACTTAGGGAAGAGGGAACACAATAAATACACCGATAGGAACAACCTCTTGAAGTACAAACGGCCGTAAAGGGGCGCATACCTAACTTTGGATTATAATAAACATCCCGTTCTTCCAGAAGATGTCTGGCAGGGAATGGCAGTATATCCAGGTCTTCTATCGGTTCCCTGTTAGCATTATGAATGATTTCACCCTTAGCTTTAAAAGACACACTTTTTACACCGTCAATAGTCGATTTGGCCTCAAGTGCCTTTACCAGTTCAAGCATGGTGTATTCAGGCTCACCCCTGACAACATAGGTATTTTCATCAACTACAAATTCTACCGGTCTGTCAGAAGGAGCAGGACCGAAAAATACAATGGGAACATCTTCTCTTATCCCACGAATATCGTTTAACGCCTGCATATCGGTTTCCTGGGAGAGATTAACAGAGTACAAGCTGTAAACATCGCTCAAATCTTCTCTCAGGAATGCACGGAATTGTTTTTGGTCCCACTTTTTGATGGTGGATTCTATATATTTAACTTCGTAGCCTTCTTTCTCAAGAACGGCAGCAGCACTGAGAAGAAAGATGTTTGGGACGTAATAAAGCAGATATGCACAGCCCGCAACCCGCTCTGGAATATTTCCATCAATGGATGGTGGTACGAGAAAAGTAATTTTCATAATAGTCATTTTTCTTTCTTTTTGATGCCCTTCAGTCTTCTAACATCTATCCAATCCTGATCTCTGCCTGTTGCTATTTTATTTTTTATTAATTGTTTTTTCCCAATGAAATATACCGGTATATTAGAACTTCCAAAAATACCCCTCGTTTTATTTCTCCAGATTTCTGCCCAGCCTACTCCGGTAATAGAGGTGAGTAAGTCTATTCTGTTAGGTTCATAGCCAAGCTGAATTACGAATCCGGGCTTGCAAAAATCATCAATTTCCAAATCTAAAGAGCCAAACCCAAATTCTTTCAATACGGCAATTATTTTTTTTGCATTTTCCTTTGAAATTTCTATTAAAACATCCAAATCTCCCGTTGCCCTTGGTCTCGAATATGCGACTACTGCATGGGCGCCGACTATCACATACTTAACTTTGTGACAGCTTAACAATTTTAAGAACTCTTTGTAATCGTTGCTCATGCAAGTTCGTTCCTTGCAACTCATAAAAGTTTTTAATGATTTGCTCCATAGCATCCATTTTCTTCTTTATAGATTTGGATGCCCAATATCTCAGGGCATCTTCTTCCTGTTTTTTGTCGTCTGCTATTCTGTATACTTTATAATTCATCAATTTATTTTTAATCATTTCTTAGCCTGAAATAATTATTAGTATTTGTTGGGTGCGCTCTCAGACTGGGTCAAATAAAAGTCACAGTGAAGGTATATATTTGGCTTAAAAAGCATAGAATAAATTTTTTTCTATATTTTATTTTGAATTAGGGCTAAAAATTCCCGTAATATATCTTTTTAGTGCATTCCGGCACCTAATCCTTTGAATTTTACATGCTATTGAACTTTGCAATCAACATTGGTACACCAATAATGGTTATCATTCTCGCCATGTTAAAACAGGTTGACAGGATTGATAGCTCTGCATTAACCCCTTCCTTGCCTCGCAACAAAAATTGACCAGCTCCTAAATTCCGTTTCATATGACCAAATGGTAATTCTGCCTTTTCTTTGCGTAATTTATAGAGTTTCTGGCTTTCTTCCTCGTGGTATATTTCTTCAAGTCGCTCTTTAAGCGCTTCTTGTTCCACCATTCGCACGACCCATCTCCCATTTTTGCTGGTAGTGCATTTCCCAAAATGCTTGCAATCACGACACTCTCTACCTCTGGCCTTGTAACTTATTTTCTCCTCAGAACCAAATGCAATTCCTTTATTCTTAAGGATCTTCCCTTCCGGACAAATATAGACATCCCTTTTTTCAGCATAGCTAAACTCTTCCTTGCCAAACGGCTTTACCTCTGTTTTATTATTTTCTTTTTGTGCCTCCTTTCTGCTGGGCATTATTACCTTCACATTTTCCGGTACTTTCTCTATATCTCTAAGACTGAAATACCCGGAATCACTTACTACCTGTGCCGGTGGTTTTCCTAAGAGTTCCGTACACTGTTCCACCTGCGGTGATAGTTGATTCAGATCGTTATTCTGACTGACGGCTTCGCCATTTACTATTAAGCCGTGCTTTTCATCTGTGGTTACTTCGCAATTCATAATGGCATGGCTTCCCTGCCGGGTTTTGCCATTGACGCTATCAATATCCGTTGCGTTGATCTTCTCTTTTCCGGTTTCCCTGAGGGTCTTTGCTATTTCCTGTACTTTTGCCTGTAATTTCTTCTGACCCTGAAGGTCTTCGCTTAACTTTACTAATGATCCCGCGCTGTCTTCTTCTTTATCTATTTGTTCTGCTTCTTCCATTATGCGCTCTATGTTCTTTTCTGCTATCTCTAAATATTTCTCGCATCTCTTATCATCCCACGTGTTATTTATAGACGCATTTGCCCGGAATTTACTCCCATCCACAAACAACGTATTCCCTCTATCAAATCCAGCTTTATGCAGAGTTTTACATGCTGCCTTAATACGTGCTTTATCGCTTCTTTATTTTCACTACGAAATCTGGCTATCGTCCGGTAATCAGGCTTTATGCCGGATACTAACCACATAAAGGATAGATTATGATAACACGCCCTTTCTAATCTCCGGGAACTCCTTTCTCCATAGGAATATCCATATACGATTAATTTTAAGAGCGTCCCCGCATGATACTCATGAGCGCCGACTTTATACGGATTTATAGAAAATCCCATCTCTTGAAGGTCTATGTTCTCTACAAATGCATCATATACTCTCACTGGGTCTTCTAGCCCAACATAGTCTTCTATCGTCGTCGGAAAAAATGTTTTTTGTTTTCTGTTTCCTATAATATACGCCATATGTATCTTGCCTCAGTGGTCTATTTTGTTAACATGCCGTTGCGTTTTTGCGTCTGCATCTCCAAAAATCACGACAACTGTAAAATAGGTTTAACTACTTACACAACAATAATTTATGCTAACATAAACAGGACGCGCTGTCAGGCTTTACTTGGCATATCTTATTATTTTATAAGTACTTGAGTGTTTTTTAACCGCAAGTAAATTACCAACTTCAGGCATGGCCACATCCCAACTAAAATGGAGCTTTCTCATTTGACCCAGTCTGTCTGCTTCACCCAACCTTACTAAACTTTTTTCCTCTATACTAAATTGACTTTTTGCAATAACAAAAGAATCTTCTCTGTGTATTCCTTGTAAAGCTGAATTATCACACTGATATTTCTATTGCTCCAGACCAGATAGACGTTCACATCATAAGAATGAACGATCTCGTTTCTAAAAGAAACTGAATCGATAAATAACCTCAATTTTTCTTCTTCCCATGGCAATTTATGTTTTTCTAAAATTGACTGCAAATCTCGAAATGCCCTTTTTGTGGAAAAGGGTTTTTCGCCTGTCATCTTCTTGATAATATATTCGTTAATATCTGAGGCACAATCAACCAATTCTTGTATTACTTTTTCAATGAATTTCAATTCCTTGTAGTCTTTCCTGATATCCTGGATGGTCTTTCCTTTATAGGGCTCCAGCATATTCAATTGATCTGTTATGAATTTCAGTTTTCTTTTTATATAATCCATAGACTTATTCGCCTAATACGGACAAACTTGTTTGTCCGTGCAACCCAATCTATCCTGTTCATCCTGTAAATCCAGTCAAAAACTAATCATAGTTTTTTCAGGTCTTCCAGGATTAATTCGTCCAATCCATTGTGAAACCTCAGGTTGTCTTCATAAGTAAACCTTGCCCAGTTTAGAAATCGAATATATATTTCTTCGTCTTTCTCATATACCGGCTCACCATACTTTCCGATTTGATACAAAAGCAAAGGATTTTCAGAGGTTACTGGAACGACGTCCACTTCACGTCTTTCAACATCCTCCAGTTCCATTAAATCATAGATTAATTTCGAGAGACTGTCGTTCTCATAAAATGACCTGTCTTCTGGCAGTATAGCTAAGTCAATATCACTTTTATCATCATAAATTCCCTGAGCTAAACCGCCAAACAGGATAACAAGTTTTAAGTGATATTTCTCTGCTAATGTTTTAATAATTTCTAACGATTTATTGGAAAGCGCAAAAATATTTTTCATTGTTTATTTATTTGGACGCATATAAACACAAATTATCAAGATTTTAAAAATTAGTTTATCTGCGGAAATCTGTGTCCTGATTAATTTAAATGCTTTAGCCTTAACGCGTCACACGTACCACAGACGTCGTTCTGGTGTTCACGGAAATATTGCATATTTTCGCCATGCCAGATTTCATCTATGCTTTGTTTCAATACATTTCCGACTTCATGTCGGGGAAGGTCACAGCATGGAGTTGCCTTGCCGTCTATGTTAATATACAAGTAGTCATACGGCTTTGGACAATATTTATCATGCCGATACATCATGGGACGCAGTTTTTTATACATAGACCGAAGTAATTGATTGTCAAAAGCTGTGAAGTTGTTATCAACCTGTAAGCCATACTTTTTGGCTATTTCCTCGGACTCCTTGTAGATTTCCATTTCTTCTTCCAAGCTTGGCCTTTTAAATCCGTTCATTCCCAAAGGTACGTTTAACCGCACCAAATATACGCGATCGGCCCCCACTTCGCCTGCATATTTGACCGTATCCAGGCACTGCCGTTTGCCATGCATGGTTATCTGAATAGTAATAATCGGTTTTTCCTTATCACCACGGGATCGGATAAGGGTTTCAATATTCTTCTGAACCACCTTATTAGAGGGATGACCATCTTTTACTTCCCCTGATTCTTCGACACTATCCAGGGAAATGGTTAGTTTATCTAAAGACTTCTCGATAAATTTTTCGATAAAGGGGGCAAGTAACAAGCCATTTGTTGTCACACCCACGTTATGCCCTTTATCTTTTGTGTAGGCAATCATGTCAAGGAGTGCGGGATGCAATAACGGTTCACCCCATCCGGTAAGGGTAACATTATAGGGTGTTTCTACCCCCTTTTCGGAGAAAGGGGCGAGTCTGTCGATAATTTTCTTAAAAAGATCCAAGGGGATGTCTTTTTCCGGCAGATTAAAGGATTCCCTCGGGCACATGCCGCAGGTATAGTTACAACGATTAGTTATCTCAATCTGGATACGTTCAGGTCTCTGTGGAAAGACATAAAAGGTCCTGCCGAAGACGCCTTTTATGAGGTACAGTGGGTTTTTAATCATTGTTAATTAATGAACCTTTTCTGCTTCTCGGACAACTTCCCGCTCGGTAAGTTTCTTCGTCTCCTCTTCTATAGGGGTAGGATAATCGCTTGTAAAGCAGGCATTGCAAAAATATTGTCGAGGCTGCGTCGCACAACTCATCATTCCCTCCACGCTGAGATAGCACAAACTCTCCACATTTAAATACTTCCTTATCTCTTCCAGGGAACGATTTGCTGCAATGAGTTCACCTTTCTGCTGAAAATCAATTCCATAATAACAGGGATAACGATGCGGCGGGCAACAGATCCTTACATGTATCTCCTTTGCTCCGGCCTTCCGCAGCAACCCAAACCTGGACTTTGACGTCGTCCCTCTCACAATGGAATCGTCAATAACAATAACCCGTTTCCCCTCCACGGTTTCTTTTAGTGCATTCAGCTTGAGTTCTACAATACGGTGACGACGATCCTGTTCTGGTAATGTAAACGTCCTGCCTACGTAATGATTACGAATAAACCCGCGATCAAATGGTATCCCCGATGCATGAGAGTAACCAATCGCAGCGGAGTTTCCGCCTTCCGGAACGGAAATCACCACATCTGCATCCACAGGCGATTCCTTTGCAAGTTTCGCCCCTAATCGCTTGCGAAACAGGTGTACGCTTTCACCATAGACTTTGCTGTCAGGTCTGGAAAAGTAGACCAGTTCAAAGACACAAAAAGCCGGTTTGATTTGCTTTTGAGGACAGTAATATTCGCTCCGGATCCCATCTTTTCCAACATAGACCGACTCCCCGGGATTAACGTCCCTAATATACTCAGCGCCAACCTGATCCAGGGCGCAGGTTTCTGATGCCATCACATATCCGTCATTCAATTTACCTATGGACAAAGGCCTGAAACCGTGAGGATCACGCACCCCTACCATCTCGTCGGGCGTCAAAAATAACAGCGAAAAAGCCCCTCGCAATTGTTGCAGTACGAGGGATAAATTCTTTTGCATCATATTTAAAGGCTTTGCCATAAGATGGACGATTACTTCCGTATCCGAGGTGGTATGGAATATCGAACCATTAGCCTCAAATTCTTCGCGCAGCCTTTTTGCATTGGTTAACTGTCCATTATGCGCAACGGCTACCTTTCCCTTATAATAATCAACAACCAGGGGTTGTGCATTTCCAATGTTGCTGGAACCGATAGTGGAATATCTGACATGTCCGATAGCAATGGGGTTTTTAAGAGTTTTGAACATTTGCGGTTTTATAACATCGCTTACCAAACCCATTCCCTTATGAAATAAGATGTCTTTCCCGTTTGTTGAAGCTATACCGGCGCTTTCTTCTCCGCGATGTTGCAAGGAATACAAACCATAATACACCCTCTCGGCTGCATCCTCACAACCGTAAACACCAAATAATCCGCAATGTTCTTTTATGTCTGACATATTCTTATAATCCGGCTTTATTTAGACATCCAAAATATTTACCGTATAAATCTTGTATTTATTTTGATGGAAATTTAAAATAGGTTTGCACTGTAATACTTTTGGCAGGAAAATACATGACGGAGTAATTATATCAAACATCAAATAGGTGTCAATTACAATTATCAATGAATCAACAACGAGAAACGAAGATTATTAAGCAAAACCCTTTAAAAAATTTTTCAGATGTAAGGTTGTACGTCATTATAAGCTCCGCACTGGCTAAAAAACCTGTACTGGAGACATTACAGGAGGTCATTAAGGGCGGCGCTGATGCAGTACAACTGCGGGAAAAAACGATGCCTGACAGCGAGTTCCTTACCCTGGCAAAGGAATTTAGAAGGATAACCTCCCAATCAAAAACCCTTTTTATCGTAAATG